>JBCCZL010000208.1:0-14746 GCA_039187775.1 Myxococcota bacterium
CTCTGCCTCTGGTTCTGTCTCTGCCTCTGCCTCTGCCTCTGGTTCTGTCTCTGCCTCTGCCTCTGGTTCTGTCTCTGGTTCTGTCTCTGCCTTTGTCTCTGCCTCTGTCTCTGTCGCTGCCTCTGCCTCTACCTTCGTGTCCTACTCTTGCGCGGTTCTCGCTTCTTCTTCGAGGGCGCCTTCTTCTTCGAGGGTGTCTTCTTCGCGGGTGTCTTCTTCGCGGGTGTCTTCTTCTTCGCGGGTGTCTTCTTCTTCGAGGGCGCCTTCTTCTTCGAGGACTCCGTAGTCGTGTGGGGGTAGCGCTTTCGCAGCGTCTTGATCGAGCGGTCGATCAGTTTGGCTAGGACATTTCGGTCGATGTCCTCGAGCTGCCGGACGTAGAGGCAGGAGCGTCCGGTTTTGAAGGCTCCGAGCTTGTTCAACAGGTCCGCGGAGTCGTCGAAGCCAGAGACGATATACACCGTGAGGGTTCTTGCACGGGAGGCGAAGCCGGTGAGGAAGAAGGTGCCGTTTCGGCCGCTCTCGTAGACGTAGTCGTAGCTCCCGAAGCCCACGATGTTTCCCCACATCTTTGGGTCGTGGCCGGTCGCCTTTTTCATCAACCGGATCAGCGCTTCGCAGTCCTTTCGCCGCTCTGCTTCGAGCCCTGCAAGGTAGGAGCGAACGCTTCGCTTGGTTGGTTTGGTTTTCAGTTCGCCCATTCCGGTCCTCTTTGGCTTTATGGCCCAGCGTTGCCGAAGAGCAGACTTCCCACGTTCAGCCCGTGTGGCCGGGGGTCGATCGTGGCGACGATTCGCCGAGGCGAGCCTGCCAAATCTAGGGTCTTGCCCGCCGCGGAGTGCCGCGCCGAATCGGCAAGGACCCGGATTCGCGGTTCAAGGATCCGCCGCGGATCGTTGGTTGCATCGACGACCAGTCCGATGGTGCCGTCGTTTAGCCGTACAATGGTCCCCACGGGAAACATGCCGACGGTCGCGGTGAGGAGCTGGAGCGAGGCCGGATCGATGTCCGGTTCGAAGCTCAACTTTCGGAGCGCCTCGTCCGCGGCGAGGCCCGGGCCATGGGGCGAACCTACTGTGAGAAGATCGTAGGCGTCGGCGGTGGCAATGATGCGGTTCAGTGGATGTCCGGAGCGTCGCCCTGCCGCGTTCGCCTGGTCCAGGACCGCAAGCACCGCGAGGGCCGCACCGCGTCCTTGGAGGGGGTTCTGCGCCATGGCGCGGAATCCGGCGATCGCTTCGGGTTGCCCGATCTGGTGAGCGGACACGAAAGGCTTGCGTCGTCCAAGGAAGGTCAGCGCCGCAGCGGTTCCCGCATCCCGAAGGAGGCCGGTGCGCACGCCCACCCGTCGGGCCATCAGCATCGAGAGAACCGAGACTCGGGCCGCGCGTCCTGTCCGCGTTTGCCGTTGGTCGTTGAGCGCAAGGAGACCCAGCTGAAGTGGCAGGGTGCGTTCGGGGAGACGTGCGAACGCTTGCGTCGCCTTTCGAAGCGAGAGCAGGGAGGTTGCGCCCTTATCCACGGCTTCGAAGTAACGGCCCACGGAGACCACGACGGCAGCGTAGGCCCGGAGCACACGAAGCGGATCGTCGACATCGATCCGCATCCCTGGATGCGAGGGCCGCGGGTTCGGGTCGCGGAGCTTGACGCCGACGAAGTCTCGCGCCCGAACTTCCGCGCTCCGCGATGGGTCGAGCGACAGGTCGCGGAGCGCTTGAACGAGACTGCGGACGCTGTGCTCCGGCACCATTCCAGAGAAAGAGATGTCGGCAAGGCCCGCGTCCCGAAGGAAGCTCCGCAGAAACCCCGTCTGTTCCCACTGGGCTTCATCCAGGGGGACCGGCTGTCGGTTGATGAACGCGGCGTCGCTCTCGAACTGGAGCGCCACCTCGCTCCCGGAGACCTGCTGGTATGCATCGAGGGCGGTGCGAAACCGACGAACCGCAGAGTTCACCGCGGCGTTCTGCGGTTCGTGGATGCGAGCGACTTTCACCAGCACGAGAAAACGCCCCACGAGGTCGCTTCCGAGAAGCTGACTCTGCTCGGCTTCCGCTGTCGAGGACGTACTCATTCTTCCTCGTCCAGGTAGCCTTGGAGAAGCGAATCGAGGTTCGTGTTGGCATCTTCAAGTGCTCGCCCCTCCGATTCCTCTTCGCGCACCGGGGGATCCTCGGCGGATTCGTCGGTTGAAGGATCCGGAGCGGGGGCGCCCACCGCGGTGATCGCGGCGTCGAGGCCCACGGCAGTGATGTCGCTCGGCGATGGCTCCCGGGGTGGCGGATGCCGACTCTTCGGGAGGCCGAGGTTCGGCGGGAACTCGCTTGGCCCCTTCTCCGAGGGGAGGTCCGCGCGTTCAAGAACCGCATCGGGGGCCACTCGGTCGGAAACCGGGTTTCGGCCTCGGGCGGCGTTCGGCACCCGATCGGTTCGTCCGGGGGCCGGTCGTCGAGAGGTGGTGGGTCGCGTGGACGAACGCGGTCGCGGTTCTTCACGCGACTCGGGAGGCAGTTCGGTCTTCGCGAATGCGGTTGGACCGTAGTTGGGCGCGGGGATCGCCTCCGTTGAGTCTGGGAGTTCGGGAAGCTGCGCCGTTGCAGGAAACTCGGGCGGTTCCTGGATGTCCTCGAGCTGCTCGAGGGGGCTCGGCAGCGAGCCAAGCTCCTCGAGCGCCCGCGGGATGCGGGGGGCCTGCGGGATGGCAATCGGGGATTGCGCCCGAGGGCGCTCTGGCGACGCCTCATCATCGGTACCGATGAGTGGCTGCGGGCGGGGCGCGACCGAGACGTCGACTTCGGGTGGCGCGGTCACTCCGCGAAGTTCTGGATCAGGACCCGGCGGGAGCACGGTGTTGTGGCTCTCGGAGAGGGACATCGAGAGCGCGGCCCGAATCCCGAGGGCGTCGATTCGATGGTCGAGGAGTTCAAGGGCCGGCGCGAAAGGTTTTTCTTGGCGCTCCAAGGTCCGAAGAATCCGCTCCGCCTCCATGCGGAAGAGACTTTTTGCACCTCTTCGTGATGCCACCACGCGGTGAAGCGACTCGATGCCCTCGGGATCTTCGATGGCTGCGATGGCCGCCGCCGCGGCGGCGTGCATTTCGTCCATCGCGGGTCGCTCGATGAACTTGCGTTGGAGCCAAGGGCGGAGCGTCTCGGCGATTCGCTGTCCGCCGACCTTGGCGAGGCAAAGCGCACCAAGTTGCTTGTCGTCGAAGGGGAGCTTTCGAAATGACTCACCTTCGAACCAGGCCTTGAGGAGACCCACGCCCACCTGAGGTCGGACCCGAACGATGAGGTAGAGCGCAGCCACGCGGTCTTCGACCACCGAACTTCGAAGCGCCCGGCGAAGTACCGCCACGACGTGGTCGCCTCCGTAGTAGGCGTACCAGCTCATCGACTGGACGCGGGCGAGTGCCGAGCCGTGGGTCAGGCCGGTCCGAAAGATCGCCGCACTGTCTCGGTCGAAGGGGGCCGAACGAAATGACGCGAGGACCGCGCTGGCGCCTTCCCCGTCGAGCGTGGGGATCACGAGGAGGACCTGATCCCGGAGCGTCGGCGTGGGAGGTTCATTTGTGCCGAGCATCGTCTCCGCCGGATCTTCTGCATCGAGAAGCGCCGCGATGGCGCGCGCCCGAAGGCCTCCTTCGGGAAGTGCGGCCACCCGTGGGAGCCATGCCGAGGCGGCCGGTCCGGTGGTCTGTTTCAATACCCCGATCGCCGCGTCGCGGTCGAGTCGGAGATCGGCCGTGAGCGCTCCGAGCGCGAGTTCGCGAAGGCCCGGCCCGGTGAGTTCGTCGAGGCAAACGAGCTCCGCCCGGTGTGCTTCCACCCAAGATCGCCAGCGCGTGAGCTCGCCGGCTCGGAGGGTATCGCGCTCAGCGGCGTCTTGGCAGATCGCCTCGCCGACAAGCGCCCCAAGGAGAGGCCGTTCCTTCGCGGTCCAGTCCGCGTAAGCGCCTACCGCTCGGGTCAGCGAAAAGCTTGGCCGCTCGAGCTCTGCGCTGAGCTCCTCGGCAAGGGCCGTGAGCGTGGGGTCGACAAAGCCGAAGACCCCGAACTCCTCATCGATTTCGGGGGGGGTTTGTTGAATGTCGTTCAGATCTTCCGTGCGAAGCACCCGAACATCGGCCCGGGCGAGGCGCTCGGAGAGGCTCCCGCCGTCCGCGGAGTCGAACGCTTCGCTTCGAGCGGCCTCGACGAACTCGCGGATGAGGCGCTCTCCTTCGCCGTCTCCGAGAACGACCTCGTACTGAACGCAATCGAATTCCTGTTCTGCAAGGAGGGTCGTCAGATCGTCGTGGGGGTGCTCATCGAGTCGAATCGGTTGCTGGACGATTCTGAGAAAGGCGCTGACCTCCGGCTCGGACAGGCCCGGAAGAAATCGCACCACGCGAATGCCGTGCTCAAACACACGAACCAGCGTCCGATCCGCGGCGCCAAACTCGAGCGTTCGATCGCCCTTGCGATAGACCCCATCGCCGGCGATGCGAAGCTCGATCGGTCCTCGGCTCACCACCCGGCGAAGCAGCTGGAACGCCTCGTTTCCGACATCGCTCGGAGTGTCGGAAGGCGGCAGACGATGAAATATGAGACCCAACGCGCGCCGCAGATCGGTAGGATCTTCGACCGGCGAACCATCCGACTCACTCGGGATCTCTCCGATGAGATAACCTTCGCGATCGCTCATGGCAGCCCCAGGTGCCGATCGTACCATTGGTCGGTCAGGGTTCTGGCAGAATCTGCCGCAATCGCGATGCGAGGCCTTTCGACGGGTCCCAGTCTCGGGGGTAGCCCACCGACACTTCCTCGAACCGGATGCCGTCAACCCAATGGGTCATCGGAACATGGAGGTGACCCGTTACGACCACGTGTGCGCGAAACCGGAGATGCCAGTCCTCGGTCTTGCGGGTGCCGCACCAGGGCGAAAAGCGCGGGACGAGGGGAATCGTCAGGGTCTGCCGGTGCAAGGGGAAGTGATTGATGAGAATCGTCTTCTCCGCGGCGCCGAGCTCGTCGAGCCGCCGCTCGGTCGCCTCGATGCGCGCCCTGCACCAGGCTTCTCGGCTCGGGTAGGGGTCGGGATGGAGGAGGTGCTCGTCGGTGCACACGATGCCCTGCTCCTTGGCCCACGCCCGCGCCTCCTCAGGGTTCATCCCGTCGGGACTGAAGCTGTAGTCGTAGAGAACGAAAAGAGGACAGATTCGCAGCGATGCCGCGCCCACTCGGTCGTAGGGATCTTCAGGAGTGCGGACTCCGCGAGCGCGACAGATCTCGACGAGTCGTTTGTACCGCTCTGCTCCGCGCAGTGCGGGCTCACGCTTTGGCACGGTCCAGAGTTCGTGGTTGCCCGGGACCCAGTAGACGGTCCGGAACTTTGTCGCAGCTTCGTCGATCGCTCGCTCGAAGGTTGGAAGGTGTTCGGCGATGTCCCCGGCAAGGATCAGATCGTCTTGGGGACGCGCAGGCAGTGCTTCGAGCGCTTCCCAGTTCGCGGGATGGTCAACATGAAGATCACTGAGTGCGAAGAGACCCATAAATGGACGCTGGTCTGCTACAACCGCCGGGAACAGGAGGACCCGTGGCCCAGTATCTCACGTCTTACGCTCAGTATCTCGCGCCTCGTGCTACGGCGAAGACCGTTCCGATCTATCCCGTCGACAAAAAGAACCACAAGACCTGGCTCAAGAAGCAGAGTGCGCTCGTGCGCAACTGGGTGGCGGCGACGGAGTTCGGTGGCAGTCGCGGCGAGGTGTGCCTGCTCCCGAGCAGCAACGGAGAGCTTGCGGGGGTGCTCGTCGGCGTTGGTGGTGACAGCCCCTTCGCGTATGCGGCGCTCCCGAAGAAGCTCCCCAAGGGCCGCTACCGAATCGACGCGAAGCTTTCCGAGCGCGAGGCCGAAGCGGCGGCGCTCGGGTGGGCCCTCGGATGCTATCGCTTCGATCGCTACAAGGAGCGAAAGAAAGACAACTTTGCCACGCTCGTCTGGCCGACGAATGCCGACCGGGAACGAGTCAGTCGACTGGTCGAGGGGATCTCGTTGACCCGCGATCTCATCACCACTCCGGCGGGGGACATGGGCCCGGAGGAACTTGCCGCCGAAGCCCGGAAGCTCGGGCGGCGTCACAAAGCGCGGGTGAGTGTGATCGTCGGCGACGCGCTGCTTCAAAAGGGTTACCCGGCGGTTCACGCGGTGGGCCGCGCGTCGAGCCGGGCCCCTCGGCTCATCGACTTGAAGTGGGGGAACGCTCGCCACAAGAAGCTGACCCTCGTGGGCAAGGGCGTGTGCTTTGACAGCGGCGGCCTCGACCTGAAGTCGGCCTCGGGCATGAAGCTGATGAAGAAAGACATGGGCGGCGCGGCGACGATCCTCGGACTCGCCCACGCGATCATGCATGCGGGGCTCAAGGTGCGGCTCCGAGTGCTCATCCCGGCCGTCGAAAACAGCGTGTCCGGCAACGCCATGCGCCCCCTCGATGTGCTCGAGACCCGAAAGGGAATCAGTGTGGAAGTGGGCAATACGGATGCCGAGGGTCGGCTCATTCTTTGCGACGCGTTGGCCGAGGCGGACCGGGAGCGGCCAGACTTGATCATCGACATGGCAACCCTCACGGGGGCGGCGCGGGTGGCTCTCGGAGCGCGCCTGCCGGCGCTCTTCTCCTCGGACGACAAGGCTGCCAGCGAGGTCCTGGCCGCGGGAGTGGACGTGGCGGACCCGCTTTGGCGGCTGCCGCTTCACGATCCGTATCGGCCGCTTCTCGACAGCAAGGTGGCCGACACAAGCAACATCTCCAACGGGAGCTACGGCGGCGCGATCACTGCGGCGCTGTTCCTCAGCAAGTTCATCGATGCAAACCAACCCTGGGTGCACATCGACACGATGGCCTACAACCTCGACTCGAAACCGGGCCGACCAGCCGGGGGCGAAGCATTGGGACTTCGAGCGCTCTACACCGCGCTCGAGCGACGCTACGGATAGAGAACGTCGTTCACCACGGTCGTCGACGGAGGACGCGGACCATTCGCATTTGGGGACTGATCGTTCGGAGCTCGGTGAGCCCGTGGAGCGGGCAGCTTGATCGCCGATGAGTTCCGCGGGTCGAGTTTCTGTTTACCACACCTTGCAAACGTCGGCGTCGCGGCGGCAGCATGAGGTTTACCTTCCGCCTTGGGGACACCATGGCCGCAGCAGAACGGAATCTTCCGCCGGACCGCACCGAGGTTCTGGAGCCGCTTTATGCTCTCGAGGGACCGATGGGGACGTCCGCGTGGACGCGGGCCGGAGTGCGCCGGTCCGATAACCGTCGGGTTGTCGTCACGATCCTCGTGGGCAGCGGGACCGAGCGAGCCTTCGCACTTGTCCAGCGGTTCCTTCGGCCGAGGATGGGGACCGAGGTGGTGGAGCTCCGTCCCCGGGGGGACGATCTTTACGTGGTGTGGAAGGTCGTCGGGGACACCGATCTCCGCGCCCTCCAGCTTCGCGGCATGACTCCCGAAGAAGACGCGCGGGCAAGGGCGGCCGCCCACGCCGAACTCGACCGGTGGCATTCCACCGGCCGGTCCCACGGACGCTTCGTCCCGTCGGGGGTTCGTTTCGACGCCGAGCTCCGTCGGGCCTGGTTCGTGGCCCCCGATTTGCGTCGCGTTGCCGCGGGGCTTCAGCTGTCGAGTGCTGACGTCGAGCGACGAGCGCTCGACCGAGTGCTCCAGGCGACTCCGCGTACGGGAACGGTGCCCACCGTGGTTTCCCAGTTTCGCGCGCCGGCGGGGCGAAGGAAGGAGCTTGCCGAGCTTCTCGACTGGGCCACCGACGGACCGGAGACGTCGCTGGCGCTGATCGGCGAACCGGGAATCGGAAAGTCGACGCTGCTCCGCGCCTTCGAGTCCGAACTCCGCGAACGAGGCTCGTTCCTGAGGTCGGGCCGTTCGGTGTCGAGCCCACCAGGCTCGACGGCTGAAGGCTGTTTGGTGGTGTCCACCCGGCCCAGCGAGGCGCCCGACCTGCGTTGGCTTGGCGACGTTCTCGATCAGCTCGCATCCGAAGTCCTCGCGTTGCCACCGCTCGTGTCGCGTCGGATCGGGGCCGAGAGCATCGCTCTCCTCGGGCCCTTCGCCGCGGTGACGAGCCGCCTCAGTCCGGGCTGGCGTCGAGTGTGGAGTTCCCGATCCCCCGATGCGAAACAGTTCGACGACGTACCGTCGACCCTCCGGGAGCGAGCGTGGGTTCGCGCTTCCTCAGAACTCTTGCAGTGCGTGGCCGGGACCAAACCCGTAGTGATCGTCCTCGACGATGTAGACCGAGTGCTCCCCGAGGTGAATCGATTTCTGTCGTCGCTTCGCCAGACTCCCCGGCCGCGGCTTCACGCGGTGGTGGCGATGTCTCCCGGACCGCGCACCAAGGCGAAACGAAGGCTCGAGCTCTTGGAGCTCGAGGGCGATGCGATGGAAGAGTTGGTGGCCGAGGTGCTCCATGCACCGCGGGAACGCGTCGGTTCGCTCGCCCGGGCACTGGAAAACGCGCTCGGCGGCAACCCGCTGGTGATCCAGGCGGCGCTTCACGTCGGCGACGCCGAAGGATGGATTTCTCGCGAAGGCCGCGAGTTTGCGCTCGATTTGGCTCGACTCTCCGACAGCCTGAGGGCCGAGGATGGCCCGCTGCCGATTCACTACCTTCGATCGCACGGGGTGTCCGACGATTTCCTAGGAGTGCTCGCTCTCTCGGAGAGGTCTCTCAGTTCCGCCGAGCTCATGGCGCGAACCGGAGTGACCGACGAGGAGCTCGAGGCAAACGTTCGCCGAATTCGGGGCGCACGCCTTCTCCAAGAGCGGGACGGTAGGCTCGCGCTCCTTACTTCGGTTTCCAAGGCCGTGACCGCTTCGCTTGCTCCTCGCGATCGGCGTCGCCTGCACCGTATCGTCGCGGACCGGCTTGGCGATGCCGATGCCGACGCAACAGAGCGAAGCGTTCAGATCATCTCTGCTCTCGCCCCCGGTGATGTTCCGAGCGCTTCGGACCTTCGGGTGTTGGTAGCCGCGGCGACGAGTCATCTGTCGGCGTATGCGACCTCGAGTGCCGCCCGCATCGTCGAAGTCTTGGCCCGAAGTCTGGATGAGGCGTTCTCCGATGCGGATGTCGAGGCCACCGCTCGAGCGGTGGTGGCGCGGTGGGCGCTCATGGAGGGCCAGCGTGAGCTAGCAGAGCGCGCGCTTGCGACCATCCCTTCCGGAGCGAGCGCGGAGCCCCGATCCAGCCTGCATCGCCAGCGAGTGGTGCTTCTCGCCACCGAGGGCGACTACGCGGGCGCTTACGATGCGGGCATGCAGGCGCTGGGTGAGCTCGGCATCGCCGTCGAGTGGACGGAGGGCGCCCTTGAAGGGCTCGTCGCGAGGGTGGAGAGCAACTGGGATCGGGTGCAACACCTTCCGCCCGCGACCGCCGCGGCCCAGTCCCGGCAGGCGCTTCTCGCGAGCCTGCTCCCGGTGAGCTATGTCGAACGTCGGGACATGTTTCCTGCGATCGTCGCCGAGCTTTCGCGCCGGGTGCTCGACGAGGGATACGCGCTCGACTCCGTTCGCGGCCTTACCACCCTCGCCCAGCTCGCCTGCGTCCGACTTGGCGAGGTCGACTTTGGCGTGCGGCTCGGACGGCTCGCGTTCGAGCTGACGACCCGGGTCTCTGGTCACCGCTACCAGGCCGTCGTGTGTTCGGATCTTGCCAACTTCATCCTCCCCTGGGGCGGCTACTTCGATGAGGTGAACGAGTTCAATCGGGTCGGCCGGCGGGTGGCGGCGGCGGTGGGGGAGGCTCAGTACGGCGGATATCTGCGGATGCACGATACGTTCAACCGGTTGGCGTTTGGCGATCGGCTCGCTCCGCTCCTTCGACGGATCGCCACCTATCGAACCGAAGTGCACGGAAACGTCCTGGCGATGCAGGTCCTCGATGCGGTCGAAGCAGGAATTCAGCAGGCGCGCCGTGCGCCGGGGGTGCCAGTTCCGGTGCTTCACGAAGACGCCCCACCGATGGTCCGCTGCCTTCGACATCTCTCCCTCGCCTACGCGGCGTGGGTTCACCGCGATGCGACGGCCCTTGCGGCCAACCTGCATCATGTAGGGCCCGACCTGTCGGCGACCGAAGGCTGGGTGATCCCGTCGATTCTCTACTACTACCTCCAGGCGGTGCAGGGGTCCTACACCGGCTCCGAGGCCCAGCTCGCGGAAGCACGTCAGGCGCTTCAACGCTTCGAGCGACGGATCGATCATGTGGCGCCACTGGTCTTGCATGTGCGGGGACTGGAGGAGGCACTCGCAGGGCATCCCGACCTTGCGTTCGGTCTGCTGGAGCGCTGCGTCGGGGTCGCCGAAGCGCTCGACTTCTTACCGGTGCTGGCCATGGCGGCGGAGGACGCCTCGCTTCTCGCGGGCCGAGAGGGCTTTGCCGATTCGAGCCTCGCTCTTCAGCGGCGGGCAGCGCGCGCTTATCACGATTGGGGCATCGGCTGGAAAGCCAAGCGCCTCGGATATGGAGCGGCGGTCGATGAGGATGTAGGGGGTTCACTTCCCGACGTGCTCCACGGCCAAGCCGACGGCAATGGGCAGCACTTGACCGAAGCGGCGCTCGCCGGCGAGCTGGATCAGCTCCGGAGCGAGTTTTCGGCCACGATCTGCGAAGTGGCAGTGTTTCGAAATGGCGTGATCCGAATGCTCGCGACCGCGGACGGCACATCCACTCCCACGGTCAAGAACGAAGACTTCAACCTATCCCATCCCCGCTGGGCTCCGATCCATGTGGCCGCCAACGAAGGACGCATCCGCTATCAGAAACCGGAATGGTTGGTTCCTCTGCAGGAGGGCGCCGACACCGTCGTGCTCCGGCTCGTCGGTCCGTTTGCTGAACCGCTGGACCAAGACACCCTGGCGGAGCGCTCGCGCCGGATTGCGGTGTGGGCGGAGCTCTGGTCGATCAGCAAGGCGACCGAAGAGGAGCGGCAGGTGCTTCTTCGTCTTCTCCGAAGCTTTGGCGAGGACGCCTTTCTGGTGGCGTTCGACGGGGAGGGGCGCTCGGTTGGCCATCAGCGTTTTCCGCTACCGGCGGCGGTCAGCGAAGCGACCCGGAGGGCGCTGGAGAGCGCAGAAACACTTCGGATCGACGTGCTCTGGGATCGCTGGGGCGACGGCCCACGTTCGTTTTTACTGACCGCGGTACCATGCCCGGAGCTGCCGGCGGTGATGGACGACGTCGAGCCGTTGATCTGGCTTGCCCGAGACCGAACCCATGCCCGCCTCGAGGGGCGGATCGAGGCGGCGGAGAGCGAAGTACTTCTCCTCCGCCGGTTGGCCGGGGGCTGTGCGCACGATCTTGCGAATCTGTTTTCGGTGCTTCGAATGAACATTCAGTCCGATGTGGGGGACGTGATGGTGGTCCACGAGGCCCTCGACAGCGGGCTTCGCCTCGCGACGCGGGTCAACGATCTGGCTTCGGGCAAGCTGGGCACGGCCCGGGGTCGGCCCCTCGATCTCGCAGCACATCTCCGCGTCACCTGGAGTCTCATGTCGCAGATTCTCGACGCGAATACTCGCGCGGTCGCTGAGATCCCCGACGAACCGGTGGTCGCGATCGCGGACCCGGGGGTTCTCGACCGGGTGGTTCTCAATCTGTTGGTCAATGCGCGGCAAGCACTTCGGGGCCGGCCCGGTCGGGTATCGCTGCGGCTCTGCTCCGAAGGCGACCGCGCGGTGGTCGAGCTTGAAGACACCGGAGGCGGGATTCCGCCGGAGGTTCAGGGCCGTCTCTTCGAGGTCGGGGTGTCGGGATCGGGCGCCTCCGGCCTCGGCCTTGGAATCGTTCGCCAAGAAGTCGAGGCGGTGGGCGGCGAAGTGAGCTTCGAGAGTCGGCTCGGAGAGGGCACCTCGTTCCAGGTGCGCTTTCAGCTGGCAGCGCAAGAAAGCGAGGAATCGGGCTAACGTGTGGCCCCGAACCGCCGGGAAGGAGTCAGGGCATGCAGACGACCGCCTCGGCCGGTGGCGCGGTGCTGCTGCCGACGTGACGGGGTGCAAGCTCCGGCGTGGTGCCGGGGACCGACGCGCACTCATGGTTCTCATCCCCGGCGCGGCTCAGGCAAAAGCCGGTGCCGAAACGTTCCGCGCAGAAGGTTTGCGCGGCGCCCGACAGATCGGGGCAGAACCCCTCGCACGCCTGTGTGCAGAAGCCGGCGGCGTGGCAGTAGGCAAAGCGTGACGCTCCGGGGAAATGGCCGCACTCCGCGTCGGTCTCACAGGGATCGCCAATGAAGCCGCGCCCGTTTCTCGGTCCGACGGAGTCGCCGTACTCAATCCGGGCGTCCGCGGCGAAGAGGACGGGGTCTCGCCCGAGGCGAACGAGCTTCCCGGCCGCGTCTCGCTCCTTTTCCTTTTGAATCGTGATCGGCGTCTTCGGGTGCGCGTGAAGCAACCAATAGAGCTCGACGATGTCTTCGCGATGCATCCGAATGCATCCGGCGGACACATAACCGACCTCAAGTTGCTGGGTGACGGGGCCATGAAAGCCGTAGGTCGCATGGCCTCGCGAGTTGAGGACGGTGAGCCGAAGAAACGGGTAGCCCATGTAGTACTCCGGCGACCAGCGCCGGTCGATGTACCACCAGGGGTCGCGGTTATCCGGGCCGGTTTCATAGTGTCCGGTCGGAGTCAGCGTGGTGCCGTTGGCGCGGCGTCGTCCGACGCCAACCTCGTACACCCGCGAAAAGCCGGTGGTTCGGTCGAACACCTGAGTGGTCAGGCCGTCGAGGGACACGATGACCTCCGGCGCCTCGAGCTCAGGAAGGTCGGTAGGGACCTCGTAGCTGTCGGGTCGGTCTGCCTTTCCCGCCGTGTCGTACGGGCCGTCCTCGTCGAACGGCGCGCCTTCACCAAACTCCGCCTCCGGGTCGTCGGCTCCTACTTCAACGGCGCATGCCGGCATCGTCGCGATGAGGATCGCCAGGCGCACCCATCCTTTGCCGGTGACAACGGGGTTCATCGGTTCCTTCCCGCTCGACGTCGTGCATCGAGCGGAGCACAAGCTGTCTCCACCGAAGCCCGCCAACCACTCGCATTGGCTCGGCGACCAGATCCGGGCCGTCGTACGGCGATCTGGGGACCGTCGCCGTTCTACTCGCGTTCGTGCCCGGTCGATGGCTGCGACAAAGGGGTCCCCGTACTCAGATTGCCGTGGCGGGTTTTCGGAGGCCTCTCAACCACAGACAACCGTCGGACGAGCGTTTGCGCGAGGAGCGAAGCCCGCCGATTCAGGCGTAGAGTTGGAGCACCGCGGTGACCACGACGAGTTCGTCGCCGAGGGGAGCGACGAATCGCCATCGCTCCGCGCGGTGGCGGATGCATCGGCCGACCGGTGACGTGCCGAGGCTCGATGCAGTTGCCGTGTTCACGTTTCCGTTCGCACCGACGACAAGCCGAAGGGTGACGTTTCCGGAGAGGCTCGGGTCGGCTCGAAGGGCGGCCGCATAACACGCCTGCACTTCTCGCATTTCCGCGCGAAGAGTCCGCTCGACGTGACTACGACCCAGCGATCCGCGGATCGCGGTGCGCACGAGCCGCGCTCGCGCGATCGGCGCAGCTGGTGTTGGCGGGTCCGACCGAGGTGGGACCGTCAGTGCGCCCGGGACCGGGAGCGTGCCCGGACCGAGCACCCCGGCTGCAGCCCAACCCGGGTTCGTGGGCGGGGGGAGGGTGATCGGTGGGTGGGCGGCCGGTGGGGGTGCGATCGGTGGGTGCGCGGCCGGTGGCAGCGTTGGACGACGACGCGGAGGCGACGGCGGCAACGCCGAGACTTGCATGGCGGGGGCATCGAGCTCTGCGAGTCGGGTGCTGAGCTCTGCTTCGAGCCCCCCGATCGCGCTTGCCGCCGCGGCGATCCGAGAGGAGCGCTCCGGTGGTTCGTCGACGGGCGCGGGCAAACGTTCGACCGCTCGACCGAGTGCCACTCGGGCTGCGTCGAGATCCTCTCGATCCGGCCGTTCATGATTCGCTCGCGAGAGATGGTCCCGAGCCTGTTCGGTCCAGAGCTCGGCCAGTTCGATTCCCGCACCGGGCTCGGAACGGAGCGCGCGCTCGAACGATTCGATGGCTTCCTTTCGATGGCCGAGCGCTCGGAGCGCGCGGCCGATCGGGAGGTGGAGATCGGCCTGCGTCATGTCGATCTCGAGGGATCGCCGAAGGTCCTCCACCGCCTCGATCCAGTTCTCCTGGGCGAGTTCGGCTTCGCCTCGGAGGCGACGGGCTTCGGAGGTCTCGCGAAGGTCGAGGGCCTGGGTTGCGTGTTCGACCGCGAACAAATACTGACCTCGCTCGAAGTAGATCGACGAGAGGAGCTCGTGGGCTTCTCCGAGCGTCGGGTCGTCGCGAAGCGCCTCGTCGAGCAATTCGATGGCTCGGTCCGGAGCGGAGTGCCGAAGCATGCGCGCGTCGCTCATCTGCGCTGACCGGTCTTCCGACGGACATGCGCAAACGAGTACCAAAAGCGGGAGCAAACGAAGCAAGGGAACACTCCCTCATACGTCGGGGCGCGAGCGGGACCCCCCGCTAGCCCGGATCGGTCACCAGAGGTGATGGATCGCGTTCGAAAGTGCTGGATTCCCGCGGACCTCGGACTGGAAGACGCCGCAGCGGTACTCGACGTACCGCGAGGGACCGCTGGCGGGAGAAGGCCGTGGGAATGCGGTGCTTTCGGGCGCGAGACACGCCGACTGGTGACC
>JBCCZL010000209.1:0-14642 GCA_039187775.1 Myxococcota bacterium
CCTCGCCTGTCAACCGTGATCCGCAGTATCGGGTTGCGGTAGGCTCACGCTCCAAAGGTCAGGGAAAAGGCACCGTACCAGCCTGTTGTCCCGATCCGAGCGAAGGAGAACGCTGTTCTATGAAGCGCATCACGACACTCACTGCCCTTCTCGCCTGCCTAGGACTCGCTGGAGCGTGTGGAAACGAAGGCGGCGAGACCGCGGCCACCCCCGACAATCCCCCGGTAGAGGAGACGACCCCCACCGAGCCGACCGAGCCCGAGGAGCCGGCAGAACCCGAGGAGCCCGAAGAGCCCGCGGAGGAGCCGGAAGAGCAGGTTCAGCGAGAGGATCAGACCGATCTCGAGTGCGAGAACGACGACGTGGATTGCCCCACCTACGCTTGGTACGAGGAGAACCTCGGCGAGGACGTGATGTCCGCGCGCGACACCGAGGCGATCGCGATCGCGCTCCACAAAGTGGAGTTCCTTGCGCCAGTCGAAGCCTGGAACGAAGGCCCGACCGGATGGGTCCAGATCGCACGGCGTGGCGCGATCGCCGCCGAAGCGGGTGACTTCGACACCGCACGTCAGGCCTGCCGCCAGTGCCACGTGCTCTACCCCGAGCGCGGCAACTCTTACCGCGGCCAGTTCCGCGCCGGAGGCTTCCGTACCGATCCCTTCCCTGAACTGCCCGAAAACGCAGCCGAAGGCGTTCCAGACCTCGAGGTGCTCGAGGCCCCCGAAGACGAGGGCTGACATCACCGAACGGTGAGTTCACAGGAAAGGGTCCGCATAGCGCTGGCCCTTTTTGTTGGTCCGTTCGAACGATCCCCCCTCGCCGATCGTCGGTCGCTCACTCCGCCGGCCGAGCACGAGTCAGCGGAAGCACCGACACCCGATCGTCGACCGCGAGGTCCAGATGCGCTCGAACTGCCTCGTCGAGCCCCACCTCGCCTTGCCGATCGAGACCAACCTCGGCCGCGATGCATCGAAACCACGGCGCACGGTCATAATGACGGCCCACGAGGGCGCGTCGGCCTTCGCCGGAAAACGTCCGGACTCGGCGCTCCTCGGTTTGGCGGACCAGGGTGATCTCATCGGTCTCGCCAGCGAAGTGAGGCCCCCCGTCAAACGGGTCGACCCGATCGATGTAGCGAAAGCCGATCCGCCGAAGAAGCTTTTCCACTCCTCGAGTTTCGCGGCCGACTTCCCCGATCACCGCCTGGGCCGCACCCGACAGGAGCGTCGCGTAGATGTCTCCATCGGGAAACAGGCTGCGAATGAAGGCCTTGTTGTACTTTGAGAGACGGTCTGCCTCTCGATAGCTCATCCCGGTGAAGCGGCGCCCCACCGCCTCCCAAAGATGACTCGTTCCATCATCCTCGAGCGGCGGCATGAGCTCGGCGAGGATGTAGTTTTGAAAGTTCTCCCGGTGGGAGGCGATCCAAAGAAAACGCACGTACGAGATCATCATCCCGAGCTTTTCCGGAACGCGCCGATAGTCTGGATGAATCACCAGTCCGCCGATTTCGGTGGGCCCGTTGTACGAGTAGCCCATCGAGAGCACTTGATGGGCAAAGTACTTGTCCAGCGTCGGGCTGTACTTCTCCTCGGTGTTGACGTTGAGGTAGATGTACGCGGCGTCTCGATTGCCCTTCTGTCCGATGATCATCGAAGTTCCGACCGCGACATCGCGCTCCAGATCCCGCAACACGAATACGTACTGCCGCTTCCGGGGGTCGCCCTGGTTGCCGCTGAAGCCGTTGTCCGAGGCCTCGAGCACTTCGCCAATCGCGGCGCCATCGTGGGGGAGATTCACGGAGTTGAGATGCTCGGCAAGCGCCAACACCTCGGTCTGGTCAGCGCTCGTCGCAGCACGGATCTCATAACGAGGCTGCGGTCCTGTCATCAGAACTCCTTTCGACTGTCGATCAGAATCGTGACCGGCCCCTCGACATCGCCGCTCACGCGCATGGAGGCACGAAAGCGACCGGTCGACACCTCGACCCCCAGCCCACGAACGCGCTCGCACACCTGTTCGTAGAGTTCGCGAGCCCGCTCCGGTTCGCACGCCGCGTCGAACGACGGTCGCCGACCCTTCCGAACATCTCCGTAGAGCGTGAACTGACTCACGATGAGCACCGCTCCCCGAGTGTCCTGAACCGAAAGCGACATCCGGTCCTCCGCATCGGGGAAGATACGGAGGCCCACGAGCTTTCGGGCCACGTAGTCGACGTCTCGCTCTTCATCGCCCCGCCCCGCGCCGAGATAGACGAGGAGGCCTGGTCCGATCTCTCCGACGACCTCGCCCTCGACCGTGACCCGAGCCTGGGTGACTCGCTGAGCAACCGCACGCATCGAGGCCGGGAGTACCAGTCGTTTTGACGCGGGTCCAGTCCACGTGTACCACCCCCGCATGGTCCCGACGGTTGGCCTCACCGGTGGTATCGCATGCGGCAAGAGCACCGTGGCGCAGATGTTCGCCGCCCTTGGCGTTCCCATCGTCGATGCCGACGGGCTCGCGCGAGAGGTCGTGCTCCCGGGAACCGAGGGGCTCGCCGAAGTCGTTCGAACCTTCGGGGCAGAGATTCTCGACGATGGGGGGCATCTCGACCGAAAGAAGCTCGGCGACCGCATCTTTGCCGACCCGAAAGCCCGCGCGACGCTCAACGGTATCCTGCATCCGCGGATCGGTGCGCTGAGCGCCGAACGCATCGCGGAGCTGTCCCAACACGGCACGCCCTATCTCATCTACGAGGCTGCCCTGCTCGTCGAAAACGGGATTCACCGTGCGTTTCCGGCACTGGTGGTCGTGACCGTCGACCCGGAGACGCAGCTCCGCCGCCTCATGGCCCGGGACATGACCGACGCGAAGGCCGCGGGAGCTCGGATCGACGCGCAGCTCCCGCTCGAGAACAAGATCGCGGTGGCGGACTACGTGATCGATAACTCTGGCGAGCGCGAGGACACCGAGCTTCAGGTCGGCGAAGTGCACGCCGCCCTGCTTCTAAAGTTTCAGCAGCCATGAGTCGCCCGCGAACCATTCTCGTCACTGGTTTTCCGAGCACTTTTCTTGCCGTCCGGGTCGTTCAGAAGCTCTTGCTCGAAGAGCCGACGGCAGAACTCCGCTGCGTGGTCCAAGAAAAGTCAGTGGCCCAGGCCACCGAACTCCTTCAGCGCATCGACCTCGACGACCGGGTTCGCATCATCGTGGGCGACATTGCCGCCATGGACCTTGGCCTTTCCGGTGGCGAGTTCCGCACGCTCGCCAACGAAGTGGACGTGATCCATCACTGCGCCGCCGTCACCTATCTCGGCGTCGACCGGAAGGTCGCCGAGCAGGTCAATATCGGCGGCGCCCGGGAGGTCCTCGAGCTCGCCGAAGCGGCGCGCCATGTCGAACGGCTCGTCCACTGGTCGACGGCCCTCGTGGCAGGAGGTCGCCGAGGCTACGTCCTCGAAGAGGAGCTCACGGCACCGCAGGGATTCCGCAACGTGATCGAAGAGACGCGGTTTCGCGGGGAGCGCATTATCAAACAGGCGAGCGCCCATATTCCGACCACCGTGATCCGCCCTTCGATCATCGTCGGCGATTCGGTCACCGGCGAGATCGACCGAATGGAGGGCCCTTACCTGCTCGTGCTCCTCATGCTGAATGCGCCGCCCGAGCTACGGGTTCCGATGCCCACGCGAGGCGACATTCCACTCAATCTCGTGCCCATTGATTACGTCGTGGACGCGGCGATGACGATCGTCCGGGACTCCCGCTCGCTGGGCAAGACGTTCCACATCGTCGACCCGAACCCACTTTCGGCGCGAAAGGTGTTCGAGCTGATCGCCCAGACGGTGGGGCGACCGCTTCCTCGAGGCGTGCTTCCGACCGCCCTTGCCACGACGATTCTCAAGACCCCCGGCCTGGACCGCTTCGCCCACGTCCCCCGGGCGTTTCTCGAGCAGCTTGCGACCGAAGTCGTATACGACGACCGGAACAGCCGAGAGATCCTCGCGGGCAGCACGATCCACTGCCCCCGCTTCGAAGACTACGTTCCCACCCTGGTCGATTACGCCCGGAGCGAACGCAGCGAATCCGCCGACGCGAGCGAAGCAGCCCGTTTGCGTCGTGGGCAGGGGGAGAGTTGACAGCGGTCCGGGGGCGGCGCAGCCTGAAGGTGTGAGACACCCGGTTCCGGTGTTGGCGGCAACCCTCCTGATGGTCGTGCCCTTTCTTGGCACGCTGAGCCATCTTTGCCGAGCCACGGGAACGGAGTGCTGTTGCCTGCATTTCGCGGCGGAAGAGGCGCCGGAGGGACGTCGAGCGGAACGTCCGGAGTGCTGTGAGGTGGAGCGCACGACGACGACGCTGCCCCCAGGCGGCGAAACTGCGGGGCCTCTCTTTGCCGCCGCAATGAGTTCACCTTCGGAGTGCGGCTTTCACCCGGACGCTCTTCAGCGGAGAGTTCGAAGCAGCGCTCCGAGCATCCGAGGCCCTCCGCCTCGGCCCCTATTTCTTCAGCATCAAGCATTTCTTCTCTGATCGGCCACCCGGGGCGCCATGTTGTGGCGGCACGGGGGTTGAACTCCGTCCGTTGACGCTCCGGTAGCGCTCAGCCGTCAGGACCAATGGTCTTGACCTTGAGCAGAAGTTGGCTCGGCGGAGTCGCCTCTCAGCGATTCCCCACCACTCGCCCGGGCTGGCCCGAGCGGCGCTTCAACGGAGAAGACATGCGATTTCAGCTGATGACCATCGCGGTCTGCACCCTGCAGGCTTGCGGCGGCACCTACGACCATCGGCTCGCCACCGATTTGAACGACTACCCTCGACCCGATGCGGCGGGCGAACTGCCCCGAGGACCGCTCGACGGTCGCGTGGCAAGCTATCTCGCCCACGCGCTGGCCAATAACCCCGAGCTCGCCGCATCGTTCGAACGGTGGCGCGCGGCCACGCTTGCCATCTCGGAACGGCGCCGCCTCCCCGAACCGGTGGTGAGCTACGGGTTTTATCTGCAGAGCGTCGAGACCCGGGTCGGCCCGCAGCGCCATCGGGTCGGCCTGAGCCAGGTGTTTCCTTGGCCGACACGCTTTAGTCGAGGCGCTGACGCCGCATCGGCCCGCGCTCGGGCGCTGCAACGCCGCTTCGACGCGGACGTCCTTCGAGTCCGACGCGACATCGAAGTCCACTACTGGCGGCTCTGGCACGTCCACGAAACACATCGGCTTCGGGAGGAGCACGACGTGGTTCTCGAGACGTTGATCGAGACCCTCCGCGGACGAATGGCCGTGGGTACCGCGAGTCTCGCCGACCTCACTCAGGTCGAACTCACGGTCACGCGGCACCATGACCACCGGGCTCAGCACGAAGAGCGAGCGCGCGCGGTGAGCGCGCGGCTGCGTTCGCTGATCGGCCAGCCGGCGGAAGACCAGATTGCGGAGGTTCGAGAGTCGCCCCCCGAGCAAGCGCCGCCTCCGCCGGAACCCCTCCGGGCCCGGCTCAGCGCTCACCCCGCCGTAGAGACGCACTCGCTGCACGCGGAAGCCGCGGAGGCGGAAGCCGATGCCGAAGCCGCGCTTCGACTTCCCCGATTTCGGGTTAGCGCCGAGTTCATTGAGACCGGGCCCGCCCAAACCGACGGGGTTCCCGGAAGCGGAGACGATGCGTTGATCGCATCGGTTGGCCTAAGCCTCCCGCTCTTTCAGGGAAGCTACGGCGACTCGATCGCAAGCGCCCAGGCGGCGAGTCGGGCCCACCGCTTCGACCGACTTCATGTGCTTCGGACCAGTGAGGCTCAGCTCGAGGTCACCCTTTCCCGCCTCCGCGACAGTCACCGTCAGATGCAGCTGTACCGAACCACACTCTTGCCACAGGCCGAGACGGTGTATGAGTCGGTCCTCGGGAGCTACCAGAGCGGCGGCTCCACGGTGGCGGCGATTCTCCTCGCGCAGCGCGACCTTCTCGAGCTTCAGCTGGCGCTCGCGAACGCGCGTACGGAACACGCGATCGGGTGGGCAGAACTTCGGTACCTGGTGGGAGAGGTTGACCCATGAGCCGAACCCTCCGGCAAGGCCTCATCTACGGAACCGTTCCCCTTCTGCTACTCGCGTCCTTCTGCCTTGGGGGCTGGCTCCTCGGCGGACCGGAAGCGTCCATTCCCGAAGCGCACGACCATCCTTCGGACACCGCCTGGACGTGCTCGATGCATCCTCACATCCGACGTTCGGAGGCGGGAAGCTGTCCGATCTGCGGAATGGACCTCATCGTCGCCGCGTCTCGCGAACGATCGACCGAAGAGGTTGTGCTCTCGGAAGAAGCCAAGATCCGCGCACGCATTCGCACGACGCCGGTCCGATCGCGGAGAGGCTCCCGCGCTCGGCGCCTCTTCGGCCGGGTGGAGTACAGCGAATCGGGCCTCCGGGAAGTCACCGCCTGGATTTCCGGTCGCATCGACCGACTCCACCTTCGAACCACCGGGGCTCCAGTGCGGCGAGGACAGGTCATCGCAACGCTCTACAGCAGCGAGGTGTACGCAGCCCACCAGGATCTCCTTGCCGCCCGCCGTCAACGGGCGCGGCTCGAGGATGCTTCGGAGCTCGCTCAGCAGTCGGCGGAGCTTGCGGCCAACGCCGCCCGGGACCGGCTCCGGCTCCTGGGGATTCGCGGACGCGAGCTTCAAGCGTTCGAGGCGGCAGACGCACCCACCGAACGCGTACGAATACGATCGCCGTTCGCCGGCACGGTGGTGGAACGGCTCGCGACCGAAGGACGTTACGTCGAGACGGGCACGCCCCTCTACCGACTCGCCAATCTCGACGAGCTCTGGGTCGAACTCGACGCCTACACCGCGGACTTGCCAACGATCGCGGTAGGTCAGCCGGTCGAGTTTACGGTGAGCGAGTTTACGGACGAGACATTTGAGGGCGAGATCTCGTTCGTCGACCCGGTGCTCGATCCGCGAACCCGAACGGCGAAGGTCCGGGTGGTCTTAGAAAACGACGGGCGGCTCCGCCCGGGCATGTTCGCCGAGGCCATCGTGGAGCACGATCCAACCGAAGGAGCAGAGACGGTCAGCATTCCTCGGTCTGCACCCCTCTTTACGGGACGGCGCTCGCTCGTCTACGTCGAGCTTCCGGAGCGCGATGAGCCAACGTACGTGGTTCGCGAGGTCCGTCTCGGCCCGCTCGAAGGGGAGTTTTATCCGGTCCTCGCCGGCCTCCGGGAAGGGGAGCGGGTAGTCACGGAAGGCGCATTCGTCATCGACGCAGACCTTCAGATTCGAGGAGGCAATTCGATGATGAATCTGCCCGATGAGAGCGACGACGAGCACCCACACGAGGACCACGACGAGCACCCCCACGAGCACCCCCACGAGGACCATCAACATGAGGACCACCACGGAGAGCGAACCGAGCACGGCACCGAGCACGGCGCCGAGAATCTCTCGCCGAGCGCCTCCGCTGCGCTGAGCGTGTTCTATCAGGGTGTAGTCGCGCTTCAGCAGGGCTTGGCCAGCGATGATCTCGCGGTCAGCCAAGCGGCCGCGGCCACCCTGGCGAGGGATACCGCGCGCCTCGAGCCGCTGGTGCCGGCATCATCGTGGGACGAGACGATCCGTTCGCTCGGCGCGCTTCGTCATGCAGGAACGCTTACGGATGCACGACGTGCATTTGAAACGGTGGCCGCCGCCTCGGTAGAGACGTTGGAGCGGTTCGGCAATCCCTCCGACCACACGGTTCGCGTCGCGTTCTGCCCGATGGCGCGGGAGGGGAAAGGCGCTCAGTGGCTGCAACACGACACGGTCATCGAGAACCCGTTCTTCGGGTCTGCGATGCACAGCTGCGGCGATGTCGTGCTCGAGGTGGCCCCCCACGGACGGTCGGAGCCATGACCGACCGCTCCACCGATGCCGAACAGTCCGCATTTGGGCGGTTCTTTGGCTTCGTCGTCGGGCAACCCGCGGTGGCGCTCCTCCTCGCCGTCCTCCTCGGGTTTGTGGGACTCGTCGTCGCACCATTCGAATGGGCGGATCACATCCCGCTCCTCCGAAACGCCCCGAGGTTCCCGGTCCCCGTCGACGCGATTCCCGACATCGGCGACAACCAGCAGATCGTGTTCACCGAGTGGCCCGGACGCTCTCCTCGGGACGTTGACGATCAGGTGACCTATCCGCTGACGACTGCGCTCCTTGGCATGCCGGGGGTTCGAACGGTGCGAAGCTCGTCAACGTTCGGCGTGTCGATGGTGTATGTCATCTTCGACGACAGCGTGGAGTTCTACTGGTCTCGCACGCGGATCCTCGAAAAGCTCGCGTCCCTGCCCGAGGGTACGCTTCCGGACGACGCCACGCCGACCCTGGGCCCCGACGCGACCGCCCTCGGTCAAGTGTTTTGGTACACCCTCGAAGCGCGAAGCCCCGATGGAAAGCCCACGGGCGGCTTCGATCTTCATGAGCTTCGATCGATCCAAGATTGGACAGTTCGCTATGCGCTTCAGTCGGTCCCCGGCGTGGCCGAGGTCGCCTCGGTCGGCGGACACGTTCAGGAGTACCAGGTCGATGTCGATCCGGAAGCGATGCGCGCGTACGGGGTAACTCTCGAAGCGATCGGTGCGGCGGTCCGCGGTTCAAACCAGGATGTCGGCGCGCGTACCCTCGAGATCAATCGAGTCGAGTACCTCGTTCGCGGGCTCGGGCTCGTGGAGAGCATCGCCGATCTCGAGCAGACCGTCGTGAAGGTGCATGACAACACGCCGGTCCGGCTTTCGGACGTGGCTCATATCTCCCTTGGACCTGCACCCCGTCGCGGCGCCCTCGATGACGCGGGGGCGGAGGCGGTGGGCGGCGTCGTAGTCGTCCGGCACGGTGAGAATCCGAAGGTGGTCATCGGGCGGGTCAAAGCCCGGATCCGTGAGCTCGCTTCGGCGCTGCCCCGCCGGACGCTTGCCAACGGAACGGAGACCGCCGTCACCGTCGTCCCTTTCTACGATCGAAGCACGCTGATCGACGAGACCGTCGAGACGCTGTCATCGGCGCTCTCCCAACAGATTCTCATCGCGTTTGCGGTGGTCCTCCTCGCTCTTCGGAGCTTTCGAAGTTCACTCCAGGTAGCCGTCGTACTGCCGCTCGGGGTTCTCGGCGCGTTCGTTCTCATGAGGCTCTTTTCCGTAGATGCGAACGTGATGGCGCTGGCCGGAATTGCGATCGCGATCGGCACGATGGTGGATCTAGGAATCGTATTCACCGAGAACATCGACCGACGACTGAGCGAAGCTCCCTCCGGGAATTCGCGGCGCTCGGTCGTGGCCTGCGCCGCCAGGGAGGTTGCGCCGGCGGTGCTCACCAGCGTTCTCACCACCGTGGTGAGCTTTCTGCCGGTGTTTGTCCTGACCGGACCTGAGGGCAAGCTCTTCGGCCCCCTGGCCTACACAAAGACGTTCGGGATGGTTGCGGCGCTCCTCGTGGCGACAGTGCTCATTCCTGCTCTGGCCGTCACCTTTCGCTCAGCGAGCTTCCGCGGGTATCGGCCGAAGTGGGGCCAACGCGGGGGCGAGCTTCATCGGCGATGGTTCGCTCGCGGTCGGCGGTCGTTCGTTCTACTTGTGGCGTTCATTTTCGCGCTCGGGCTAAGTCAAATCTGGGAGCCGCTCGGCCCGGGCGCCGAGCTTCGCAATGCAGCATTTGTCGGGTGTCTCGTGGTGCTCTCTGCGCTCGCTTTCTTCGGGATCGAGCGAGCCTATCCTTGGGTCCTTCGCTTTTGCCTTCGCTACAAAGGGGCAGCGCTCGGTGGCCCGCTGCTCCTGACGGCGGTCGCGCCAATCCTCTGGCTCGGTGCGAGCGATGTGCTCGGGTTCATACCAGAGCGCCTTCTTCGAAGCGGCCCGGGCCAAACGCTCACCGAGGCCGCTCCCGGCCTCGGGCAAGAATTTATGCCGGCGCTCGACGAAGGCAGCTTTCTTTACATGCCAACAACCATGCCCCACGCATCCGTCGGGCAGTCCCTCGAGTTCCTCCGTCGCATGGACGCGGCCATCGCGATGATCCCCGAAGTGGATCGCGCGGTGGGAAAGCTCGGCCGTGCGGACAGTGCGCTCGATCCGGCACCCGTCTCGATGTTCGAGACCGTGGTTCTCTACAAGCCAGAGTGGGGCATCGACGAAGCCGGAATGCCGGTCCGAAACTGGCGCCCCGAGATTGAATCTCCGGACGACATCTGGGCGGAGATCGTGCGGGTAACCGACAGCCCGGGACTCACCAGCGCGCCGCGTCTGATGCCCATCAACACGCGGATCACCATGCTGCAAACCGGGATGCGCGCCCCCCTTGGCATCAAGGTGTTCGGGCCTGACCTCCCCACGATCGAGGGATTCAGTCGGCAACTCGAAACTCTCCTCCAGACGGTTCCGGAGATTCGATCCGAAACCGTGTTCGCCGACCGAGCCGCCGGTAAGCCGTACATCGAGATGGACATCGACCGTGAAGCGCTCGCTCGCTATGGCCTTGGCGTAAGCGAGGTGCAGTCGACCATCGCTACCGCCCTCGGAGGAACCACCGTGAGCCGGACACTCGAAGGCCGAGGGCGCTACTCGGTGCGGGTGCGTTATCTCCGAGAGGAGCGCGACAGTCTCGAGGCGCTCGCCAGCGTCCTCGTGACGATCCCTGGAGACGAGCAGGTCCCGCTCGGCGAACTCGTCGACATTCGTTACGTGCGCGGGCCGCAGATGATTCGCTCGGAGGACACGTTCCTGACGAACTATGTACTGTTCGATCGCCAGCCGACCGTCGCCGACGGCGACGCCGCGGAAGCCGTGCAGTCCCGGATCGAAGAAGCGGTCCGACGCGGAGAGCTTCTCGTACCCCCGGGCGTGAGCTACCGGATCGCCGGAAGCTACGAGCACCAACTCCGTTCGTCGCGTTACCTCGCGTTCCTCGTCCCGCTCGCGATCATCTTGGTGTTTCTCTTTCTCTATCTTCAGTTTCGGCGGTTCAGCACCTCGCTGATCGTGTTCAGCAGCATTGCGATCAGCGTCTCCGGCGGCTTTGTGCTGCTCTGGCTCTACGGACGAGAGGGCTTTCTCAATGTGGATCTGCTGGGAAGCTCGCTTCGCGATGTCTTTCAGTTCGGACCCACCAATCTCTCGGTGGCGGTATGGGTTGGATTCATCGCGCTCATCGGCATCGCGACGGACGCTGCGGTCATCATGGGCACCTATCTAAGGCAACGATTCGTGGAGGAACCGCCGGCGGATGCATCGCAGATCCGTGCACGGGCCGCGGAAGCAGGCCAGCGACGGCTTCGACCTTGTCTCATGACCCTCTTCACCACCGGCCTCGCACTTCTCCCGGTGATCGGCTCCACCGGCCGGGGCTCCGACGTGATGGCGCCGATGGCGCTTCCGCTTCTCGGCGGTGTCTTTGCGACGGCGCTCGCCCTCATCGTCGTCCCCGTGCTGTACGCGTGGGACGAGGAGCAACGGCTCCGGCTTCGGAGAGTCGAAAAAAACGAAGGGGAAAAGGAAGGAAAAGACGAAGGAGATAGCAGAACGAACACTGGCGTCTAAACGGACCGTTGCAAAAGGCCCGTGCGGATCCAGCTTCGCAACGGTGTCACTCGCGCCCGCGAGCCGACGAGGGGCAGCCGTGTGATGTTGACTGAGGCCGGTCGCGGATGTGAGCGGGGCCCGCGGCGGAGGCGTGTGCGGAGTTTTGCAACAGCCTGCTAAAGCTGAGCGAGCGCGAGCACTCGTTTTTGATTCTCTGGGTCGTGCACCGAGGCGTGGAACTTGGTGGGGCGACACTTGGTGTCGTAGTAGCGGCCGTGCACGTCCGTTAACTCGTCGGTGGTTGCTCCCCAGATGCTCGAGCGCGCAGCTTTTTCGGCACCGCGGCCTTCGTCCGGCTTCATCATAGACCGAAAGAGCGGCCAGAACGCCCGCATGTACCAAGGGAGCATCCCCGGCTGCATCGCCTGCGTCATCCCGGTCGAAGCCGCGCCAGGGTAGACCACGTTCACGTGGATGCCCTGCGGCGCGAGTTCCTCCGCAAGTGCGAGCGACGCGGCTTCCATGGCGCGTTTGGTCTGCGTATACCAGGCCAGCCCTGCTTCACCGCGCTCCGCTTCAAGGCCCGCAATATCGAGGCTTCCAAACGGCGCTCCTCCGGTCACGTTGAGGACGCGGGACGGCGCGGCGGCGGCGAGCGCCGGAGCGAGGGCACGCGAAAGGAGCACCGGCGCGGCGACGTTGACCGCAAGGTCCCGCTCCAGACCGTCTTCCGTCTTCTCTCGCTTCGTCGCGAGACTGCCCGCGTTGTTGATGAGCACATCAAGCCGCGGATGATCTTTTCGAAGTTGCTCGGCAACGTCTTCGATGCCCGAGCGGCGCGCCAGGTCACCGACTATCAGGTGCACTCGCTCGTGCCCCGCCGCACTCCGGAGCTTCGCGACCGCTTCCTCGCCTCGGGACTGGTTTCGACCGGTCACGACAACGGTGGCTCCAAGCTCGGCCAGTCCCTTTGCCGTGTGAAACCCGAGTCCGCCGGTTCCTCCCGTCACCACCATTGTCTTGTCTTCCATCGAGTCTCCTCGAAGGCGCCCCCACGGGCGCGCCTCCACGAGCGTCCCTGGCGCCAGGCCTCCCTCATGGCAAGGGCTTAGGAAGCTTCCGGCCGGTTCTCTCGCACCCGGTCCTTAAATGCCAAAGCGGCACCCAGGAGCGAACAAGGCTCCTCGGCGCCGCCAGGGGTGGGGGTGGCTCAGTGGGGAGCCGCGAGATACGGGAACGCCATATCGAACATGAGATCGTTCGCCGTGGGATTGGTGCCGACGAGGGCATCCGCGGCGTGCCGGTTCAGGTCGAGAAGGATCACCGCGAGGGTCACATCGATCACCGGGTCAGGGAGAGCCCGGCCGTTCGGGAAGCCCGACGGTGCGGTCGGATCGATGGTGAGGGTGTCGGGCACCACGAGGCTGACCACCGGAACCCCGGGGGTGACCTCCTGCGCAACACAGCTCGGAAGCGACATGGGGTTCATTGGGTCCGACGGATCCATCGAACAGGGTGTCAGCGACGCGTCGGCGAGGTCATCGTCGAGGGCCATGTGGAGCCCTCCGAGAGTGGTCAGAATATCGCCGGCAAACGTCAGCATCGCGTCGTCTTCCGGGTTCCCGTCGTTATACGCATTCTTGTCGATCGCGAGCACCGTAGAGACCGCAGGCATGCCCATCCGGTCGACCCGGGTGTAGGTCGCTATCGCATCCATCCGGAAGTCGTAGCCCATGTCGTCGAACACGCAGACTCCGCCGCCGTCCACGCCGGCGTGGGGACAGTGGGTCGCCGGATCCATCGCTGCGGGAGTGCCCGCGTGGTAGATGCGGCACTGCACCGAATCCCCGGTGGTAATACCGGGAAAGCCGCCGTCGAAGTACATCCCGCAGGCCGTTCGGCACGCGGCCTCGTTCGGGAACTGTGCATCGCTGCCTCGGCAAGTGTTTTCCAGGACACTGCAATAGTTGTCACACCAGGTTCCACAGATGTTTCCGCCGGTTGGCCCCGCAATGTCACAGTTCGTCGCGGGCGCCGCGATCGATGGAGCGTTCCCATGGAAGATCCGGCAGGCGATGGTGTTGCCCTGCATCTCGCCCCGAGTACCCGCCTCCCAGGCACCGGCGGTGGTGCAGTAGTCCATGCATTCGACCATGTCGACGTACTGGGCGTCATCGCCGGAACAGTTCGCCATCACCGTGGCGCAATAGTTCGCGCAGGTGGGCTCGGGGTCTCCGACGGGGAGATCACCATCGGGAACGTTTCCATCGGGAACGTTCGCATCGGGCTGCGTCATCCCGTCCGGCGTGGCATCGGCGGCTCCGGAGTCGTCGTCGGAGCAGGCACCGAGCACGAGAAACGCAAGAAAAACGGACGTCCATCCAAGCGCTCTCCGGGTCATGATGCACCTCCTGCGCGGCTCGCGGTGGTGGCCCAAACGTTAAACGGTCCGGTACCCGAGAGCTCGGAGAGCGGAAACTCGACCACGATGGCGGTCACGTTCTGGCCGGCAAAGAAGTCTCGGGTGCCGTCAAAGCGCAGCGTGCCCATCGCGAGCGTTTCCTGAAAGCCCTGGAGGTCGAAGAAAAACGGATCGTCGCGGAGACCGGTGTACACCTGGACCGGGCCACTCGTGATCGTGCCGCCGGCCGGGCCAACGATCGCGCCGCCACCGCCGGGGACACCATCCGCCCACACTCCCCACTCGCCGGCCATGTTTTGGCCGAAACGCACATAGATGTCATCGTTCGCAAGATTGTCCGCGTCCGCGTCGTCGATATGGATGCCGTAGAGCGCATCGCGGTCGTAGGTCGCCCCCACGCCCGGCGCCACCGGTCCGGCAAACGTCAGAGCGACGACGAGGTTGCCTCCCTGGTGCCACGCGTAGATGTCCGCAATGTCGGTGGAGTCTCCCGCCGCGACTCTCGGTGACGGGTCCAAATGATCGGCGGCATCCGCCGGATCTCTCATCGTGGCCACGACGGCGAATGCCAGCCCAGCCGCGACGAGCACGAAAAGCCCAAGCTTCCTTGCTCTCATAGTTCCTCCGAAGTGGATGGGGGCCGAGTAACTTCGGCTTGCTCCCGGTACGAGGCAGGCCGGACTCGAGATCGGGGCGCCTCGCTTGCGCC
>JBCCZL010000210.1:0-14619 GCA_039187775.1 Myxococcota bacterium
CGATTTCACGGGCCGGGCTCAATTGCACTTCCACGTCGCGCTGGTGGCGGTTCCCGCGTTGTTTGTTTGTGTGCCCTTGGTGCTCGGGTTGGCGATCTACAACACCTTCTCGAGCGATGGTCACCCTCGGCATCGGGACTGGACCCGCCGGCTCTGGGCGGTGGCGATCTTTGATCTGCTTGCCGTCGGTGCACTCGCCGCGTTCGCCCAACCGCTCGGAATCCTCAACCAGACGGGCCTCGGAGGGGCGGAGGAGATCGGAATTGTCCGTCGGGCACGCATCGGGGTCGGCCTCGACGGCACCTTCGAGGGAGAGGGTGCGCGAATCGCCTCTGTGAGGGCAGGTTCGCCAGCCGAACAAGGAGACCTGCGGGCGGGGGACATCGTCGTGCGCGTCGACGATGCGCCGATCGTTGATACCGATGCGCTTCAGCTCGCGGTGGGCGGAGGAGAGCCCGGAGTCACGCGCCGACTCGTCGTGCAGCGGGAGAGTTCCCTGGTCGAGCTCCAGGTCGTGCCTGAGCCCATGGACGCTGGCGGAACCACTCGGAGCCTTTTTGCCGTCTCGCCGACTGAATCCTGTACCCCGCCGATCGACCAGACACAGGTCTTTGAAGCGTTGATTCCGCTCCTCTTGATTCCGGTGCTCTGGATCGTGTTTGCGCGCCGTGGCGGAGGCGGGCTTCGCATCTGGCCGCCCTTTGTGCTCATCCTGATGCTGTCGCTGCTTGTCGCGCCGGTGGGTATGGCGGCCCTCCTTTGCAGTTTTCGGGGCGGGAGCTCGGCGGGCGACATGCTGCTCGCCGTTCACGCCCAGGTCCTCGTGATGTTCGGTCTGGGGGTTCTCTGGTTTCGCCTCGTCGACCGCGGCGACCTCCTGCACTGGGAGTCGGAGCGGCTTCTTCGAGAAGGGCGCACCTATGTCCTCGGACTGATCTACCTCGTGGGGGCTCTCGGCCGGATCATGCCGGTGATCTTGGTCCTCGATCTTTTGTTCGCGGGCGACGGGGCATCCCAATCGCTCGACGGAGGACCGGTCGAAGACATGATCGGAACCACATTGACCGGCGGTGGTGCGATCGGCTTCACGCTCCTCTTCCTTGCGGTCGCGGTAGTGGGCCCAGTGGCGGAGGAAGTCGTGTTCCGTGGAGTGCTTCTTCCGTGGATGGGCCGCTACGTCTCCCCCGCCTGGGCCATCGGGCTGAGCTCAGTGCTCTTTGCCGTGCTCCACTCCCACTATGGGCTCCGCATGCTCGGCATCTTCGCGATTGGCGCGGCCCTCGGCTGGGCCCGCTACCGCACCGGCGGCCTCAAGATCCCGATTCTCCTCCACATGACCGTCAACTCCGTCTCCTCTCTGAGCGTCTTCCAGTAGCTCCTCCACGACCCGGCGACTCGGTGGGAATGAACCTGGTGTGGCACTGGGTCAGGGCCGGTGGTTGCGTCGGTAGCGGGCGGGGGGGACTCCGAGGCTCCGTTTGAAGACGCGGCTGAATGCGGGGACGCTTTGATAGCCCACCCGCTCGGCCACGGTTTCCACGGTAGCGTCGCCGTCGCGGAGGTGTCTTGCGGCCACGTGCATTCGCCACCGGGTGACGTAGGTCATCGGCCCCTCTCCGAAGAGTTCGGAGAATCGCGCCGCGTAGCGAGACCGGGACAGGTTGGCGTGCCGGGCGAGGAGCGCGAGGTCCCACGGCGCCGAGGGGTTTTGGTGAAACGCTTTGAGCGAGCGGCTGAGCCGTTCGTCACGAAGCCCCTGAAGGAGCCCTACCGCTTCCGGCGGAACGCCTCGGAGCTGCTCTCGGATCACTCCCGCGCATAGGACTTCGAGGGCTCGGTCGACGACGAATGCGGATCCTTCTTCCCCGCTACCGAGTTCGCGTTGAAGGAGTCTTCCGATCGGCTCGAGGGGGCCGTCGAGCAGGCGAGTGTGAACGAGCGCCGGGAGCGAGCTGAGTAGGGGATTCAACTTCGTATCCCGAAGCATGAACACGCCAGAGAGAAGTTTCGTAGCCCCGGCTACGCCTTCGCCGTCCGGTGGCGCATCGGTTCCGGTCAGGATGTCGGCGAGGGATACGGCCCGCGTCCGCGTTCCTCGATGCAGGCGGTGAGCTTCACCTCCGAATGCCACCGCGAGCTCCCCGGGATTGACTCCCACCGGTTGCTGGAGGAGCGAGAGCTCGAATTCTCCCCGCTCAGCGACGTGAAAGGCAACCACTTGCGTGCCGGCGTCCACGTTGAGGGCGGTAGCAAGCTCTTCGGCGCGCGGAATGTGAATCGCCCACGGTTTCGCATAGGCATGGTGAAGCACCACGCTTCCGGAGACCTTGAGGGCTTCTAAAGCGAAGCTCAGGACGTCCCGCGATGATCGCACCCCATTAGTGTACCCAGGCAGTGAACGGTCTCCAGATGTGCAGATATGCTTGTGGGTCAGGACGATTAGGTGGTGCTCGTCGAGCCGGCAGAGGAGGCCTTCGCCGGCGTTTGGGAAGCCTCGATCGAATCGCAGAACTCTTCGGCGAAGTGCGTGAGGGCATCCCAGTCCGTGTAGATGTAGTCGCGCGAAGTATCGACGTCGGCCCCGGTGCGCTTGGCGATGCGCTTCATTACCCATCGGACGACCAGGCCGTACTCACGGTAGGCGAGCGCTCCCGCGACCGCCTCTTCGCGATCTGGATGCCAGTCCACTTCGTCAAAGAAGGACTCCATTTGCTCATGGACTCGATCGGCGGCTTCCTGGCGGCGCTTCGGAGTATCGTCCTCATCTTGGGCGCCGCGGGCGGACATGCTTACCGACAAGAACGCGGTGGGGAGCGATGAAAGGCCCGTCCGGTGCGCCTGGACAAACCTCACCATGGACTCTTCGTGCCGTCCTCGGTGAACCGGGGCGGTGAGGATCGCGGCGCCAAACGCCCGAAGATCGACCTCGTCAAACACTCGGGTGTCAAGAACCACAGAAGAGAACCCTCGGCGCTCGACCGCTTCGGCGACCGCTTCGGCGACGCGCTGGGTATGGCCCTCCTGAGTGGCATATGCGATGAGTACCTTCATTGCGCGTCCTCCGCGTTGAAGGGTCGGCCCCACTTCTTGCACAGGATCTGGACCAGCTGTCGCCCCGAGGTCAGAGCGATCGGCACGCCTCCGCCGGGTTCGACCCACTGGCCAGCGAGGTACAGGTTTTCCACCCCGGGGATCTCCTTCGCCACGTAACTTCGATAGGTTTCCGAGGTGGGCAGCTGGCCTTCATAGGCTCCCCGCCAGGATCGGGCGTGGCGCCAGAAGTTGAGCAGGCTCGCGATATCGGTCATGCGAGTTGCCGCGGAGAACCTGGGAAAGCGATCGTCGATCCGCCGTGCAAGCACGCGATATCGGTCATCCGAATTGCCACCACTCAGTGCACACCGTTGAGTTCGATGTTGTGTTCCAGGATGAGGGGGTGAGCGTCCGTTCATCCGCGCGTAGCGTTCGGTGGCCAACCCGGCGAGGCCGCCGCCGATGATCAGCATGTCGTGCGACTGGTCCATTCGTTCCTCCGCTCTGAGGTAGAGCGAAAACCGTTCCAGCCCGAAGGCCACGAGATTCGGCCCAACGTGGGTGCAAGCCTTGCGCCCTCGGGGAAGGTCCGCGCAGCTGATTCCTTACCGAAACATCGTCCCGTTCCGTGCGTGGACGATTTCGTTCAAGAATTTGTGGCTCCCTCGCGCTCGGTCGGTCTTGCGCGTCCCTTGGGGCCCAGTACAACGGTCGGAACGCGATGAGCGAGGCCCCACCCGAATCCTCCGGCGTTCCCGGGGACGAGCCCTCGTCGGAGGACGAAGCCGCAGAGAAGAAGTTCATGAGCGGCTCCCGCTGGGCGCTCATCGGCTACGGCGGCGAGCAGCTGATGCGCTTCGTCGGCAATCTGATCCTTTGGCGTCTCCTCTACGAGGAGGCGTTCGGCATCATGGCGCTCGTCAACGTCGTGCTTCAGGCATTGGAGATGTTCTCCGACGTTGGCATCAACGCGTCGATCATTCAGAGCAAACGCGGGGGGGAGCCGACGTTCGTTAACACCGCATGGACCGTCCAGGTGCTCCGCGGCGTTCTGATCTTCCTCATCGCCTGTGGTTTGGCGTATCCCGCCGCTTGGTTTTACGACGAGCCGCAGCTCGCGATTTTCATCCCGATCGTTGGCTCCACCTCGATCCTCTACGGACTCCGTTCGACCAAGTACTGGACTGAGCAGAAGGCGGTGCGGCTTAAGGCGATCACTCTGATCGATCTTGCGATGCAGCTCATCGCCTCGATAACCATGATCGTATGGGCGCTGATTCACCCGTCGGTGTGGGCGCTCGTATCCGGCTCGGTCGTGGGCGGGGTCTTGGGGTTGATTCTGTCGCACGCAGTACTGCCCGGAGTCCGAAATCGGCTTTGCTGGGACCGGGCGGTGGCGAAAGAGCTCATCACCTTTGGCGCGTGGATTTTCTTAAGCACGATTTTCACCTTCGTGGCCCTTCAGTCGGATCGACTCGTCTTTGGAAAGCTCGTGAGCCTGAAGATGCTCGGCGTCTACAGCATCGCGCAGATCTACGCGACGCTCCCGCCTCTCCTGATCGGGCACCTTCTGAAGAGCGTCCTCTTTCCGGTGCTCAGCGAGGAAAAGAATGCGGGCCGGCCCCTCGGTCCCGCCTACCGTCGGGTTCGGGTCAAGGTGATGGTGGCGTCATCTTGGATGATCGCATGCCTCATTGCGGGCGCGCCCGCGCTCATCGATTTCCTTTACGACGAGCGTGCGAAGGAAGCGGCCTGGATCATCCAGATTCTCGCGATGGGCGGTTGGTTCCTGGTGTTGGAGATCATCAACAACACGCCGATCTTGTCGCTCGGCTACCCGCGCTGGCTCGCCATCTCGAATCTCGCCAAGATCCTCGCCATGGCGATCGCGATTCCTGTCGGTTTTTCGCTCTTCGGGTTTCCCGGAGCGGTCGGCGGCTTCGCCGCTGCGGAGCTGGCGAAGTACATCACGACGCTCGTGGCGTGCGAGAAGTACGATCTTCGCGCCTGGCCCCAGGACATTGCCTTCACCTTGGGACTTGCTTCGAGTTCGGCGGCGGGTCTTCTTGTGAGCCACTACGCGCGGTCCGCCGAGATTCATCCGTTCCTCGAAGGATTCGCGATCTTTCTTCTGCTCTCTGGGATCTGGGGAGCGACCTACCGGATCCTCCAGCGCCGGCTGAGCTGAACCCGCGGCCCCCTCGTTGGCGCCGTTAGACGCATCCTCCGCGGCCTTATTCAGCGTCGAGACGATTTGTTTTGGTCTTATTTTCATAAGCTCGTTCGCGACGAGAAGTGTGTCGCTTCGTGCCAATGAACGCACCGTCGTCCTAGCGCGTTCGACTCCTTAGGGCGCGGTTGGTGTTTGGTCCTCGGCACAACGCTTGCTCAAACCGAACGCGTTCCGGTGCTCAAACTTGGACGAAGCATCCGGGACGACTTGCTTGAAATGGAGGTACTATGTTGCGTACTTGGGGACTCGGCCTTGCGACAGCGATATGGATCGTCGTGGCTGGCGCTTGTGATCTACCGACACAAGGGTTGCTGACGATCGATGAGCAAGGCATTCGAAGTCATATTGAATCGAATGGCTTGAGGGTAGAGCTGCCGGTTCAGATCGACCGACGCGGGATCGAAGACCGGACGGCGCACGGAGCCCTTGTTCTCTCTCTTCTCGATATTCGCACCAACCAAACGCTGGCGAACCGCAGCGTGAGCGCGGTGTTCCCGGAGAATCGATCGCGGCAGACGGTGGAACAGTTCTTCCCGAAGCCGGGGCTTACGCGCGCCGAAGCAGCATCGCTGGTGTTGGTTTGGGCGGTGCAGGGCCGTGCCCACACCTGGCGCAATCAACGGCGAGGCGTGTACTCGACGTTGGCGCCTGCGCCGTTCGACGTGGTGGTGCGGGCCCCCGCGACGGTGCACACCGGGGCGCGAGCGACTGTTCGGGTCCTCGTACGGGAGCCGGATGGCCATCCGCTGCCCAATGCCTCGGTGGAGGGACGGCTCGGGACCCAGCCGGACCTCTGGTTCGAAGGCCGGACGGACCGGCGTGGCGAGTTTCTCATTCTTGCCTCGCCGCAGGAGACGCCGTTCTCCGGACCACTTCACGTGACCGTCACCCATCGTGAAGATGTCGTCTCGGCCGCTCACGCGTTTGCCGTTCGGCGCCCGTCGTCGGTGTACCTGAGCAGCGACAAGACGATCTATCAGCCCGGCCAGGATGTTCACCTCCGGCTATTGGCGCTCGATGGCAGGAGTCGTGAGCCGCGTGCCGGCACCGAGGTCGAGTTTCGTGCGCGGGATGCTCGAGACAATCTCGTGTTTCGGGCAGACGCGGTGACCGATGAATTTGGGGTCGCGGCAACGTCGGTCCCGACGGACACTCGGGTCCACGAAGGGGAGTGGGCATTCTCAGCGCTCATCGAAGGCGAGGAAACCGCATTTCGACTGCCCGTTCGGCGCTACGAGCTTCCGCCCATGCGGGTAGAGGTCCTTCCCGAGCGTCCGTTCGTCGCGAGGGGCGAGGCGCTACGGGGATCGGTCCGTGGGGCCTATCGGTTTGGTGAGCCGGTGGCGGAGGCGGATGTGGTGCTCGAGCTTCGGAGCGAGACTGGCACGGTCCTGACGCAGCTCGCGGGACGAACCGACGAACGGGGCGCGTTTCGATATGCGCTGGAGGCCGATGGCCTGGCTGCGAACTCGGATCGCCCGAAGCGGTTGACGTTGTCCGCGGTGCTCACCGATTCGGCCAATCAAAGGGAGGCGGCGGAAGCCCGGGTGGTGGTGACTTCTTCTCCGCTCTTCGTGAAGCCGATCGTCGCTCCCTTGGCGTCGGGAGCTTTGGATGCGGAGGTGCTGTTCGTGGTGTCCGATCCGCTCGGGCGACCGATCGCGGCTGCGCTCGAAATTCAGGGCATTCAAAGCGAGACCGACGCGAGCGGGGTGGGGGCGCTTCAGCTTCCCGCGGAGTGGTATGGAGGCTCGCTGGTGGTCGAGGCCACCGACGGTGCGGGACGAACCGCTCAACAGCGCTTCGACTTCCGTGCCGATCCACGTCCGCTGCGGGTGGAGACCAGCCAACCGATCTACCAGGCCGGAGATACCGCAAGGATTCAGGTGTTTGGCGATGCGGATCTCCAAGACGTGTTTGTCGAGGTCTATGTCGGGCACGAGTCGCGGTTGAGTGCCACGGTGACGCCATCCCCTCGCGGGGCCGAGCTCGCCGTTCCCCTCGAAGCGAGCCAGTCGGGGGTACTGACCGTGGACGTCTTTGCGATCGCGCCCACGGGCGCCCTCTTTGAGCACACCGCTCGCGCGTTGATCCAGCGGGACGACCGGCTGCGGGTCGAGCTCGGCTCCTCGCAAGCGACCTATCGGCCGGGCGCATCGGCGAGTCTGTCCGTCGACGTTCGCGACCAGCAGGGCGAGCCCCAGGTCGCCGCGATCGGCATGGCGGTGGTGGACGAGGCGGTGTTTGTGCTTGGCGGCGAACCCGCGACCAGCATCGAGAGCGCGTTCGGCATCGGTCCTGAACTTCTCGGGTCGGCACCTGCGCTTCTTTCGGTTGCGCCAAACGAAGTGCTGAACGCGACTCCCGGCGAGGCGCGCGACCGGCTTGCGCGGATCCTCCTGCACGGTGGCTCGAGTGAAGGGGTCACCCGAACCGAAAGTGAAGTCACGACCGTCCAGCGAATCCTCGAAGAGGCCATCGAGTTGGCGCTCCGCGAGATCGTTCGGAACGGGGCTCTGGTCGAGGGCAACCCGCAGAGGGTCGAAGATCCGTTTGGTACGCCTTATCGGATGGAGCGAGCGCCGTCCCACCGCGACGCGCTGCTTCGGTTGATCTCGGCGGGTCCGGACGAGTGGTTCGGCACGGGCGACGACGTCTCGATGGTGGTGACTGCCGACAATCTTGGAGGTCTGTGATGGCAAGGAATCAACGATCCTCGAGCTTGAGTCGGCAGATTTCGTGGGGCGCGATTTCGCTTGGCGTGGTGAGCTTGCTGAGCGCGTGCGGCGCCGATGAGGGAATCGGGGGCAGTGCGCCGACGGTCGACATTCCCCCGGCCACGGGCCCCACCACTCCCGTGCCGGGAAATCCGCCGAGCCCGGAGCGTCCGGAGCCTCGGACCGACTTTCGAGAAACGGTCTATGTGAATCCCTCGCTCATCACTGATTCTCAGGGTCGCGCGGAGGTCGAGGTGGGGCTCGCGGGTTCGATCACCACTTGGCGGGTGAGCGCCGACGTGTCGACGGCGGCCGGACAGATCGGCAGTGCCCGACATGAAGTGCGTACCTTTCAGCCGTTCTTCGTGGACCTCACGATTCCTCCGGACCTCACCACGGGGGACGAGCTCGAGGTCCCGGCGATCGTCTACAACTACCTCGAGTCGGAGCAGGAGGTCACCATCTCTTTGGAGGAATCTGCCTGGTTCGAGTCGCTCGGTCCGCTTTATGAGACCGTCTCGATCGGTCCCAGTCAGGTACGCTCGGTCAAGTTTCGAATCCGCGTCCTCGCGGCTGGCGAACACGAGATTCAGCTCTACGGCGATGGCGGCGAGATCTCCGACGGCCTCGTTCGCTCGGTCGCGGTAACGCCGGGAGGCGAACCGCGGGACGAGTCGAGGTCGGGACGACTTCGGGGAACTGCGCAACATACCGTGTCGATTCCTGAGACCGCGATTCCCGGAGGGACCGAGGTCAGCGTCTCGCTCACTCCTGGCTTTGCCGCCGAGGTCGTGGAAGGCCTCGATTCCATGCTCCGCGAACCTACCGGCTGTTTCGAACAGACCACGGCGAGCGCCTGGCCCAACACGCTGGTGGCCCGCTACCTCGCCAGTTCAGGGCAGCAAACCGCCGAGAGCGAAGAACGCTCGCAGGGACTCGTGGTCCGTGGTTACCAGCGTCTTCTGACGTTCGAAAGCCCGACCGGTGGATTCAACTGGTGGGGAAACTCGGAACCCGGGAACCGCATCTTGTCCGCGATCATGCTCTGGCATCTCAAAGACATGGAGTCGTTGATCACGGTCGACGAAGCGGTTCGCGAGCGAACGCTTCAGTGGTTGCGCCGGACCCAACAGTCCGATGGGAGCTGGGATCCCGGCGACGCGCTTCACGCGGGCAACGAAGCGCTGGGCACCGACCGCACGCGCTCCACGGCGTTTATTGCGTGGGCGTTGGCGCACACCGGATGGGCCGACGAGGCGGTGCGCCGTGCGAACGATTGGCTCGCGTTGCAAACCGTTCCTGACAACGACGTGTATGCGGTCGCTCTCGTGGCCAACGCGTTGGCCATCGAGCGTCCTTTCGCGGTGGAGACTTCTCGCTGGATCGATGCGCTGCATCGCCTTCGGCAGGATGGCGAGGCAGGAACCTCGTGGCCTACCGAAAGCCCCTCATGGACCGGAGCGCGCGGTGAAGCGGGTCTTCTCGAGGTGACGGGGTTGGCGGCATATGCGCTTTACAACGCCGCCGCTTACCCCGACGCGTGGGATGGAGCGATGGAGTTTATTCTCGGTCGAAAGGACTCGCTCGGAACCTGGTACAGCACGCAGGCCACGATGAATGCGCTTCGAGCGATCGGCGCCGCCGCGGAGTCGCGCGATCCAATTTCCGGACAGCTCGACATCTTCGTCGACGGCGTATTTGCCGAGCAAGTCATCATCGAAGACGCGGAGGTGGCGCAGCGGATCGACCTTACCTCGGTCGTCCGGGACCAGAGCACCGTCGAACTCACCTTTACCGGAACCGGCGCTCTTCCGTATCGCCTGACGCGTCGGGCGTACTTCCCGCCCGAGCCGGGGGAGGGCATGCCCCTCGATCTCCAGGTGGACTACGACCGAACCGATGTGGCCGTCGGAGAGCCGGTGCAGGTCAACGCGACCGCGACCAACAACGACAGCAGTGTTCGAAACCAGGTGATGGTCCGCATCGGAAGGGCGCCCGGGTTTCTGCCGAACCCCGGCGACCTCGAGGGGCTGGTCACTTCTGGCGCGGTGTCGCGTTACGAAACGCGAGCGCGCGATGTCACCTTCTATCTGATGAACCTGCAGCCGGGGGAGCGACGTCGCCTGAGCTTCCGCCTGACTCCGAACCTCGCCGTGTCGGCCACCGCGGATGCGCCGATCATCTACCCCTACTACGAACCCGAACTCGGCCGCCGCGGCGTGCCCACGCGATTCGAAGTTCGCTAGCGACCGGACGCGCCGGGAGCCCGATGGGTTTCCGGCGCAGCCTTTTATCTGCGCGGAGCGGCCGTCGCGTCAGTTGCGCCGGTCCGCTCTGGCCCCAAGAAAACCGCCAGCCAGCGCGGCCAGTGGTGCGACGATCACGGCGAGCAAGGTGCCGAACTCAAAGGCCGGCGTGTCGGTAAAGGCGACATCTTCCTCGAGCAGACCGTGAAAGACGCTGCCAACGAGTCCGCCCACCGTCGCGCCGGTCATGGCTCCCGCCGCGAGCCCCGCCAAGAGCCCGAGGATCGCGCCATCCACCGTGGAGTCATCCCACACCCGATAGCGGCGCGGCGGTGGGGGTCGGTCCTCGGCCCGTACGGCTGACGTTTCAGGCGTAAACGAAGGAAGATTGGGAGCGACCGGGACTCGACTCTGACCGTGGGCTTGAGCCGCGGAGAGTCCGACCACCAAGATGACAAGCACTGCGAAACTGCGTCCACAACCGGGGATCCGCACCAGCAGGCGCGAGAGTCCCCGTGGGACCACGAGCGCGGGGCAACGATTCATGCACCCCCACGTACCAATCCGCGTGCCAGCGTGAATTTCAAGGCGTACGCAGGCACCGTGTCATAGGTGTGAAGGCTTGCGTGGCAACTGACTCACGCATCGATGGAGATGGCGAACGCGTAGTCTCCCATGCTCACATCCCGTACATTCTGCCCGCGAGGGCTCGATGGATATGTAGGTCAAAACCGCTACGCCTCGCTCAGAGTCTAAGGGTGTCCGGAATTAGGTGGGCCGAACGTCTCGCGAATGCGATCGGTGTAGCGCCGGTCTTGGTGTGAATTGGCAATAGTTGCCAAGGCTATCAAAAGCCGTTTGTCCGAACACCGATGCCGACGGACTCGCGTCGCTCGAGTCGAACGGTCTGAGAGCGCGATCACGCGTGTTCTCTGTTACCGTTCGGTGACCTCCCCTTTCCGCCTTGACGGTGCACTCGCATTTGTTAGCTTCCATCCAGTTCCTGGGGGGAATCGCACTTGCGCGTCTATCCCCCTGGGGGGGAGGTCATCATGACGCAACGCAACGCAACGCAACGCAACGCAACGGCTGGGCTGCCGCTAGCTTCGCCCTGATCGTTGGATTTCTCGCGGGTTGCCAGGATTCGCGCTCGGACGAAAGCGGCGCGGATCTGGTCGATAGCGGCTCCGCCGGCGCCCTCCTCGTGCGAGCCGCGCACGGGAGTTTCGAGACCGCCGACGGCGAGTGGGTCGATCCAGGTCTGCCGGAGATTCGCCGGACTCAAGCGCACCTGATCGAAACCCTGGAAGCCGCCAACGGCGCCGAAGCCGAAAAGCGCGGTCTCATCTTTCGCACGCTGGACGATTCGGTGGTCGCGAGCGCGCTCTACATCGACGAGCTTCTTCGAAAGGCGGGGCACCCGGCACGTGCCTCCGATCTGAACGCGAGCTTACGAAACCACTATCTGTTCCAGCTCCGAGGGGAGCGTCCAAAGCCCTCCGCCGCTCGCTTTCGAGGCATCCCTCACGATCTCGTCGCGATCCTGGAAGCCGGCGATATCGAGGTGCGGACCACGATCACTTCGAACGGGGCGGGGTACATTCAAGACTGTCGAGATGCGGGAGTTCCCGTTCCCAACTCGATCTTTAATCTGGACGATGGCTGGGTGCGTCGTGGCAACCTGGATTTTTCGTTCATTAATGCGGGCTACGACGAAAACGAAAACCTCCGAGAAAATGAGATTTGGAGCTGGGAAAGCGACTCGCCCGATGGAATCTGCATCGCACTCCCGCGCTGGGACCCCAACGATACGTCCCCCGTGTTGGGTTTCATTTGCCTTGGGCGGACCAACGGCAAAGTCTGCTACTTCGACAACGAGGAAGGGGTGCCGACCCAGCGCAATCAAACTTACGGCATCGACTTCCTCGTCGGCGGGACCACGCTTCAGGGGAACGGCGGCGGCATCTGCACAGACTGCCACGCCGGCGGCAACCCGTTCGTGGTTCACCCCGACCAGGAGCTGGCCTTCGTCGACCTCGTCGAGAGTCGGGCGATGGTCTCGGCGGTTTGGCCCGACCCGCTCGTTGTTGGCACTTGGCCGCAGAACCCCGGACCGATCATGTCTCTTGGGCCGGTGCCAGAGGGCCAATCGAGGTGCGATGGGTGCCACAACGGAGGCACTGCGGGACGCTTTCCGCTGTTTTCAGAGCCCATCCTCGATCCTTTGGCACCCTCCTCGAACCATGGCGGGTACTGCAACGCCATTCTTGACCAGGCGGTGAACGGAACGGCGCAGGGAGATCCTCCGACCATGCCTCCCAAGCTGGCGAACGGAAACCCCGATATGGGAGACTATTCGGACCACATAGCGTACCTAACGTCACTCTGTGGATCGTCGGGGCCTCCTGGCGCTCCCGTGGGGACGCCCGGCCCTCTCGATGACCCGTCGTTTCTCTCGAATCCCACCGTTCATCCCCTCTACGCCTGCGGCGGCAAGATTGCGGTCAGCGGGTTCCGTCGCGGAGCCACGGTGTCAATCTATCGGAACTTGAGCACGACCCCCGAGGCCACCGCGGTGGGCCAAAATCCGAATGTGCTGGAGTTTACCCTGGCGGACCCCCTCGAAGAAGGCGACACCTGGACCGCCACCCAAATGGTGGGCGGAGTCGAGTCCCCGCCGGCCACGCCGGTCGAAGTGCGAAACTACCTCGAGGTCTACCCGAACGGGCTCCCCGCGCCGCAGATTCAACCGTTTCTCACCCATGAGTGCGGCCGCTCGATCGCGGTATCGCACGTGCCCGGCGCCATCCTCGAAGTCACGCGCGCGGGGAATCCAACCACCGTGACGTCGGGCTCGGGGATCGGCTACACCCGCGCATTTGCCGACGCCGAGTTCTCGGTGGGCGACCAGATCGTCGTCCAGCAGTTCCTCTGCGGAGATGCGAGCGATCCGTCGGATCCGGCGCTGGTCGCAGACCCGGAGCCCGTGCCGATGCCCCCGCTGAGCCTCGAGCCCGAGGCGTTCTACGAGGGTCAGGAGCTGGTCACGATTCGAAACGTCGAGGCGGGGGCGGAACACAGCCTGACCTCGTCGCTCGGGCCGGTCTCCACCATCGGCTCCTGGCCGTTTCTCATTCATTCGAACCACGACATCGCCGCGGTCTTGGGCCGTCCGATCCAGGTCGGCGAGAGCTTCGAGCTCAAACAGTGGCTCTGCGAGTCCGAGTCCACCGTGGTCTCGAGCAACGCCCTCCCCTGCAGCTCCCTTCCTGCCCCCGAGATTGTCCCGCCCCTCGCCGGGGAAGAAATCATCCGGATGTCGCGGGCAGTCCCCGGCGCAATCATCCGCGTGTGGTCCACCACCGAAGAAATCGGGGATGGGGGCGGCGACGTCATCAACGTGCGGCCCCTTGTGGCCGGGGAGACGATCCGGGTGATGCAGTCCCTCGGGAGCTGCCACGCCCAGCAACACTTCAGCATCGAGGTCCGACCATGAACTCCTTTCAAAGACTCGCTCTCCTGTTCTCCGCGATGGCATGGGCCGTACCCGTCGCCATCGGCGCGTCCGGGTGCTCGGAGAGTCGGACGCCCGACGACATCACCTTTGATGCTGCGGGGGACCGGGAGGTGAGAGATGCGCCGCCCGATGTCGATGAACTCGTGGTGTGCGGAGATCCCGATTCGCTCACCACTCCACTCGACCCCGACGAGCGCCGGGCATTTTTTGACGGCTGCGAGCGGTTCCTTGGGTCCGTGAGCTTTTCTGACCGGCCGGTGGTGTCGCCCGAGATCTACCGAACGGTGCAGATCATCGAAGGCTTCGTGAACTTCCTCCGCAACAACGAGCTTCGGAGCATGGATGGGTTTGACAGCCTTCGGGTGGTGGAGGGTCGATTCGTCATTCGAAACGCTCCGGTGCTGACGGATCTTCGAGCGCTCGGCAATCTCGAGCGGATTGGAGGGCGGCTCGAACTCGAAAGCAACTGGGCGCTCGAGTCGCTCGAGGGCCTGCAGCGCCTGGAGTCGATCGGAGCGCTCACCTGGATCAACGGCGGCGAGGTCTCACCATTGGAGCTCACGGGCCTTCGCGAGATTCGGGGGGACGTGAGGATCCGAAGCGTGCCGCGGGCCGACGTCGAGGCGTTCTTGAGCCAGGTGCGGGTCGATGGAGAAATCGATGTCACCTATCCAGATGAATGACCGGCGGGCGCTCGCGTTCCTGCTCTGTGCTCTCTTCACCGTCGGCTGCGGCGATGACTCGGACCGGCGAGGGGATGCATCGGTAACGGATGCCACCGACGCTTCGGCGGAAGCCGAACCGGACGGGCCGGCTCCCGGCACGATTCTGGAAGACGCCGGTATCTGTCTGATGCCCGGAGCCCCGTGCGAG
>JBCCZL010000211.1:0-14611 GCA_039187775.1 Myxococcota bacterium
AGAACGAGCCTACGAAGAGCGCTATCACCAAGCTCGCATCGCCGGTCTTCGCTCTTCCGCGAAATCGCTCGGATACCACATCGTTAAGGATGAACCAGCACCCCAAGTTTCAGCTTAGCTCGAGCCGCGAAACAGCTGTCGGATCGGTTCGGGCAGCCAGCTCGTCGCCCGAAGCTCGAGGCCCACGAGTGGAAGGAGGGTACGAAGCGCATCCGCGAAGGTCGGCTCGGTACGGATCAGGTCTCGCCCTACCCTCGCTTCGGCGGCCGCGGCTTCCCAAGCTTCGCCCACCCCGACGAAGATGCAGTGCGCCCCGAGCATGCGGGCGCTCTCGTCGATCGCAAACGCTTCGACGGCCACGGGGGGCGTGGGGCGGAGCCCGCTCAGGTCGACGATACAACCCGCCGCGTCGCGCTTGTGAAGCTGGCGACCAAAGCGCTCCCCGACCTCGGCCACGACTTCCGGAGCTGGCTCGCCGGCGAGGACCAGGGCAAGCAGGCGCGGGGCGATCTCCACGCCGCTGCAGGCATCGACCGCGCTGCGCTGCATCGCGGCCTCCGTAAGGTCGTCGCGCCCCGCGACGTATCCCTCCACGCACATCGAGGTCAGCGAATCGATCATTTTTGGAGGCAGCGGACGTCCCGCGCTCTCAAACCCCGCTCCGAGCGCAGGAACCAGCGCCAACCCCGCGGTCGGCGTCGCACCGAGCATCGCCGCCCGTCGCCCCAGCAACGTGATCATCGCGAGGGCTTCGCGATGATGATCGAGTCCCGCCGCGCCCTCCGCCTGTGCAAACAGAAGTGCATCGATGATCGGTTGAGCCTCTAGCGTCAGCTCATCCGCGAGGGTGCGGTCCTGGACGAACGGAGCGCCGGCGACATAGCGGGCATGGAACAGCTTGCCGATCGTCTCTTGTGGCGTCGCCGGACCTTCGTCGCCGTCCATTGCTCTAGCGTACGGCAATTCGCGTGCGGCGCGGCTCCGGGACGACAACGTGGACAGGACCGCCCGCGTGATGCATGCGGACGGATTCCCTGAATCTCCCTATTTCGAAGCGGTGCAGATTTTGGAAAACTCGGCCATCACATGACGATCGTGGTCCAGAAATACGGAGGGAGCTCCGTCGCGGACGTGCAGAAGCTGGGCGGGGTTGCGGACAAAGTGGTGGCCACCCGGCGGGCCGGCCATGACGTAGTGGTGGTGGTGTCGGCGATGGGCAAGACCACCGACCAGCTCCTCCAGCTTGCCAAAGAGGTCGACGACGAACCCCCCCGCCGCGAACTCGACATGCTCCTAAGCACCGGCGAACGGGTTTCGATGGCGCTCCTTTCGATGGCGATTCAAAAGCGCGGCTGCGACGCGATCTCGTTCACCGGGTCGCAGAGCGGGATCATCACCAACGATCGGCATTTCGACGCCAAGATCATCAGCGTTCGGCCGCATCGGATCGAGGATGAGCTGCATCGAGGCCGGGTGGTGATCATCGCCGGCTACCAGGGCATGAGCTATCGGCGAGAGATCACCACCTTGGGACGGGGGGGGAGCGACACGACCGCGCTGGCCATGGCGGCGGCACTCGGTGCAGAGCGCGCTGAAGTCTACAGCGACGTCGACGGGGTCTACAGCGCCGATCCGCGTCGGGTGGAGGCGGCCCAGCACCTCCCCGAGCTCAGCTACGACGAGATGCAGGAGATGGCCCTCGCGGGGGCGAAGGTGCTCCATGCGGGGGCGGTCGAGTTTGCGCGGTCCGCGGGCATCGACATCATCGCCCGCTCGACGTTTTCTCCAGGCAAGGAGACTCGGATCGGAAAGCATGCACCGGCCGACGGGCCGCGCTCGGTGGTGGGCCGAGGTCCTATCGCGATGGCTCACGTCGATGCAACGGATCTTGCCGCGGTGACCGCGGCGTGCCTTGGGCGGGGCCTCGCGCCCCGGGCCATTTCCGTGAACGGGCCGGCGGCGACGTTCCGGCTGCCCCTCCAGCACTGTCCGGACTGGACGTCCGCACGCCAGCACCTTCGTTCTCTCGGCGTTCAGCTCCATGACGAGCGGGGCGAAGTCACGGTGGTGGGCGCAGCGTTCGGTCGGGACGAGGCGGCCCTGAGCACGGCCCTAGCGGCTCTTTCCGCGGAAGGCATCGAGGTCGAAGCGGCCCAGTCGAGCTCCCATGCGCTGTCATTGGTGGTCGCCGCGGAAAAGGTCGACCAAGCAGTCCGTCGTCTCCACCGCTCGTTCCTGGAGCAGGACCGGCAGAGCGCGCCGTGATATACCCCAGCGCAATGGCTGCCTCGATTCTCATCGTCGATGACGAGAAGAACATTCGGCGGACGCTCCGAATGGTGCTCGAAGGCGAAGGGTTCCAGGTCTTGGACGCGGAGACCGCGGAGGCGGGCCTTACGATCCTCGAAGAGGAAGAGGTCGATCTCATCATCCTCGACGTCCGACTTCCGAAGATGAGTGGAATCGAGGCGCTTACGCAAATTCGAAAACACAAGCCGACGGAACACCTGCCGGTCCTGATGATCAGCGGCCACGCGTCGGTCGCCGAAGCCGTCCAGGCGGTCCAGGGAGGCGCCACCGACTTCTTCGAAAAGCCCCTCGATCGCGACCGGGTGCTCGTTCGAGTGCGCAACGCCCTCAAAGCCCGAAGCCTGGAGCGCGAGGTGGCCCGGCTTCGGGCCGATGTCGAGGGTCGGTACGAGATGATCGGCGAGAGCGACGTGATGCGAAAGCTCTTCGGCGAACTCGAAAAGGTCGCTCCCACAAAGGGCCGAGTGCTCATCACCGGGGAAAGCGGCACCGGCAAGGAGCTCATCGCCCGCGCGGTGCACCGACTCAGTCCACGCCGCGAAGCTCCTTTTATCAAAGTGAACTGCGCCGCGATCCCGGCCGAGCTCATCGAGAGCGAGCTCTTTGGGTACGAGCGCGGAGCGTTTACCGGCGCGCAGAATCGAAAGAAGGGCATGTTCGAGCTTGCCGATGGAGGCACGCTGTTCCTCGACGAGATCGGCGACATGAGCCTCAACGCCCAGGCCAAGGTGCTCCGGGCGCTCCAGAGTGGAGAGATCAGCCGGGTGGGAAGCGAAAAAACTGTCGCCGTCGACGTTCGAGTGCTCGCCGCGACCAACAAAGACCTCGAAAAGGCCGTCGGGGCAGGAGAGTTCCGCGAGGACCTCTACTTTCGGCTTAATGTCGTTCCGATCCGAAGCCCAGCGCTTCGCGAACGGCGCCAGGATGTGCCCGCCCTCGCCCGGTCGTTCTTCCGAGAGTTTTCGCGCGACAACGGACTGAAGGAAAAGCCCATCGACGACAAGGTGTTCGAAGCCCTTGCGGAACGGGACTGGCCGGGCAACGTGCGCGAGCTTCGAAATGTGGTCGAACGGATGGCGATCCTCAGCGGCGACGCCATCGGGCTCGATGACCTGCCGGCAAAGGGCCGGCTGAGTTCGGCGCCGGACGCGAGCGGCCCGTCGCTCCCTTCGACCACGATCGACGGCCGGAAGGCGACGCTCCGCGAGTACCGTGAGCTTGCAGAGCGGCAATACATTCTCGAGACGCTCGACGGGTGCGGTTGGAACATCTCGAAGGCCGCGGGAGAGCTCGGCGTCGAGCGGACCAATCTGCACAAAAAGATGCGGAGCTACGGGATCCGCCGCGAAGACCGATGATCACGCGAACGGTCAAAGGCATCGTGTTTCTCGCGGGGCTGCTGGTGATCGCCTATGGCTATTTCCTCGTGCCGCTTGGCGATCGCACCCTCTACGAACACACCGTTCGGATCGCGGCCACCGACGAGGCGCAGGAGCTCGGCGAGGAACTCGGCGAAGCGACAGACGAACTCGAAGCCGAGATTCGAAGCCAGCTTCAGCCGGACGCCGGTGCCGACGCTGCCCCTGCGCCATGAGTGAAAGCCTCGATCCGACCCTCTCGGAGACCTGGCACCGGGCTCCGCGCGTCGGCTGGCGCGATCACCTCGCCGGCGCATTGATCGCCCTCTCGTACATCGTGCTTCTGATGTCGACGGCGAACGATATCGCTCTTTCGCGAGATGAGAGCTTCTATGTCCACGCGGCGAACACCTACGGAACCTGGATCGAGCTCTACGTAGAAAACCGGGAAGCTGCCCTCGAGCCAGCGTCGATTCAGGCCCATTGGGGATACAACGCAGAGCATCCGCCGCTCATGAAGACGATGTTCGCGCTGTCGAACCTCGCGCATCGAAAGTACGATCTCTTCAGCTCTCCGAGCCTTGCGTACCGCTTCCCCGCGATCGTGATGGCGGGGCTTCTGCTTTGGCTGGTGCTGATCTGGGGGAGTCGTGCGTATGGCCGACCGGTCGGGGTGTTCGGGGCTGTCGCTCTCGCGGTCATTCCACGCGTCTTCTACCACTCGCACCTCCTCTGCTTCGATATTCCGGTCGTGTTCATGCTGACCCTGGTGGCCTACTGCTACTGGCGCTCGCTTACGCAACCGGGCTGGGCACTGCTCACCGGGATCGCCTACGGCCTCGCCCTTGCGACAAAACACAACGCGTGGATCCTTCCCGGAGTCCTTCTGATTCACTTCTGCTTTGTGGTACTTCGGGAGCGCGCGCATCGGCGAGACGGAGGGCCGCCGCGCCTTTCAATGACGCCCTACTGGCTGTTCGCGATGCTCCTCCTCGGGCCCCCGATCTTCATCTACACGTGGCCGATGCTGTGGCGCGACACCTGGCCGGAGGTATGGCACCAGTTTCAGTGGTACGCGTCCTTTCATCTGAATCACGAGCACTACACCTATGAGTATCTGGGGAAGAGCTACTTCGAGCCGCCCTTCCCCATCGCCGCCCCGTTTGTTCAGACGTGGCTCTCCGTGCCGCTCTCGATCTTGCTCCTCGCGTTCGTGGGGATCGCGTCCCGGTTTCGGACGCTCGTTCCTCCCGGCTTGGACCGGTGGGTTCGCACTGGGCCCCACCCGGATCGGCGATCGACCGACGTCCTTTTGATCGGGCTTCTCCTCGCGCCGATGGTCGCGATTGCCCTGCCCTCGAGTCCGATCTTTGGTGGGACGAAACACTGGATGCCCGCCTACCCGTCCCTTGTCCTGTTTGCGGGCATCGGGCTCTACCGGGTCGGCCATACGCTTCGCGATGTCTTCGAGCGCCGCCTCGGTCGGTTTCGACTCTCGACGGAGCTCTCGGGCGTGCTCGCCCTCCTGCTCTCGGGCATCCTCGCGGCCGCGCCCGCGGTCGCGGACACCGTCCACAATCATCCCCACGGCCTCTCCCACTGGGGTTACACCGCCGGGGGCACGCCAGGCGCGGCCGACCTCGGCATGAACCGACAGTTCTGGGGGTTCACTCACGGGCCACTCGCCCGCTGGTTTCGTGAAGAGATGCCCGATGGGGGGTCGGTGTGGATCTGCGATGCGACGGCGGGGGCGTGGCAGCAGTGGCAGGACGACGGTCACATTCCCTCGTCGATTCGGCCCGCGTACAGCATCACCGCGGCCGATTACGCAATCATTCATCACGAGGCGCATTTCGAAGAGGTGGAGTTTCAGATCTGGACGGCCTACGGAACCGTCACTCCCGCCACGGTACTCACCCTCGATGGCGTCCCCCTCGTCACCGTCTACAAGAACCCGCGTCGCTAGCGCGGAAAAATCACGCAAGGCGATCGGCGTGCCGACTGGTGATTTTCCGCCCTAGCCGCGACGTTTGTTGAGCTCATCGACGAACTCCCAGTCCGCGATCAGGCCCTTTCGGATGAGGAGCGCGAGGAGCGTCGCGAAAAGCGGTTCCCAACGCTCTTCGGGAAGGATGTCGGATACGTCGGCGCCTTGGGCCCGCGCCAGGAGTGCCGCGACGAGGTCCGAGGCGGTGAGCGCTTCCTCCTGGCGGGGAGGCGCTGAGGGTGGCGTGTCGACCGAAGCGTTGGGCGCTGGAAGACGTACGGTGGTCCCGTCCAGGAGGGTGAGCGTCACCATTCGCGGCTTCGCCGGTTGGGTCGGTCCACCCGCCGGTGCGGATGCTTCCGCTGCGGATGGGTCGGCGATGGATGCTTCGGCGACGGATGCTTCGGCGGGGCGGTCCGCCGTCGTTGACGGCTCGGCGGCGTCCGTGGCCGGACTCTCGAACACGTCGTCGGGCCGCTCGGTGTCGGTGTCGTCGGCCGGCACGCTCGGCGGCGAACGCAGTCGCTCGCCGAAGTAATACACGCGGATCGCGTTATCGATCTCGGTGGGAGGCGCAACCATGGGCTTTACTGGGAGCCCGACCGCAGCGCTCACCTCTTGCATGGCGGTGGCGTCGGTGGGGTCGTCCATCGCCACGAAGAGAACATCACCCTGCTTTCGAACCCGCCGCACGTACACCGGCACGAGCCGAAGCCGCTCGGCGACCTCGGCCGGAATCAGATTCAGGAGCTCCCGGGAGAACTCCACGTGATAGAGGGACACCCACGGCACCGAGAGCTGATTCGAGAGAATCTGCGTCATCTGCACGTCCGAGAGGTAGCCGAGCGCCACCAGCTGCTCCCCGAGCCGCATGCCGGTGTCCTTTTGTGCGTCGAGCGCCCGCTGGAGCTGGTCGTCATCGATCAGCCCCGCCCGAAGGAGCATGTCCCCCAGGCGAATCCGTCCTTCGCCGCTCACCCCGGCCAGACCACGTTGAGACGCTTCATCTTGCGCCACAGGGTAGTCGAACTGAGCCCCAGCTTCTCGGCGGCGCGCTCTTTGTTGCCTTCCACTTCACGGAGGGTCTTCTCGATAAAGGTCCGCTCCGCCTCATCGACCACGTCCTGAAGGTGCCTTTGCACGTGTCCCGCTCGCTCGCGGGCTACCGCGTCGGGGGTCACCACGTCTTCCTTCCGGACCTCCCCGTCGACCGCGAGGGCCACTCCCTGTTCAATGATGTTCTCGAGCTCTCGAATGTTGCCGGGATAGCTGTGATCGAGGAGGTAATCGAGGACCCCTTCGGACAGGCGCGCGGGCCGACGCATCTTGCGTCCGTACTTCTGGAGGAAGTGCTCGCAGAGCAGCGGGATGTCTTCTTTCCGATCCCGCAGCGGGGGCAGAATGAACCGAGCCACATTGAGACGGTAATAGAGGTCTTCGCGAAATGTCTTTTCGGCGATGCCCACCTGAAGGTCCTGGTTGGTCGCGGCAATGATCCGCACATCCACATGGATCGACTTGTTGTCTCCAAGGCGGCGAATCTCGCCCTCCTGGATCGCACGAAGGAGCTTGGCCTGGAACGCGGGGGGCGTTTCGGCGATCTCGTCGAAGAAGAACGTGCCGCCGTTGGCCTCCTCAAACAGGCCCTTGCGCGAAGAGATCGCGCTCGTGAACGCCCCCCGAACGTGCCCAAAGAGCTCGCTTTCGAGCAGCGTATCGCTGATCGCGGCGCAGTTCACGGACACAAACGGGCGCTCCGACCGGGACGAGTTCGCGTGGATCGCGCGCGCGACGAGTTCCTTTCCGGTGCCCGATTCGCCAGTGATAAGCACGGTGGCATCGGTCGGAGCGATCCGTACGATACGGCCGAGCACATCGCGGATGGCTTGGCTTCGCCCAATGATGTTGTCGAAGTGATAGCGGTCCCGAAACTCCGCCGCGAGGACCGAGACCTCTCCCGCAAGGCGGCGCTTTTCGACCGCTTTTTGAACCTTTACGAGAAGCTCTTCCTCGGCGAAGGGTTTCTGAATGTAGTCGTAAGCGCCGATCCGCATCGCTTCGACCGCGCTCTCGATCGTTCCGTAGGCGGTCATCACGATCACCTCGGTCAGCGGAGCCTGCATCCGGCTGTGGCGCAGTACTTCAATCCCGTCCCGTCCTCCCATGCGGAGGTCGGTGAGAACGAGGTCAAACGTGTCCGCTTCGAGGCGCTCGATGGCATCGTCACCGTCGGGGGCTTCATCGACATCGTGGCCTGCCCCCTTCAGCATCATGGCCAGGGTGGTCCGCATGTTGCGTTGATCATCGACGACGAGAATGCGAGCCATGTCTTAGGGGGCGAGTGTACGGTTTCTCACTGAGATTCGGTACGGCGAAGCCCAAGCTCGCTAAACCCCGCGGCGGTCAATCGGCGAGCGTGGGCGGCGGTCCTTGGAGAGGAAGATCTGCGCTGGGGCGCCGAAGGGAGCCTTCCAGCGCTTCACGAATCGCCTCAAGCTGCTCGTTTTGTTCGGACTGAAGCGCCACCGAATAGCCCGCTAGGACAAGACCGATCACCGCGAGGCCGAGCGCCACGCTGGCGATGAAACGCGCCTGTCGGTCGACGGGAGAAGCGCTCGACTTCACGACCGGCCTCTCCTCGCCGCTTCAGGATTCGGGCGTCGGAGAGTTCGGTGCATCTTCATCTTCGCCGCGGGCGTCCGGGAGTTCGACCTGTTCCACGTAGGCGCCGCCACGACGCACCCGGAACGCCGTGGGAGTCCCTTCGAAGGTGCCGCTCGTGACCTCGATCTCGTAGTGGGTTGGCCCGTAGATCAGGTCCACCACCGGAGTGATCTCGTAGATCCCCGGCACTCGAAAACCCTGAGGGCAGAATGCCTGCGCGCTGACGGAGCGGGTGACGCTGCGCCGCCCGCCGATGCGAGAGTAGAAGTCGATGATCGGCGTCACCTCTTGCCGCCGGATCGTGCATTCCACCGCTCCAAGGGGACCGCGCACATAAAACCGAAATAGGTCGTTGCGGAGGTAGACCCGCGTCGAAGCCTCGGAACGAAGCGATACCGAGAGCAAGAATGCCCCGCTTCGAACGTCGCCGGAGCGAAGGCTTACCGTCAACCCGTCGGAGCCGTCCTCCGCTTCAGAAGACAACCCTGGCCAGCGAATGCTGGTTCCCTGGATTCGATGGTGTTCCGCGCCTTCGCTTCGGACCACCCAGCGACGGCGGCCGCGGCGGGAAAAGCCGTAGTGCACTTCGATCTCTCCTGGCCCGTCGAGCGCGCGTCGAGCTCGCCCCCAGCAGTACATCCGAAGATCGATCCACTCCCGCTCGGGTGCCTCCGTCTTGATCCGGCCCTCCTGAACTACCGACGGCCGTTCCGGGTGCCGACAGCGGGTGGTCCGTCGCGAACCCTCGGGCCGGACCCGGAACTCGAGCAGACGCCGATCCGACACCGTCTCAAAGCCGTTGCCTGCGCCGATCGAAAACCAGTAGCGAAACGGCGCGTCGGCCTCTCCAGTCGATTGGAGGCTCACCGTAGGTTCTTGAGCCAGGGCGGCTCCAGGCGCCGCAGCTCCGGGAACCAGCGCAGTCACCATCGCCAACCACGCACACGCCTCGCGACGATGCACTTTCATCCCAGCACTCCTTCGATCGCCCGCAGCACCGCGGCGCGATCCTCTTCGAGAAAGATCAGGCGCCCAGCCTCGATCCGTTTGTTCCGAAGCTCTCCCAGGAGGAACGATACATCCCCGAGGCGCGCAATGGGTCGATGGCGGATGGTGACCCAGAGTCCACCGGACCCGTCCTCCGGCTCCGCATAGGGAGTATCTGACGTGATATCGAGCCAGAGACTGTAGTCCACGCGCCGGCCCTTGGCCTTGACCACCTCGGTTGCCCGCGCGAGCGCTTCTCTACGGTCCGACCCCTCGAGCGGGATTGTCTTGGGGAGTCGTCGGGCGCGAAGGCGGCCCGCAAGGGACGAGAGGATCGGATCCTTCTCTTTCTCCCAGGCGGCAAAACACGTGAGAAGGAGCGCGTCATCAAGCTCCAGGTAGTCGCCCAAGGCCACCGGCTCGGCGAGGGCTCCGTGCCGAAGTGCTCGCGGGAGAAACGTGGGCGACGAACCTTGGCGCACCAGCTCCGCCATCCGCTGAAAGAGTCCTCGGATCAAACACTCGGCCGCGCGGGTGGCCTTGTGATGGTATACCTGGCGATACATAAAGTGACGCCCGAGGAAGAACCCCTCGATCGGAGGGAGGCCTTTTCGGCCCTCCACCGCCAAGACCCAGTCGCCGCTCGGCGTTTGCGCGAAACAGAACGCCTCGAGCAGCCATTCCAGGTCGTAGAGCCCGTAGCGAGCTCCGGTCATGTGGCTGTCACGAAGCAAGTAGTCCGCGCGGTCGACATCGACCATCCCGCTTACCGCCCGTCCGAGGTAGCCGAGTCGAGACTCACCCGCCAAAAGGTCGGCCACCCGATTCGCCATGTTTGGGTCGAGCTCCTCCAGCGCGCGGTGCACGTCGGTCCCCGGGTCGCGAAGAATCTGTTGAGTCCACGCCTCGTGCGAAATCGCCCCCGGAAGCACTTCTTCGTAGAGATGGGAAAAAGGCCCGTGGCCAAGGTCATGGACGAGCGCGGCCGCGAGCCCATCCGCTCGGTCCGCTGGAGTCAGGCGAAGCTCGGCCGGGAGTGCGTCCATCTGACTCCCGAGCCGTTCCTGAAGGCGCATCATCACGTGGGCTGCGCCCAACCCGTGAGAGAAGCGGGAGTGCTCGGCGCCGGGAAACACGAGCGAGGTCAGCCCCAGCTGACGGACCCGGCGAAGACGCTGCACTTCCCGGGTCAAGAGGAGGCGAGACACCACCCGCTCGGCCCAGCCTTCGAACGAAACAAGTCCGTGGACCGGGTCGCGGAGGATCATCGAGGGCCGAACAGCGGGTGGGTGACGCGACGCCTACAGGTTCTTCGCGACGTGGTCCCAGTTGACCAGGTTCCAGAACGCCTCGATGTACTTCGGCCGTGCGTTCCGATAGTCGACGTAATAGGCGTGCTCCCACACATCGCAGGTGAGCACCGGGGTCTGGTTCTGCGAAAGGGGGCAACCGGCATCGTGGGTCGACGTGATCTTGAGCGAGTCGCCCTCTTTGACCAGCCACGCCCAGCCCGAGCCGAAGTGGCCCGCCGCAGCCTTGCTGAACTGTTCCTTGAAGTCGGAGAAGCCTCCGAAGCTCTTGGTGAGCGCATCGGCCACCACACCGGTCGGCTGTCCGCCTGCGTTCGGCGAAAGGCTGTGCCAATAAAAGGTGTGGTTCCACACCTGGGCGGCCTGGTTGTAGAGCACACCGTCGGCCGAGGTCACAATGTCTTCAAGGCTCTTGCCGGCCAGAGAAGAATCGGCCTCCACGAGCCCGTTGAGCTTCGTGACGTAGGCGTTGTGGTGCTTTCCGTGATGGTACTCGAGGGTTTCCGCCGAGATGTGAGGGGCGAGCGCGTCCTTCGCATAGGGGAGCTCGGGAAGAGTGAATGCCATGGGTTCTCCTTGTTCCAGCGTCGGGCGCGCGAGTATGAGGTCACCGGCGGGGAACGTAAAGGGTAGCGCTCTACCGCGCGAGCGTGCCAAAGCGGCCGTCTCGGGGGACATCGAAATCCGCACCCCGAGCGCTGACCACCGCGACGACGTCCTCGTGCCACAACGGAACGACCGGAAGGTCGCGCGCCATGAGCCGCTGCACTTCGTGATAGGCCTCGACCCGGACCTCGCGCACCGAGCTCGCTCGTCCGGCTTCGAGGGCGCGGTCGAGCTCGGAGTTTTGATAGCGCCACCGATTCGCCCCGGGTCGGCCCTCCTTGGGAATCCGGTTCGAGTCGAAGAACCACGAGAGCACGTGGGGTTCGAACACCTCCGGAACCTGCAGGAGGCAAAGCTCGAACCGCCCCGCATTCAGATCGGCGATCAAGGTCGCGCTCTCGCTCGGCCGCACATCCGCTTCGATACCAACATCCGCGAGCATCGCCGCGATGGCTCGGGCCACCGACAGTCGAAACCGATCGGTGCTCGTCCGAAACGAGAGACGAAGTCGCGGTTCCGGCCCCGAGGGATCGACGACTCCCGCTTCGTCGAGGTGGGCGCGCGCCCGCTCCGGATCGAAGCGAATCTCGGGCTGAGCGTCGAACGCCCAGTGGCCGGGCGGAATCCAGCCTGACGCGAGCGTCCCGCGGCCGTTGAGCTTGGCATCGAGGAGGCGAGTCCGGTCGATCGCGTGGGCGATTGCGCGGCGGACTCGGCCATCCCGAAGCGGCCCGGCTTCGGTGTGGATTCCGATGTAGGCGGTGCTCACTCCAGGCACGCTGCGGACTTCGAAGCGCTCATCCTCCTCGAAGAGCGGAACAAGAAGCGGCGGAATCGAGTGCAGCGCGAGGTCGCCCTGTCCGCCGAGCAGCCGAAGGGCCCGGGTGTTGTCATCGCGGATCACCACCATTCGGACCTTTGGATAGCGCGGCGTCCCGTGGTGCCAGTTGGGGTTGGCCTCGAGCTGGAGCTGCCCCGACGACCGTCCCACCAGTCGATAGGGTCCGGAAAATGGCACTCGCTCCGGACCGGGTCGTACTCGCGTGGTGGCATACCGGGCGGGCAGAATCGGCATCTCGAGGTCGGTGACGAACGTCGCATGCGGTCCGTCGAGCTCGAAGCGGACGGTTCGCGGGTCCTCCGCCTCGACATGCACGATCCGCCGAAACGTCCCCGCAAAGCGGCTCCCGAGAGCTGGATCCGTCACACCCCGAAAGGTCGCCACCACATCGTCCGCGGTGATCGGTCGGCCGTCGCTCCACGCCAGGTCCGGCCGAAGGCGAACCATCACGGTCGTCGGCGTCGCGTGGGCTACGGTCTCGGCAAGGTCCGGCACGATGTCCAAGGTTCGAGGGTCGATCGTCACGAGCGACGCGAAGAGGAGCCGCGATACGCGGAGGCCATAGGGATCGCCGAGGAATCTCGGGTCGAGCTCCTCGGCATCGCGCGGAAGGACCACGACGAGCTCCGACTCGTCGGATTCGCCGCCCTCGCTGCACTCGCAGCCGGCGACCAGGAGTCCACCGACCAGGAGGAACACTCGCGTTCGCGGAAAGCCAAGCACCGGGAATCAGATGTACTCGATGTTCCGTTTCCTCCACGTGTTTCTGACCAGCTTTTTCTGTTCAAAGCGCGACAAGGCCGCTCCGCGAAGAGGAGCCGTGCCTGAGCCCATGGGAGAGGAAACCGGTTCACGAGCTTTCGGGGAATCCGAGGGACCGTGCGACCTTCGGTTCTTCCCCGGTGCGCGACCCTGCGGTAAGACCCGGCCCATGCTCCGCGCAAGCTTGGTCGTGCTGCTGGTCTTGCTCGCTCCCCGGCTGGGGGCAGCGCAGGACCCCGATATCCGGTCGCGGCTCCGTGAAGTCGTGGTCGCTGCGGACCTGGGCGATCGGATCGGCATCCATGTGGTCGATCTTCGAACTGGTCGTGAAATCTTCAGTCAACGCAAAGACTTGGCGCTCAATCCTGCGTCGAACATGAAGCTTGTCACGGCGGCTTTGGCCCTCGAGCGCCTGGGCCCGACCTTTCGCATGCGCACGGGGCTGTACGGCCGGGTCGAACGCGGGCGCGTCGACCCCCTGGTGGTTCGGGGCTACGGCGACCCGTCGCTTCAGCACAGCGATTTGGTGCAGCTCGGCGAAGCGCTTCGCGACCGCGGAGTTCGCCGGGTGGGCCGGGTGATCGTCGACGGAAGCTACTTCGACGACCAGTTTCTGCCCCCCGCATTTGAACAGCAGCCGAACGAGATCGCGGCGTTTCGGGCAGCGATCTCCGCGTTCGCGGTCGAACGGAGCGCGTTCGTTCTCCGGGTCCTCCCCGGTTCGGCGGTGGGACGACCCGCCCGAGTGAGGCTGATGGCTCCGGACTACTTTGCTCTCGACAGCGAACTCGAGACGGTCGACGGCGGCGAACCGGACGTCATTGCCGTCCAACGGGGCGACGGCGATCAAATGAGCCTTCGACTTCGAGGACGGGTGCCCCTCGGCATCTTGGGGATCTCCTATCGGCGCCGGGTCGAAAACCCAGTGAGCTACGCGGGTCACGCGCTTCGACACGCGCTCACCCGCGCCGAGATTCAAGTCGGAGCGCTCGCGACGACCGGAGCGCCGTCAGGGCTGCCGCTTCTCACCAGCCGCCAGAGCCCTCCGGTGGCCGAGCTCATTTTCGCCCTCGGCAAGAACAGCGACAATTTTACGGCAGAGATGCTGCTCAAGGTGGTGGGAGCGGAAGTCTCTCGCCCTGGGAGCTCGGCCGAAGGCGCCGCGGCCGCGACCGCGTATCTTCGAGAGCTCGGCGTTCCCGAAGGTTTCACGATCGTCAATGGGTCGGGCCTCTTTGATGGGAACCAAATCGCGGCCTCTCACCTCACGCGCCTCCTTCAACACATGTACGAAAACGAAGGCCTTCGACCGGAATACCTCGCGCATCTGGCAATTGCCGGGCGCGACGGGACGCTCCGAAGGCGGCTTCGCGACCTGCCCGCTCCGGGTATCGTGCGCGCAAAGACGGGCACGCTGAACGACGTCATCGCCCTCAGCGGGTATGTCCTGGGCCCCGACGACGACCACGCCTACGCGTTCAGCATCCTCTGCAATGGGATTCGTGGGAAGCAGGGCCAGGCTCGCCGACTCGCCGACGATCTCGTTCGCCAGCTCGCGAACGAGCTCCATTAAACGACCGCTGGGCACCCCGTACGTAGACCCCATCGATACGAGGTCTGGCGTGTGAGGCACCCAGCGGTTGTGGATTTCGCCCGCATCGGTCACCAGAGGTGATGGATCGCCATCGAAAGCGCTGGATTCCCGCGGACCTCGGACTGGAAGACGCCGCAGCGGTACTCGACGTACCGCGAGGACGGCTGGAGGGAGAAGGCCGTGGGAATGCGG
>JBCCZL010000212.1:0-14599 GCA_039187775.1 Myxococcota bacterium
CCGGCCCTCGGGCCCGATCTCGGCAGCCCGGATCGCGCTGCTCTCCTCGAATGGCCTTTGGGCCGTCCGCCGCCAGGCCCACCAACCTCGAACCCGATTCCTCGACAGAACCCGGAACGAACTTCGGGACGGGGGTACTAGTCCTCGGCACAAAGCCTGATTCTCACCTTTCGCTCTCGACTTAAGATTTCACGCAAAAGCGGTGGGCGAGTGGGTCTGGTTTCGCTTTGGGTGGGCCACTCCGGAAGGCCGAGGGCTCCAACCGGATGATGGCCCCTTTCCCGCGCGCTCTTCTTGTTCGATGGACGTTGCTGCCCACCTGCGTGGTTGGGCTCGCCGCCTGCCAGGGACTGGTGCTCGGCGGTGAAGTCGAGCCACCGGGTGAAGTCTCCCCTCCGGAAGTTCCTCCTCCTCGGCAAGAGTCCTTCGAATGTGCGCCGAATGCTCGGCCAGAGTCGCCGCCGCTGCCGCGGCTCACCCGGACTCAGCTTGAAACCTCGGTGCGCCGATTCCTCGCGGCGCTGATCCCCGAAGAGGCGGCCGCGGTGGAAGCCGCCGCGACGGTTCAGTCGGCGCTCGCCACTGTCCCTCTCGATCAGCGGGTGCGCCCCGATCCCGAGGTTCGGGTTGAGCATTCAGGGGGGATTCGACGCGCCGACCAAACCGTGACGGCGCAACACGTCGAAGGAATCTTTGAGCTCGGTGCGGCGATTGGAGCCGAAGTCGCCGAACGGCTCGAGAGCGCACTCGGGGCATGCGCAGCGGATGGCGATCCGTCCAACGATCGTGTGTGCGTCACCGAGTTCATCGCTCGCGCGGGTCGGCTCGCCCACCGGCGGGAGCTCACCGCCGACGAAGCGACGTTCTACACCGAAGTCTACGACGCCACGGGCATCGACGAGGCCGGAATCGCCGATGTGGTAGCGGTGATGGTCGCGGGTCCGCATTTCTACTACCGCGTCGAACACGGGACCGACCCGGTGGAGGGTCAGCCTTCGACATTTGCGGTCGAGGGCGAAGAGCTGGCGGCCCGTCTGAGCCTCCATTTCTGGGATGGCCCTCCCGACGAAACCTTGCTCGCGATGGACCTTGGAACCGACGCCGGCTACCGCGAGGCGGTGGCGTACGTGGTCGATCATCCACGCGCTGAGCCCGTGGTACGTCAGTTCTTTACCGAGTGGCTGTCGCTCGAGTCTCTTCCCGAGATGGATGGGTTCGCCAGCGCTCCCAACGTGAGCCCATTGCTCGGCGACATTTCTATCTCGGGAGACACCCGGGAGCACATGATCGCCGACGCGGCGGGCCTCGCGCTCCACTACGCGCGCTCAGAGCGCGGGACACTCGAGGATATCTTTACGAGCCGCCTGTCCTTTGCCACGACCTCCGACGTGGCGGCGCTCTATGGCGTCGAACCGTGGTCCGGCGAAGGCGACCCTCCGGAGCTGCCCGCCGAACGAACTGGCATCCTGACTCGGGTCGCCTACCTCGCCTCGGGTCGGTCAGAGACCCGCCCGATCATCAAAGGCGTTCACATTCGTTCGTCGATTCTCTGCGACGAACTTCCGGCGCCGCCCGACGAAGCGCAGTTTGGCGGATTCGCGCTCATGAACGAACCGGGCAATGTGCATTCCACCCGGGAACAGTACGAGGCGCTCACCGAGGATCCCGAAACGGTGTGCGTGGGCTGTCACCGCCAGATCATCAACCCCATGGGGTTTCTCACCGAGAACTTCGGCCCGTTCGGACAGCTTCGAGACCGCGAGGCGATCTATGATCCGGAGGACGGCTCGCTGATGGGCGAAGCGCCGATCGATACCCGCGTGGTTCCGGTGGTCACCCTCGGGGACGATCGCGCGATCGAGACCGTCAGAGAGCTGGTTCCGCTGTTGATGGAGAGTGGCCGACCCCACCGGTGCGTAGCCCGGAACTACTTCCGACACACCTTCCAGCGTTTTGAGGACGACGAAGTCGATGGCTGCGCGCTTCTCGCGGTGGAAAGGGCGCTATCGGAGGGAACGATCGCCGACGCCATGGCCCAAATCGCATTCACCCCCGCGTTTCGTCAGCGCCGTTTTGACTAGGAGCTCCAGAGTATGAAGACCGAACGACCGGAAGTTGTCGTCCGCGGGCGACGTTGGTTTCTCCGAGGGGCGGTCGGAGGCATGTTGGCGATTCCCTGCCTTCCATCGCTCCTGAGCGGCCGGGCACGCGCCCAGCCGACGCCCGTTCCGAGAAACTACGTCGCCATGGCTACCGCTCATGGCGGGGTGTGGTTTCAGAACATGTATCCCGCGGTAGACACGCTGACCGAGTCCACGACCTACGCGGCGCGGACCATTCGCCGCGGCAACCTTCGGCCCTCGGTTTCCGCCGGCCGGGCGACGCTTTCGCCAGTGCTGTCGGCGCCATCGGGCGTTCTTACGCCAGGACTCGCCGCCAAGATGAATGTGCTCGTGGGCTTCGACTTTGGCGACTTCTACGGCCATCACAGTGGCGGCAATCTCGGCAACTACGCCGCGGCGGTTCCTGGCACGGGCGATGGGATCGGCGAAGTCCCGACCATCGATCAAGTCATCGCCTGGCATCCGGACTTCTACGCCGACGGCTCCTATATCTGGCGGTCGCGGTTCTTTGGGATCGGCGACCAGCCGATCTCTTGGGGCTACGCGGATCCGGAGCGGCAAACCGGGGGGATTCAACGGATGACCCCAACCAATGACACACGTTCCCTTTACCAGCAGATCGCGGACCTCTACGAAGAGGACCCCACGCCGACCCCTGCACCGAATCCACGGACCCCGCTGGTGGACCGCGTGATTCAGAGCTACCGGAACCTTCGCGACGGCAGCCGGCGCATCTCGAGCTCGGACCGAGAGCGGTTGGATCAACACCTCTCGCGGTTGTCCGAACTCGAGCGTCGGACCACCGAAACGATCAACCTGAGCTGCGGAGGCATCGCCGTTCCGTCCGAGACGGCCGGAGGCTACGCCGTCGAGGTGGGAGGCCGCGCCCGTGTGAACGACATCCGCTGGCACGGGCTGGTAAATGACTTCATCACCACCGCGTTCTCCTGCGGCGCAACGCGCGTCGTGACGATCGGAGCCAATGACGGGGCCCACGCCACGTTCGTCGGCGGCTACGACGGGATGGGATGGCACAACGTTGCCCATCGCGCGGCGACGGGGAGCCGGAGCGATGAGGATCTGATCGTCGAATCGCACCAGGGGTTTTTCGAACACGCCTTTTTGGATCTGATTTCGAAACTCGATTCGGTCGATACCGGCAGGGGTACCCTCCTCGACGAGTCGCTGGTGAACTGGGGCCAGGAGTCGGGCGAAATCTCCCACACCACCGCGAATATGCCGGCGATCACGGCCGGCGGGGCCGGGGGCACGCTCAACACCGGGAGGTTCATCGACTATCGCAATCTGAATCGACGGTTGAATGAGCTCGGTTCGGCTCCGCCCGACCACTTTTACTCTCCTGGGCTGATGTGGGCGCAGTGGCTCGGAACCCAGCTCGAGGCGATGGGTCTTCCCCGAGCGAGCTTCGAAGTGGACCGCCTTCAGCCGACGCGCCCGGCTCGGGCGGGACGTGGCGGATATGGGCCGATCCCGTACGATCCGTCGGAGCCCTCGGACTGGCATCACGACTCGTACCCGGTGATGGGAGAAATTCCCGTCTACTTACGATCCGGTACCTGAGATGGCGTGTCGACCGGGTCGGTCCTTCAGAGTCTCCTTGCTGCTCGTCCTGTGGGGCTGCCAGGGGACGGTCGGCGGAAACGAGGGGGTCCCACCTCCGGAGCAAACGGAGCCACCGATCTTGCCACCGCGGTCCGACGATGCCGGGCCACCCGTGGTCCAAGACGCCGGAACCACGGGCCCGACAGATGCGGATGCCGGCGAAGACGCGCCCGACGCGAGTCCTCCCCCTACAGGAACAATCGGTGCGTTTCTCATCGCTGGCGGGGGCGGTCGAGTTCTCACGAGCTGCGATGATGGCGAGGAGTGGCATGAATATGTGACCTCGACTGCCCTGATTGGAGACGAGCACAGCCCATTCACGGTGAAGGGGTTTGCATCCGGCGATCGCCGTCATGTCCTCGTGATGGGCTGGGGAGGGGGTGGCCCGGGTTCGGTCCAGCGAAGTACCAATGGGTTTTCCTGGACCCGTGAAGGGTTTGCTCCGTGCGAAGACCACTGCGCGGGCCTTGCGTTTGACGGGAGCCACTTCGTTCTGGTGAATGCCTATGGCGACGCCTACCGCTCGCGAGATGGAGTGCGCTGGGACTTTGCGGGGACGTCCCCCGTCTTCGGAGACCGTCCGCTCGCCCGCTTCGTGGCCAGTGGGTCGGGCGTCATCGTGATGGGAGGAGACAATCCCCCGAGCGTGAGCCGAGACGGTGGCTCGACGTGGGAGCCGACCGGGTGCGGCGCCATGTCCTTCGGAGGCGTCGGTCGGCATGGTGGAGTCGCCTTCGGTGCCGGAACGACGGTCATCGTGGGCATGAACGGGCGCGTCTGTTCGAGCTCCGACGGTCGGACGTGGAGCCGGGGGCCGACGCTCGAAGTAGCCGTCGATACCGGGGGCGTAGCCTTTGCGGACGGGCAGTTTTGGATGCTCGACGGGACGCAGGCGTTTGTCAGTCCGGACGGCGCTGCCTGGAGGCGTCACCCATGGCCGGGAGCGCTCGCGCTTCATCAGCTTGTCGCCGATCCGGTGACGGGAACGATGGTCGGATTCGACTGGGACGACAACACCGTGTACCGCTCGACGAACGCCGGCGACACATGGAACGAGGTCGCGCGGTACCCGGCAACCAACGGACTGGTGCGCATCGTGACGGGCCACGTGCCCGCGGCGGAGTGCCCGTAGGGAGTGTCTTTTGCCGGATCCGTCCGGGAGCGGGGCTAGTCCCCGAAGCGCGATCCCAGCGTCAGCGCGCCTCCGAGTTCGAGACCGGAGATCGCGATCACCGACCCCGATTCGTCTTCGGCGATCGGCGTGACGACGGGAGCTCCGGCGGTCATGCGGAGGGTGACGAAGAACGAGCCAACCCACGCGGTCGCGAAGGGTCCGGCGCGGAGTCCGAGCCCGCCGGTTTGCCCGTCCTCGCCGGTCGCATCGGGCGTGGGCCGTGCTGTCCAGTGCACGTAGGCGCCCCACACCGAAACGTCGATCCCCAGCTCCAGCCAATTCGCCGGCCGAAAGATGCGGAGCCGGCCGGTGAGTTCGGCGTTCAGAGTGAATCCGGAGATGTCGCCGAGCGGAGAGCTCTCGGCGAGCACCCCGCGACCTCCGAAGGAGAGCCGGAGACCCAACCATTCGAGGATGCGCAGGCCGAAGGAGACGTCTCCCCCGAGGAGCGTGGCACCCCCGGAGTAAGCCTGGGCCGCAAATCCCCCTTCTACCGTCGCGAAGGGAGTTCCGTTGGGTTCGTCCCGCGTTGTCGGGGGGGCGCTCAGGAGTTGCTCCACTGAAGTCGCCCGAAGGAGCTCGTCGGCGGAGGCGGAGATCAGCACGCTCCACACTTCGAGGGGCTCTTGGGAGAGGTCGACGGGGCGGGTCAGCGAACGCTCGCTCAGATGATCGCGGACCACCACTTCCACCGTGGATTCCCGGGGCTCCCGGACCGTCACCGTGCCGCTTGGCGCGCGGTCGGTCTCGGAACCGTCGACGAGGATGAACCCGCGCTCGGAGAGGCTCGCTTTGAGATCTCGCTCCACGTTTTCGGCAAGGTCTGGCGGCCACTCCCCCTGAAGTTCGAGCTGCACCGTCGGTTCCACGGTCGCGCCTTGCGCACGGGCGCCACCGGCGGTCACCGCTACGAGTGTGGCGACCAAACCGGCCGCGATGCGTCGACGAGATGGAACAGACAAGCCCAACCGAATAGCGAGCGGGGGACGTCGAGAGAGGGACTACCGCTCTCCTCCACAAACGGCGGCCACCTCGTCCCGATGGACCCCACCAGAGTATGCCGCGAGGTAGCGGTCTCGAACGCGAGCGCACCGCGAATCCCCGAGGCGGCCGTAGGCGATCGCCAGCCGTGCCAGTGCGTCCTCGAGGTAGGCTCCCCCACCGATGGCGAGCGCTCGCTCGAACGCTCGGGCGGCGCCGCGCAGGTTTCCCTGCACATCCATCCGAATGCGGCCAAGCTCCATCGCGGCGGTGCCGCTGACTCCGGACCCGGGAAAGCGCTCGAGGAGTTGGGAAAGGAGCTCGGCGGCGTGCGTCGGGTTTCCTCCCCGCCGAGCGGTTTGCGCTTCGCGAAACAGGGCCATGGCGGACACGTCCGTTGGCGCTTCCGGTTCGATGTTCCCCTCGGCGGACGTGGACGGCGTTTCCCCGGTCTCCCGGGCGCGTCGATCGCTCGGTGACCGTGGGTCGCGCTCTCGGAGCGGCTCGCTTCCTCGCCCGGGTTGTCGCCCTCGGCTCTCTCGCGGATGTCGGCTCTCCTGCCGATGTCCGCTCTCTCCACTTATGGCATGCGGCTCTGGATTGTGCGGCTCGGACGTCTGTGAAGAGGGACGCGCTTCCTCCAGCTCCACCCCGCCGGTGGCCGAAGGGGCTTCCTCTTCTGCGACTTCGTCGGAGGCGCGCTCCACCGAGGCGGCGAAGGGACCGGTCCACGACTCGCCCCGATGCAGGGTCGCCACGGTTTGCCCGTGCCGTGAAACGCGAACCCGTCCGTGCGCCACTGACACCGTGACCTCGTCCCCGTGCTGAGTCGTCGTGAAGCGGGTGCCGAGGACAGTGACTCGAACCGTTCCGATGACGACGTGAAACTCGCGCGACGAAGGCATCACCTCGAAGGCCGACCGGCCCTCGAGGAGCTCCACGACGATCTGCTCCGCCTCGACCGCTCGGGCATGCACCACCGAATCCTCACCGAGCTCGATCCGTGAACCGTCGGCGAGCGTCGCCTCGCCCCCCCCCTCGCTCGAAAACGTGACGCCTTCGGCGAGTTCGCGGCCTTCGGTGGAGGTAAGCACAACCGTCGCCACCGCCGCGGCGGCAAGTGCGAGCCCTCCCCCCACGCTGGCCGCGAGCACTCGACGACGAGGCCTCGGCACGGCGGGCTTCGCGCGAACTCGCGCGTCAAGTTCGCGCCATCTCTCATCCACTTCCCGATCGGGGAGCTCCGGTTCCATATGTCGCCGGAGCGGTTGGAGATCGGTTGCTTCCTTCATGCCCCCTCCGCTCGCAGGCGTTCGAGCGCCTGCTTTGCGACCGCCACCCGGCGCTTCACCGTCGTGATCGAGACCCCAAGACTGTCCGCCGTTTCCCGAATCGTCTGGCCCTCGATGACGTGGAGAATAAACGCCACTCGAGTGGTCGCATCCAGACGGCCGAGCGAACGGTACACCTGGCGGAGCTGTTCGACTGCCTCCGGCGGCGCGTTCGCGGTGAACACCTCTTCGTCGAGGTCCACCGCGTCTCGGGGCCGAAGGCCGAGCCGCTGGAGGAGCTTTCGACGCCGGAGGCGTTTGTAGGCGGCCCGTACGACGATCGTCCCGAGCCAGCTTGAAAATGCAGAGGGTTGCTGCAGCGACCCGAGTTCCGTGAGCGCTTTGTAGAACGCGTCCTGAACGAGGTCGCGGGCTTCCTCACGGTCTCCGAGCAACCGCACCGCAAGCCCATTCGCCATCTTCAGGTAGCGTCGGAACAGCACTTCTTGCGCCCACGATTCCCCTGCCTGAGCCGCTTCGACCAACGTGGCGTCGGTTGGACCGGCCCTCGAACGAGTCCGGAGATCGACCGCGGCCTCCACCTTAGAAGCCTACTTCTTGCCGGGACGGCGCACGTTCAGATAGGACACCGCGAAGAGGATCACCACACATCGCTACTCCGTTCGAGCCCCAAGGTCGCTGAGGTGGCCCACAAATCCTCGCGGCTACTCCGCGTAGAGGCTGAAATCGATGCCCGTCGCGCTAATTCGTAAATGATCGAGGTACGCGTTCAGCGGCTCGGTCGGTTCTGCGCTGCCCCGCGGCGCGTTCGCATTGCTTGCGCCGATGACCAAAGGCTGGGTATTGAACTGCCAGTCGACGTCGATTCCCCCCTCGCAGGGTGCGCCAAACACCGTCCGTTCTCCGGCATTGTCCAGAAGCTCGCCGTTCCGCCACATCTTCAACTCGTCGGCGAACCCAAACGCGACGTGCACCCACTGCTCCGCGGGAATCGGCGGAGTGCATACGAAAGAGTCGCGCCCGTCGCTGGTCTGGCCCTGCACTGCGAGGACCCGCTCGCCGGTGAGCCACAGGGTCATGTCGCCGTCCTCCCGCCCTGCCGCGTCCTTCGACAGGATGGCGACTCTCGCCAAAGTCGGCTGACCGGCCGGCACCCATACATAGAAATCGATCGTTGCCGAGGCGAGCTGAAAGTCCAACTCGCTCATCACCTGGCCGTAGCCCCCGAAAAAGCGCCAGGAAGAACCGCAGACCGCCCGGTTCTGATCTCGTTCAATGCTCCCCACGGTCGTTCCGTGGTGACCATCCACCGAATCGATGAGCCGGCCGTCGACCGGTTCATCAAAGCGATAGAGTGCAACCTGGGGCCCCGGCTCCCCCACCGGGCAGGGAAACCGGGTCGGAGCCGCGTTCGAAGCGTCGCCATCGGCCGATGCATCCGTAGGGTTCGAAAAGAGCAGCTGGTCGCGCAGCTCGCAGCCACCGACGAAGGGAATCCACGCTGCTAGAACGACGGAGAGCCAAGTACGTTCTCCGAAGCTCTCTTCCCGGGTACTGCCAAGCCCGTGCCGCACTCCGCAAGATTAGCAGCCGCTCCCACCTACGGTCGGATGAAAGCTCCTCTTGCGTGTATCCGAATGGCGGACGGAGCGGCTTCGGTTTGCAGCAGCCTGCTCGAGGAGTCGTCGCGATGGGGATATCGGAAACGACGCGCGATCACCCACCCCCGAGTCGGCCGATGCTATAACGGGCCCATGCCTTATCGTGGATGGCTTGTTGTTGGGTGGGGGTTCGTGATGTCTGGGTGTTATCTCAGCCATGAACGCCCCGAGGATGTGGAGGCGGAAGTGTGCGAAGTCCGTCATTTGGGCGTCGAGACGGTGGTGTGCGAAATCGACGTGAACGAAGCGGATTCTTGCGGCGCCCTTGGCCGGTGCCTCTGTGAGAACGGTGCGCTTCCTGCGCGCGGCAATGCGATCGGCGTCGAAGCGTGCCTTCAAATTTGGATCCTCCCGCGGGCCCAGGTGACGCTGTCCGACTTCTGTCAGCGAACCGTCGACGGAGTGTCCCTCGGCGACGCCGCCCGGGGGTTTTACGACGAGGTGGTGATGGACGCGGAAGTGGAGATCAGCCCTCGATGCGACACCCTTCTCGCCGTCGGCCCGGGCGATGGCTGACTTCCGCAATCGAATAGCTCGTCCTTCCGAACGCCGTCCCTTCCGAACGCCGTCCCTTCCGGAGTCGAAGAGCGCATGTGTCATCCGGCGAGAGGATCGCCGGCTAGGACGGCTGTTCTTCAGGATCGGTGGGGTTGCCCGCTTCGGATCCGGCCGCTTCGGGAAACACGTGGGCGAGCTCGGCAATGAGAACCTTGGTGATCTCGTCGTCGATGTCGAGCACCCCGCTGACCAGTCGTTCGATGTTGCGCTGATAGACAAACACGTGGGTTGCGGTGGACGGCACTGCCGCCGACGGGCCCGGCGGTGAGAGGTTGATGAGCACGGGGTGGCGAGGATCGACCCCGTCGGCAACTACCTCCGCTCCGGGCAAGTCGCTGATGACGACGAGGGCGCCCTCGAGGGTGCGCTCGAGCGCGGAGGGCAACTTGCGTATCGCCTCCTGCACTTTTCGCTCGAAGTGCGTCACGGGAAGGGCCCAGGGAGCCTCGCCGAGGCGGAGCTCGAGTTCGCGGGCTCGAAGAAACGCCACCGTCGCGCCTTGGCGTTCACCCTTCTTTTCCAGGATGAGGCCCTGGTAGTACTGGACGTCCGGATTGTCGCCAGCGTGGGTCGCCGCCGCCTCGATGTGTTTTTCGGCTTCCTCGAGCCGCCCGGTCTCAAAATACGCCCGGCCGAGCAAGAACAGGAGCTGGGGGTTCTCGAACGGACCGTCCGGAAGATCGTCCAACGTCCGGGAGGCCGCTTTGAGGTCCTTGCGGCCGAGGTACGCGTCGACTTTCAGGAGGAGCGCGTCCGCGGTTTCCTCGGGGGTCTCCACGAAGTCGAGGGCATCATCGATGAGCCGAATCGCCGCCTGATGGTCGCCGATCGGGTTGAGCAGGAGCTCCGCCGCGTGGAGCATCGCTTCGACAAAGCCCTCGTCGAGGTCGATGGCTTGACGGTAGTGGCGAAGCGCCTCGTCCACGTTGCCCCCGGCGGCGTGAATGTAACCCAGGAGGTGATGGGCGTCGGGGGAGTCGCCGTCGAGCTCGAGCAGCTTCTCCGCGGAAAGCCGAGCGCCGGGGAGGTCCCCCTTCCCGATGAGATCCCAGCCTCGATCCAGGTGGGCCGTAAACTGGTCCATCGGGCTTTGGTTCTCGGGATGCATCCCGGGAAAGTATTTCGCGCGGCGCGGGAGTCAAGCGCGCCTGTTACAATGGGGCATGCTCAACCCTTGGCGGTGCGATTCCGAGAAGGGGCCAAGAAGCGTGGGCGTGCGGAAGCGCTACGGTCACGGGACGGTGGCCAGTGCGGAGCCGTCTCCGGCGATCCGCGGGGCGCTCTGGCTCGTGACGGTAGCGGCGACGGTCGCCCTCTCCGGCTGCATCGGCCTTGTCCCCGACCTGGGGCACCCCCAATCCGTCGGCCAGACCTCCAATGGAATCCTTCGGCATGGGGTGTCGTTGCCGGACTCTGGCGAGGGATTTATTCGTGCCCGGCCGGGCGAAGCGACGCGGTTCGGGACGCCGACGATGGTCGGTGCCCTGACTCGGGCGGCGGCAAGCGTCGCCCGGCGCTACCCGGGAGGTGCTCCCCTCCGCGTCGGCGACATCGCTTATCCCGCCGGCGGCCAACATCCTCGCCACGGCAGCCACCGGACGGGTCGTGACGTGGACGTGATCTTCTACGTTCGAGACATCACCGGTCGGTCCGTCCGGGGCCGTGGCTGGTTGGGGTTTGGGCGGCACGGCACGGTGCGTGAGACGGTGACTCCGGGGGATGGTCCCCCCTCGAATGACCTCTTCTTTTTCGACGACGCCCGAAACTGGCACTTTGTCCGGAGCCTCCTCGCGGATCAAGAAGCTGCGGTGCAGTGGATCTTCTGTGCGCGGGGAGTGAAGGCGCGGCTCCTCGAATACGCGCGCGTGCACGAGCCCGACCCGGAAATTGTTTTCCGCGCTTCCTGGGTTCTTCATCAGCCAGGCCGCGGGCATCCTCATCACGACCATTTTCATGTGCGGGTTGCGTGCACCGAAGAGGAGCAGTGGAGCCAGTGCCAGAATACCGGGCCGGTTTGGCCGTGGATTCGTCGAGCGGTCGAGAAACGGCAGTTCTCTCCGGGGATGCAGCTCGATGATGAGACGCTCCTCCGTGCGCTCCTCGACGACTCCTCCGACGAAGCGGAACTCGCGTCGGCCGAGTAGCGATGACCGACGTCGTCGAAAAGCAGCCCGCCTCGGGCAATGCGCGCGGGCCGGTTCTCATCGCGGTGGCCGGACTCTCGGCGCTCCTTCTGGGCCTCTTGCTCGGGGGATTGCTCGACCTGTTTTCGGTGCCCGAGCCGACGCGGACGACGACGGTAGTGCGCCCGACGCCCCAGGTGCTCGTCGCGGTGCGGGATCTTGCCGAGCTTCGTACGGCGGAGTTCCACATGGAGCGGGTGATCGATCTGCGCGATCGCCAAGAACACCTCTTTGGTCTCGTGCAGGCCGACGACGCGATCCTCCTCGTGGCGGCGGGGGATGTGAGCGCGGGGGTGGATCTCCGTCAGCTCGAAGCCGGCGATGTCGAAGTCGATCCGGAGGCGGGTCGCGCAGTGCTCCGTCTGCCGGCGCCGGAGATCTTCGACTCGTCGCTCGACAACGACCGGACCTTTGTGCACGCCCGGGAAACGGGCCTCTTGGCGACGCGAAGCGAGTCCCTCGAAACCCGAGCTCGCCAGGAAGCGGAGCGCACCCTCGAGGAGGCGGCGCTCGAGAGTGGGATCTTGGATCGGGCGGAAACCAACGCCGAACGGACCCTTCGCTCTCTTCTGGAGCAGCTCGGTTACTCGGAGGTCGACATCCGCTTTGCGCCCCGCGGGTCAGCTCCTCCTTGAGCTCGAGGGATGCTTGGGCCGCAATTGCTCCGCTCAGGGCTCTGACCGCTCGATCAGCGCTCGGACGAGCTCACGATCATCCGCATCTTTGATGAGCGCCGCCAGCGCCGAAGTGGCGCTCTCGGGGTCGAGATCGTCTCGACCGAGAAGAATCAGGGCGCGAAGCCAGTCCACCGACTCGGCGATCGAGGGTACGCGTCGGAGCGGAAGATCGCGGACCGCCTGAACTAAGGCCACGAGCTCTTTCGCAAGCCGGGCCGGTGCGTTTGGCACGTGGCGGCGAACGATCGCTTCCTCGCGGGCCGGGTCGGGATAGTCGAGCGCAGTGAAGAGGCACCGGCGCCGGAGTGCGTCGGTGAGCTCGCGGGTGCCGTTGCTGGTGAGCACCACGAACGGACGGGTGGTGGCCCGAAAGGTTCCAAGTTCGGGCACGGTGACCTGAAAGTCGCTGAGCAACTCGAGGAGCAGCGCTTCGAACTCTGGGTCCGATCGGTCGACTTCGTCGATCAGCAGCACCACTGGGTCCTCCGACGCAATGGCTTCGAACAGCGGCCGCCGAAGGAGGAATCGAGGATGAAAGAATGCGGTCTCTTCTTGTTCGATGAGCCCCGCGGCCTGTGAAAGCGAGGTGACGGCCTCGAGTTTGTTGCCGAGGGCATCCTTGAGAAGCTGGATGTAGAGCAGCTGCTTGCCGTACTCCCATTCGTAGAGGGCGCGGCTTTCGTCGAGCCCTTCGTAGCATTGCAGTCGGACGAGGGGGCGACGGCTGGCGCGGCTGACCGCCTTGGCGAGCTCGGTTTTTCCGACCCCCGCCGGTCCTTCAAGAAGAAGCGGTCGGCCGAGGGAACCCGCGAGAAACACCGCTATGGCAAGCTCCGGCTCCGCGAGGTAGTCGGCACCGTCAAGGGCCCGGGTGGTTTCTTCAACGCTTGGGAAGAATTGGTCGGTCATCGAAGCTGTGTTATCGAAGCTGTGTTATCGAAGCTGTGTCATCGAAGGTGTGTCATCGAAATTCTGGAAACGGCCCCGGATAGCCGGCGATGTCCATGTCCATGGGAACGAAGCGGGCCTCGAACGCACCGTCCCGAGAGGTGTCGGGGTCGGAATCGGAGTCGCCTCCGATCGTGCGATCGCTGTCGATGTACGCCAGGACCACTTCGGTCCCCTCTGCGAGCGACTGCTGAAGTGGCGCCTGGCGCGGAATCGGTTGGCCGGGCCCCGCCGCGGCGACGACCTGGCCCAGCAGCCGGTCGCCCTGCACCACGAGCGCACGAAGAACGAAACCCGCGCTCTCGCGATCGCCGTCGATGGTGAGCGCGGTGATCTCCGCTTGGTGATCGCGGACGAGCCCAAGGGTGAGGTCCGGCGTGGCTCCGCGTCGTAGGGGGCCGTCTCGTCGAGACCTTGCGAGAAGGAAGCGACCGAGCTGTGCCTCGAACTCATCGCGCGGATCGTCGCCGAGGGCTTGGAGCTCGAGCTCTACCGCTCGGTCGTAGTTGCCGAGGCGGTACTCGGTGGTGGCCAGAGTATCGAGGACCGCAGCGCGGTCGGCCGGGTCGACATCGTCGGGAAGCTTGGCCACCGCCCGAGCCGCCAGGGCCTGGGCGACCGTCACGAGAGCAGGGTCGGCGCGATGGTCAATCGCAGGAAACCACGCGTAGCCATTGAGCTCGCCTGACGATACCGATGCGTCGGCAAGGACTCCCTGGGCAAGGGCGAGGTTGGTCTCCGCCTGGGTTTCTCGGGCGCGATAGGCACTCGTGCCGAGGCCCACGAGGGTCACGAGCACGAGGACCCCGGCCACCGTGCGAAACACCGGTTTGAGCGTCGACTCGGGAACGAGGGGGCGCCAGCCGATGGATACGAGCGCGGCGGCGACGATGCCTCCGGCAAACCCTCCGGCGTGACCGGCGTGATCCACGGGAACCGACGAGAACACCACCCAAAGCGCGATATTGATGAACAGCCAGACGAACCAGGATCGAATGGCCCGCCTCATGTACTCGGGAAGCGAGCGCCGGAATCGCAGCAAGATGTAGCCGAAGGCTCCAAAGAGACCGGCGATGCCGGTGGATGCGCCCATCGACGCCGCGCCGAGCGCCACTACCGTGGACGCGATGGCGCCGGCGAAGCACGCCGCGAGATACACGATCAACATGCGGGAGGAGCCGAAGAGACGCTCGACCGCGATCCCGAGGAAGTACACTCCCACCGCGTTGATCCCGATGTGAAACCAAGCGACGTGGAGCCAGTTCGCGGTCACCAGTCGGTCGAGCTGGCCGGCGGTCACGAGGATCGGAATGTTCGCGCCGAGCTGGGCGGCAAGGTATGGCGAGGGGCTGGCGTCGAAACCTGCCGCAAGCTGAATC
>JBCCZL010000213.1:0-14592 GCA_039187775.1 Myxococcota bacterium
CCACACTCCGTGGTCGCGAGAAGGACTAGCAGGCTGCTGCAAAAGGCCCGTGGGTGGATCCAGCTTCGCGACGGTGCCGCTCGCACCCGCGACCGGCCTTCGGCCTGCCTCCTCAACATAACTCGGGTATTCCTCGTCGGCTCGCGGGCGCGACCGGCACCGTCGCGAAGCTGGATCCACCCACGGGCCTTTTGCAGCAGCCTGCTAGTCCTTCTCGCGACCACGGAGTGTGGCGAAGAGAACCACGAAGACGAACGCCACGAAGACGAACGCCTCGAGGACCCACGCCGTGATGCCGTAGCCGTAGATCGGCTCATCCATCCGGGTGAACACGCCGAGTGCGCGGAACTCGCTCGAAAACAGGACCGCGTGCCAAAGAATGCTGACAGTGCTGGTGGTTGCAAACGCGAGCAGAAATGCGATCGCGACCCGCTTATGCATTTCGTACCCCATCCCTCACGGATGGATGACAACGTTGGTGAAGCCGTCGACTGCCACGTCGGCCCCGTGTCCATTGGTCAGCGTGGCGACCGGCTTCGCCGTGGATCCCCTCCTTCGCCGAGACAACGTTGGTCACGGGTTAGCTCCAATGGACGGGGAGCGTCTTGGCGAACCCGTCGAAGGACTCCATCCGCTCCCGCCATTGGGCGAGGAGTACACTGCGGTACACCGTCGTTCCGAATCCCAGCTCCCGCATCAGTTTGGGATGCGTCTCTATTGCGCGCTCGACGAGCCGTAGCTCCGGGTACGTCACGATGTCCGCCGCAGTTGGCCGGGTTCCCACGAAGTACGCCTGGGTCCGTTCCAGACGTGATTCCAAGACACTGATCTCGCGCTTTGTTTGCTCGACGGCCGCTGTGAGGGTCGACGGGTCGGGGGAGGTCGGCCCAAAGAAGATCGGAGTCAGAAGCTCGCGAGTCGCTCCGCGAAAGTAGCGCGTTACGTCGCGCGTAGTGGTCCAAACCCTCGCGGCTTCGTTGGCATCGGTTCCAAACAACGGGGCGTTCGAGTAAGTCTTGTCGAGCCACACGAGCGACGCGAGCGAGTCCGTGATGGTGCAGGTCTCGGTCACCAGGGTGGGAACCGTGCCGCGTGGATTGAGACGGAGATAGTCGTCCGACTTGTGCTCGCGCGCGGACAGCTGGAGGTAGGTTACCCGGTAGTCGAGCTGTTTGATCATTAACCCGAGGAGCACCCGCCATCCTCGAGGTGAACCGCTAATCGTGTAGACGTGTAGACCCTTACCGGCGGAACGCACTTGATGGTTTCCTCTTTCGGCCCCTTCGGTCGTGTGGTCGCGCCGCGTCACGCCGCACCTCCCGCAGCCCGCCAGCGCTCGATGGCGTTCTTCACGCCACCCCTGAGGGTCGGGTAGCGAGGCTTCCATCCGAGAACGCGCTTCGCTTTGGTGTTCCGCACGCGACAAGACGCCGTCATGATGTCAGCGAACGGGATGCCGGCGACGCCCGCCACAAGCCACTTCGGGGCGCCAACCTGTTGCCCTCCCCCGAACTCATCAAGGAGTAGCGACGCCACCTCGCGAAGTCGCATCGGTTCATCGTCTCCCAATGCGATCACCTCGCCGGCCGGCATCTGCTCGACCGCGAGCCGGTACGCCATCGCGACATCGGCTTCGTGGACGAATGGAAAGTAGTTGTTCCCATTGCCCGGGTACTGCATGACGTGCTGCGAGGCGCTGCCGAAGAAATAGTCCATGCTCGGACTGCTTGCTCCGTAGACGGTGCATGGCCTCAGCACTACCGTCGGTACACCCGCTGCGGCCGCTTGCTTTGCCGCGACTTCGGTTGCCAGCTGCTTGAGGCCCATCGACCCGACTGCCGGGGAGCAAGGCGTCTCCTCGTCGATCCACGTGTCACCGTGGTCGCCGAAGACGCTGTGTCCTGAGGTAAGCACCAGCGCGCTGTCGCCCTGCTGCGACGCACGGATCAGTCCCCCGATCGCGGCCTCGTCGGCCGCCATGGCGATCCGGAGCCAGTCGCCGTCCATGCGGCTCCCCGGCCGCGTCCAGGCGGCGTGAATGAGGACGTCGGCACGAGCTGCGGCGGTGATCCATGGACTCGGCTCCGTCATGTCTCCGCGAATTGGTGTATAGCCGAGCGACTCGACGATTCGCTCGCTTGCCGAACCGCGGACCAGCGCCAGGATCTCGTGACCATGCTCGGCGAGTTCGCGAGCGACGCAACTTCCGACCGCCCCTGTCGCCCCGGTAATGAAGACTTTCATAGAAAACTACTCCAGTACGTGGCCGTTCGACTGATTCAGAACGGTTCCCGTCATGTGTCCCGCGAGATCGGAGGCCGCAAACGCCAGCACTCCGGCGGTATCGGTTGCGGACGGCAGCTTCGGGATCGCGAGAAGACCTTCGATGTGGCGTTGCATCTCCGCGAAGCTGAGGCCGAGCTGGTCGCCCATTTTGCCGAACGTGTATTTGATGAGATCCGACTCGGGCATGGCTTCGGAGCGCACGCCGAGGACGCGAACTCCCGCGGGTCCCCACTCTCGCGCGAGGCTCCGAACGAGGCCCTCGGCGCCCGCATGGGCGGCGGTCAAGGCCGCGGAGTGCGGTGACCCCACCTTGGCCAAGGTCGACGTGAGAAAGACAACGACACCGGACTTCTGCTTCTCCATGTGAGGAAAGGCGTGCTTCGCCGTAACGAACTGGGTCGCCAGCGACGTCCCCTGGGCCACCATGAACTGTTCGAGGCTGAGCTCCACCGCCGGGTGCCCGTGCATGTAGTCGGCAGGGTTTGAACCGACGCAGTTCAGCACCACGTCGATGCGCCCGCTCTGCCTCACGACGCTTGCCAGATGAGCCGAGACCTGCTCCTCGCTGAGCGCATCCACGTTCGCCTGGTCGGCAGTGTGGCCGGCCTCGATCTTCGTGGCATCTCGGTCTGCCGCGTAGACCTTCGCCCCTTGCTCTCCGAACACCCGGGAGGCCTGGGTGCCCACTGCGCCGCCCGCGCCGTATAGGGCGACGACCTTGTCTTTCAACATCATCTCTCTCTCATTCCTTTCTCGTCCAGATGACCAACCGGCCGCGTGCGGAGCCGTGGTCCTTGAGCCGGAAACGACCGCTAGCTCTTGAAGAACTTCGCGAACCAGGGGATGCGGTAGCCGTGCTTCGCCAGCATTCCTGAGCTGGCGGTATAGGACTCCACCGTGCCTTTGATGTGGTGCCCGTCGACCAGACGGTTGTAGCAACTGAAGATGCTGCAGATGACGATCGCCTCGTGCAGGGCCCGCTCGCCCACTCCGGCCGCGTACACCGCTTCGGCGTCGCTCGGCCGGAGCTTCGAAGGATGGTGGGTTAGCTTCCCCACATATCCAAGGATTGCCCGCATTTCGCGGGACACCTCGGCGGTGTCGAGGTCTCCGATCACCGCTCGAAGCAGCTCGGCGGACACTCCGAAGTGCTCGGCCGTTCGCTGGTGCACGCCGAAACAGAAGTCACAAGCATTGAGCCCAGACACGTACGCAGCGATCAGTTCGCGGTTCGCCTTGGACAGGCTTGAGTCCCCGCGCATCGCATGGTGCGCGAATCGCTGAAAGTGACCGAACCGGCGCAGGTCATGAAAGAGAAGGTGCCCAATCTCGGCGTCGTCGGGGAGAAAGCTGAAGAGTCCCATCGTGCCTCCACTAGTCAGACGGGTGGGGCAACCCAAACCCAGACACTCAAGCGTGGGATTTTTCGAGCTTCTCAATCTCGGTGCGCAGGTGCGTTCGCTCGACGTCGTTGTCGACCAGCTCCAGGGCTCGGCGGTACGCTTTTGTGGCCCCACCGACGTCGCCGAGCATCGCACGGACATATCCCATCGCGATGTGGAAGTAGCGATACTCGCCGAGCGCACCGCTTCGGCCGATCGCATCGAGCAAACCCAGGCTTTCGTTTGGGTCCCCTGCCTGTGCAATCGCGATCGCGCGGTTGAGGTGAACCACGGCGGTCGGCTGATGCCGTTCAAGGGCATCGTAGAGTGCGACGATCTGTGGCCAGTCTGTCTGCTCATGACTCGCGGCCGAGCTGTGGACGGCTGCGATGGCGGCTTGGATCTGGAATGGTCCCACGTCGCGACGCCGAAGAGCTCGTTCGACGAGCGCCTGCCCTTCGCGAATCAGGCGCCGATCCCAAAGAGTGCGGTCCTGCTCCTCGAGCGACACGAACCGCGGGAGGTCGACCGTGCGCGCCTGCCATCGCGAGTGCTGAAGGAGCAGCAACGCGAGGAGACCCGACGCCTCAGCGCTCGGGCGCATCAGACGTTCAAGGAGCCGGGCCAGTCGTATCGCGAGCTCGCAGAGCCGAGGGCGAAGGGAGGGGCCGTGTCGCGAGTAGCTGTACCCGTCGTTGAAGATGTGGAGGACAACCGCGCACACCGCCGAGAGACGCTCGGGCAGCTCCTCCGCGGAGGGCGTCTCATAGCGGACCCGAGCCTCCCGCAGCCGCCGGCGTGCACGCACCAACCGCTGCTCCATTGTGGGCACGGTGACGAGAAACGCCGCGGCAATCTGGTCGAGCGGCAGACCGGCGACGGTTCGAAGCGTTAGTGCAACCTGGCTGTCTTTTGGAAGGACAGGGTGACAGCACGTGAAGATCAACCGGAGCATGTCGTCGCGGAAGCCCGCAACCAACGGGTCCTCAAGGCCCGTCGGACTATCGACCTGCCAACGGTCTTGAAGGGCGTGGCGTTCGCGGACGAAGACTCGACGTTGACGATCGACAAGGATGTTTTGGCTCACCCGGACCAGCCAGGCGGCCGGCTGCGTCGGCATCTGCGCCGTCCAGCGAGTGAGCGCCCGCTCCGCCGCCTCGTGAAGTACGTCCTGAGCTGTTTCGAGGTCTCCAGCGATGCGAACAAGCGAGGCGAGCGCCGGAGGGTAGGCCGCTCGGAGAGCCTCCTGCGGACTTCTCATTCGGAGGTTGAGCCCGTCCGGTCCGCGGCGAACACGATCGGCCGAACCTCCGTGGCGCCAAATTTCGATTCAGGGAGCCGGGCAGCGTAGCCGGTGGCGGTGTCCAAGTCGGAGCACTCGACGAGGTAGAAACCGAGCAGCTCTTTGCTCTCCACGTAGGGCCCATCCGCGAGGGATACGCTCGATCCAACCGTTCGCACGGTCGTCGCGGTGTGTCCGCCCATAAGCTGCACCGCTCCCATGTAGGCACCGGCCCGCGTCATGTCGGCCTTGAGGTCGCGATGGTCGGAAACCACCTGCGCGCGTTCGTCGTCGGTAAAGTGATCTTGCGCCCCTTCGGCTTGGTAGATGAGAATCGCGTAGTGCATGCGTGTGCCTCTTGGACGGAAGACGTCTGAAGAAGGACCAATACCGACATGCGCTCGCCGAAGGTGTGAGATTTCGCCGGCGGCTCCAAGCCTCGCCAAACCCTCGTGCGCCGCGGCAAACCCGGCCCCGGGTCCTCTAGCCCGCATCGGTCACCAGAGGTGATGGATCGCGTTCGAAAGTGGCGGATTCCCGCGGACCTCGGACTGGAAGACGCCGCAGCGGTACTCGACGTACCGCGAGCAGGGCTGGAGGGAGAAGGCCCGGGGAAGGTGGTGCTTTCGGGTGCGAGACACGCCGACTGGTCACCGATGCGGGCTAGTTCATTTGGGCGCGGGCGCGTTGCCGGGCTCGGGCTCGCGCGCGGCGTCGTCGAAGTTCCGCTTCACGCTGAGCCTGGCGCTGGCGCCGTGCCTGTCGACGCATCCGAGCCTGCCGGCGACGCTGGGCTTCTCTCGTACGCTGGGCTCGAACGCGTTGTTGCATGCGTCGGTCTCGGGCTCTTCGCCGCTCGCCCCGGGCTCGGGAGGCCGCGACGGCGGCCCGGAGCGCGTCGTCGGTATTGCCTTGAAACCACGAGTGAAAGGGGGGCTCGTCGGTACAGCGTGGCCGGTCTTCCGGGGCGCAGTAGATGCGGACATGAAAGTGGCTTCGGTGGCTTTCGCTGCGCGTGCGTCGTTCGGTCACCGCTCGCGCGCGCTCGAGAATCGCCGGGTCGACGCCTCGACGTTCGCCCTCTTCGAGGAGCGCATCCCGAAGATAGCTTGCTACGAAGACGTATTGGACGGGCACCGTATCGCTGGAAACGAGCCCCTCGAGGACGTCCCAGTTGCGGGCGACATCGAACACGTGCACCGTGCCCCGCGGATCGGTGGCGCGGCCGTTCCGGCCCACATCGATGAAGCGGTCGACCTCGATCTGCTGTTCGTCCGTATTCTGATAGAAGAAGCCGATGTCCACGTCGCGGCCCGCACGATGCGATCGGTGCGGCCGAATTCGCCCGCCTCTGCGTCGCGAGATGTCCCCGACCAGAAGTCGCGATCCCGGGTGTCGTTCGGCGACCTGCGCCGCCGCGTCGTTCACGAGCTGAACCATCTCTGCCGTACCCCAGGCGGTGGCCCGGGAAGACCGCTTTACGCGAACCGCCTCCGAGTTTTCGAGCTGGACGCCGTCCACCAGAGCGCCGCGGTTGGTCCGTCCGACCGAGATGCTCGGCGACTGAGAGGCCACGGGCCGCGCCATAAGCAGCGAGCCAACCAGGATGACGACAAGCCCACCGGCGGAGAGAAGGCGAGGGAGTAGAATGGTTTTCCAGATCACAAACGCACGGACTGCGACGAATTCCATCTCGAGGATATTTCATCCCGGTTCCTCGTTTACTGCACAAATGAACCACTCTTCGGCGAATTGCGGTGGCTTCCCCCGTTGTTGGACTTGTCAGGGCACGATGCCCTCGTACATTTCCTTACTGGGGCGCCGAGGAACGGCAAGAAGGTACTGGGGCAACGATTTTGGGGGCAGACTCAAACGAGGGCACACCGGGACGCACTCCGTCGACTCGACGGCGCCGGTCCTCTTCCGCACCGGTTCGCCTGGATAGCGTCACCCTGACGTTCCAAGCCGCGGAGTATCTGAGCGGCTTCGAAGTGGAAGACTGGGTGTGCCGATCTGCCGAGCAGGTCGTCCAGGTGTGCCTCGGCTTGCGCCAAGGTGAACGGCTCGTGCTCATCGCGGACAGCGCGGAAGAAGAGTTCGGAGCCGCCGTGTTTCAGGCGGCGACGGCCGCCGGAGCGGCGATCTCGGCGTTCATCGTGGGAAGCGCGGAGCTCGTCAACAGCGCCTTTCACTCGCGCCTTACCGCGACGCTCGCGACCGCCGACGCGTCGGTCCTCGTGTGCTCGATCGAAGGCGTGCCGCGCTCGTTTCGGCGTCACATCATCCAGGTGAAAGGCAAGCCCCGCCGTCACGCGCACATCCTCGGCATCAACGAGTCGGTGCTTCGTCAATCGATGATGGCCGACTACGACGAAGTGGACCGGGTCGGACGCCACCTTCGGGAGCGGCTGCGAAAGGGCAACGCTCTCCATGTCACGACGTCGACGGGTACCGATCTCAGGGTCGAGTTTTTGCCGAACCACCGTTGGCATCTCGCGAGCGGCGTGCAGCGCGAGGCGGGATGGACCAACTTTCCCGGCGGCGAGCTTCTCACCTCGCCCGGGTCTGTCGATGGAGTGTACGTCCCCGATGGGGGAGCATGGCTTCCCGACGGCGCGACGATCGAGCGGGCGGCGCGAATCCAACTCCACTTCGAACGTGGGGTGCTCCGACGGATGGAAGGCGACTCGGCGGTCATCGACCAGCTCGAGCGCGCGATCGCGACGAGTCCCCAAGCGCGGCGGGTCGGTCAGGTTGCCTTCGGTACGAACACCGGCGTCCTCGCCCCGATCGGCGTGATGCTCCAAGACCTCAAGATGCCCGGCTTTCATCTAACCCTTGGCTACCCGGCTCCAGATGACACCGGCGCCAACTGGACCTGCCCGGTGGAGGTTCCCCTTCGCACCCGCCGCCCGGATGTTGCGATCGATGAAACGCTGGTGATGGTGCGCGGCAAGTACGTCGCGGGCATCCTCTGAACTTCGACGTTCTCTGCGCGACTCCGCCTGAAATTCACGCCAGTCTTTCGTTACTATCGGCGGTCATGGATTCGGATCCGAAGGTTCCCCTAGCCGAGAACCTCGCCCACAACATTCGCTACCTGCGGGAGCAGCGCGGGTTGACCCAGGCCGAGCTCGCTAAGCTCTGCGACCTTCCAAGGTCCACGGTGGCGCACATCGAGACGGGGTCGGCCAATCCGACCCTGTCGGTGCTGGCCCGCGCGGCGCTGGCCCTCCAGCTCACCCTCGAGGAGCTCCTTTCGGCGCCCCGCTCTCGCACCGACGTGTTCCGCAAGGGCGAGCTGCCGATCCTTCGAAAGGCGCGCGGCAAGGCCCAGGTGCAGAAGCTTCTCCCGCATCCGATTCCCGGCATGGAGATCGATCGGATCGAGCTGCAGCCTGACGCTCGCGTCTCGGGAGTGCCCCATCGACCGGGAACCCAGGAGTACCTGTGCTGCGAAGCGGGGCAGATCTCGCTGTGGACGTCGGGCGAGAAGATCGAACTCTCGCCGGGCGATGTGGCGGCGTTTCAGGGCGACCAGCCCCACAGTTACCAGAACGAAGGACGCGTGCGAGCGGTGGGGTTTAGCGTGGTGGCGCTTTCGCCCGGTCCGCACCGGATGCTGTCATGACGATTCGTGAAGCTTCACCCCCGGTTCTCCCGCCCTTTCTTCGACCGGAGCTTCCCTTTCGCCGTCGCGCGATCGAAGTCGCGGGCAAGCGCATCCATTTCATCGATGAGGGGCGCGGTCGACCGGTGCTGTTGCAGCACGGAAACCCCACCTGGAGCTATCTGTGGCGAAAGGTCATTCGAGCGCTCGGTGGAGAGTTCCGGTTGATCGCCCCCGACCTCCCGGGGCTCGGTCTGAGCTACAAGCCGCGGGACGTGAGCGCGCACAGCCTCGCTATCAACGTCGACATGGTCGGCGCGGTGGTCGACTACCTTGGCCTTGAAGATCTCATTCTCGTGGGTCAGGACTGGGGCGGTCCGGTAGCTGCCGGTGTCGGGGAGCGGTTTCCCGAGCGAGTGGGCGGGATGGTCTGGGCGAACACCGCGGTGCTGCGTCCCGCTCGGCCGTTTCGCCCCAAGGGCTTTCATCGCTTTGCCAATCGGCCTCTGGTGAGCGATCTGGTCTTCCGGTCGACTGTGTTTCCCGTTCCCGTCCTCGACCGCGTGCAGGGCGATAAGTCCAGCATCGGAGTCCTCGAGAAGCGGGCGTACTATTGGCCGCTGCGAAAGCTTCGAGATCGCGCGGCGCCGCTCGCGCTGGCGCGGATGATCCCCACGTCAGAGGCTCATCCCACCACGAAGGTGATGGACCGCATTGGAAGCTACGTCGAGGCCTATCCGGGCCCCGCGGCGCTCGTCTGGGGGAAGCGAGATCCGATCCTCGGCCGCGCCCTCGGCCGGCATCAGCGAGCGCTGCCTCAAGCCAAGACCTGGGAAACCGGCGCGGGGCACTTTCTCCAGGAAGAAGTGCCGGAGACGATCGCCGAGGCGATTCGCAGCGTCGCTCGAACCCCGAACCGGTAGGTTTCGTCGGCGAAACCAAGGTGCGGTGCTTCCGTGGAAACCTACCGGTTCGGAGTTCTAACGGCTGAGGCCGAGGCGACGACGGGCGGTGAGGCAGTGCTTCCCACCGCGAGCGAAGTCACGGCACGATGACGGGCGTTCTTCGTAGATACGGCAGTGGAATCGGCGATGCCTCGTCGATTCGGTGGGAACGCCAGGCTCCTCGGCCGAGTGGTCATGTTTCCGGGCCGGCGACCGGACCTCGAGGGCGGCGCAGTGCTCGGCCGGAGGAGCGTGCTTGATTCGCCGGAGTGCGAGCCGTCCGTCTCGTTCCACCACCAGGTCCGGATAGCGCGCCTGGAGCGCCGGACCCTCGGCTCCAAGTTCGACCGCGCCGTAGGCTTCGCGGCAGCAGGCCGCGCAATCCTGGCAGTCGAATGGGGTTTCGAAGTGCTCGCACGCCGGATCGTCGCCCTCGATGGGGACATCGTGCTGGCGACAGTGAAGGGTGCCGACATCGAAGGCCCAGGCGCAATCGCGACAGAGCTCTCCGCTGTTTCGAAGCACCGCGCCAAAGGCGTTCGTGCGGGGAAGCGACTCGCGCCGGCCGAACAGGTCGTCGGGACCCGCGTACCGCCCTAGCGCTTCGGCGATCGTAGCGGTTGCCGCGAGTGCGCGAGAAAGCTCGGGGGCAAACGGATAGCGATCCGCGCGGTGCCAGCCGATCCGCGCTCGAAGGACCGCCGGTTCCGAACCGCCGAGCGGGTCTTCCGGCAGACGATCGTAGTAGGCCCGGTGTTCGGTGGTCGGCGCGAGAATGCGCCGAAGCCCGTGCGGTCGGGTGAGGGCAGCCTGTAGCCGAAGGCACGCGTGCTCGCTTTCGAGATCGCGATCGGTTTGATTGTCGAGGCCCCAGTCGTCTGCTCGATGCTGCTCCGGTCCCTGCACAAGCGCGTGGCAGAGCTCGTGAAGGATCATTTGAGCGAGGTTGTCGTCAGGATCGAGGACTTCGGCGGTGCCGATGAGGATCGTCTTCCGGCCATCGAAGGATGCGTAGACCTCCGAGCTCCGCCGAATCCGAAATCCGACTCGCTCGGCTACACCGACCCACACGACCTCGAGCGGGTCGCGGTAGCGGGAGTCGATCGTCCGGGCCATCGCATGGGTTATAGCCTAGCGGGCTGACCCGTGGTCAGCGCCGTAGCCCCGGTCGTCCCACTTGCCCGCATTCCGGGAAGGGTTTATCTCCATCATCTGCGATGAGCCGAGACCTGACCGAGTGCCTCGTCGCCGCGGCGTTTTTCCTGGGCCTCCTTGGCTGCGGCGCGAGCCCGGCATTGGCGCCCCCTGAGCCGACCGAGGTGGCGCCGCTGCCCGTGGTGGAGGCCGAGACCACAGATGAACCGCTCTTCGCGGAGCCGGTTCCGCCACTCAACGTTCAGAACCCACCAGCCATCAACTGGACGGTGTTTCACCGAGCGCCGGACGGAAGTGAACAGTTGTTCGATCTTCAGGTGGCGCCGCTGTCGGCATCTTTCGCAGAGTGGCGCTGCACCCTCGGTCGTCAGCAGCGCAGCACTCGGGTGATGCACGCGCCGGGCGGAGAACGGATCATCGCCCGGGATACTCGACTCCTCGTGTGCACCCGTCCGGGCCAGACCGAAGCGGCGGAAGTGGGCTGTGGCTACGATTCGGATGGGACGACCGATCTTCCGCCGGTCAACGATGGGTCCGTGGATTTACCCACCGCCGCGGGATTGCATGCGGTGACCCTCCACTGCGAGCTTGGCGCTCCGTCCCCGTAGCGCTACTCGCAGCTTCGTCGCTCGAGAATGCAGTCGAGGGTGAGCATGGTGTCCTCGTCGGGTTCGGAGCCGGCGACAAACGCGATCGAACCTCCGCAGTTCTCCTCCGCGACTCCGTCGCTAAAATACCACCCCGGTTCAGTCGGAACGGTGCGGTCGGAGGACCGCTGGATGACGAGGCACTGTCCCGGAGCGAGGTCCATCGGAGAACTCCGCCCCGGCGCGTCGCAGCTCGCTCGGCCGGCCTCGATCAATCGACAGCCGAGCGTGCCGTCCGAGTTTCGAACGGGGAATTGCGACGCGTCGCAGGCCAGCTGAATCGGTGGCCCGGCCGCCCGATAGGTTCCGGTTTCGCTGCGGACGAGGACCCCGCAGATCGGGTCCGCAGCCACGCTGTCTCCACAGCCGAAGAGGAGTGCAAGAAGAGCGAACCGGGCGGTCAGTCGCCTTGGCCCATCGGCGTGAAGTTGTTGTCGCTGGTGATGACCCACTTGTCGAGGAGTGGACCGTCCTCTCGGTACCGAACCTCCATCGTGTTCATCCCCTGCATCAAGGAATAGGTCTGGACTTCGTCCGCCATCATCGTCGTGTTGTGAACGAGATCCCAATCCCAATCCAAAAATGGCCCGGTGTTGTTCCACTGTGACCATGCGCCGCCGTTTACGCGCACCCAGAACGAGTCGTTGGAATCCGAGTTCATTTCGACCGGGTCTTCGGGGGTGATGATTCGTCCCCACACCCGATAGTCACCGGCTTCGGTCACCATAAACTCGTAGGTCACCCCGCCGGCGGTGTTGTCGGGGTCACCATTGGTCGCGGTTCCCGCAGCCACCGTGACGTAGGCTCCGCCAGAGGCGCCCGCTTGAGCGTTTTCCTCACCCATCGGTGCAGTGATCGTGCCGCTCTCCGCCTCGATCCAGATCCGGTCGGAGGACGGCATCGCATCGACCATCGCGTCCATCATCACCATGCCGTCGGTATCGGCATCGTCCGCCGGTCCGTCGACGGTGGCGTCTTCCTGGGTCGAACTATCGTTCTGAGGCGGGGGCGGGGTCTGGCCCGGTCGGACGCATTGGTTCGTCGCCGTGTCGCACTCGAACCCCTCGCCACAGGGGCAGGTCAGGCCGGTAATGTCGAACGCTTGGCGCTCGATGCAGCCTGGCCAAAGGAGTCCGAGGGCCAAGACCAAGGGCATCGAAACACGCGTAATGGATCGAGCGAAGAGGATCGGGGTCATCGAGGGCCTCCCTGAGGATTCTCCAACGGGCCGTGAGGCGAGGTTTCGGAGCATCGAGTCTTTTCCAAGCATCGAGGGATCGCTTCCTACGCCTTCATTGCGGCACACGGTAGCATACCCGCCGGTGAGCCTTCCGGAAACACTTCGCCTCAAGCGTCCGCTCGAGCGGGTGATTTCTCGAGGGCATCCCTGGGTTTTCCGGGATGCGCTCGAACGTCCACCGCGCCGTCCGGGTCGAGTCCACACCCTCCTCGATCGAAAGGGCGCGTTCCTGGCGCGAGGGCTGAGCGACGCCGGTCCCATCGCATTCCGGTCGTGGACAACTTCCGACGAATCGGTGGATGCACGACTCCTTACGCGGCGATTTCGCTCGGCGGTCGCGCTTCGCTCTGCGGTCCGAAGCCCCGACACCGACGCGTACCGGCTGCTCCACGGGGAGGGGGATCGGGTTCCCGGGGTGGTTTGCGACCGCTACGGCCCGGTCGCGGTGCTTCGTTTCGATGGCGAGGGGGCCCAGGCGTTTGAAGGCGCGCTTTTGGAGCTCCTCCGAGAAGAGGGGGCGAAGACCCTGATGGTGAAGTCGCGAGGCGAGGAGGCAAGCGTACGCGTTGGCCCCGCGCCGCCGGATGTCTTGGTGGTCGAAGAACACGGCATGCGGCTTCCGGTGGCGCTTCGACGCGGCCAGAAGACCGGGCTCTTTCTCGATCATCGCGCGTCGCGAATGGAGGTCCGAAAGCTGAGCGAGGGTCGCCGGGTCCTCAATCTCTATTCGTACACGGGAGCGTTTTCGGTGGCGGCCGGCCTGGGCGGCGCGCGCTCGGTGACGTCGGTGGACGTGGCGGAGGCCGCGCTCGAGCTCGCGGTGGAAGGGTTCCGACTCAATGGACTCGACGTCCCGCACGCCACCCACGCCGGGGATGTCCCAGAGTTCCTCCGAAGTCTTCCGCGAGGCGCCGCGTTCGACCTCATCGTGGCCGACCCGCCGAGTTTTGCGCCCCGAGAGGCGGCGAAGAAGGCCGCGCTCAAGAGCTATCGCCTACTCCATCGAGCGTGCCTTGAGCGATTGGCGCCCGAGGGGCTGTACCTTGCCGCCTCGTGCTCGTCGCATGTCCGCCGCGGCGAATTTCAGGAGAGCCTGGTCGACGGGGCGAGGAGCGCCGGCACCGCGCTTCAGGTGCTCGGGTCCTGGGGAGCGGCCGCGGACCATCCGACGCTCGCCGTCTTTCCCGAAGGCGACTATCTAAAAGTCGTCTTGTGTCGTCGGGTCCGATGAGGCGTGAAACGCTAGGAAAGTCAGTCGAACGAGCCGCTTAAGGACACCGATCCTGGTCCGATGCCGAAGCGGGCGCCCGTCTTGATCTCCGCGCCAAGCCACGCGACGCCGGTGAGGAGGAGCGATCCGCCGAGGATGAACATCACATTCCCCGTCGTGGCGAAGGTGTCGCCGCTGGAGGTCGCGTCCGCCGCTTCCTCTCCGGTGGTGGCTTCCTCGGCGTCCGAGTATTGACCCGACGCAAGCAGCGCGAATACCGCCCCGAGAAGGATCGCCGCGACGCCCACACCGCTTACCACCCATGGGAGGATCGACGGTTCCGCGAGCTCTTGGCCTTCGTCGAAGAGCGATAGCTCCTGCGCTGCTGCGGGGGAGATGGTTCCAAACGCGAGGATTCCTGCGATTAATCCGGCAAGGCACGTCCGCATAGGCGCGACTATCGCACGGGTCGCGCAGGACGGGAAGTCGTGGAAACTCTCGCACTCCCACTGGATTTCCGCCCACCGTCACGCTCCGTTCGAGCGTCGGGCCGGCAAATCCGACCCGGTCCTCGATGACCGTTTTGCCTCCCCCGCTCGTCGTGGTATACCGCCGCCGCCCCTTGGGGCCGGAGCGACCGGAGCTACTTCCAACGTTCCGAAATCACAAGCGCTTCCCGCTGTTTGGGGCGAGCCGGTGCCTTCGGGTCCTCGTTCTCTGGAGAAGCGATAGAGCGCGACCGCGCACAAAAACCGGAGACATCATGACGACTAGCGAAAACCAGACCGAGACTCCCCCCGAAGCCACTCCTCCCGTCGAAGCCGCCGAAGCCACTC
>JBCCZL010000214.1:0-14496 GCA_039187775.1 Myxococcota bacterium
AAGCCGAGGACTCCTCCCAGCGCGTAGTGGTCGAGCTCGCCTTCGGCGGCCACCCGCTCGTTCCACCGATCGTCGCGTTCGCCGGAACCGGTGCTTGCGTTGCCGTACGCTCCGCTCAATCCAAGGTAGCCGCTCAGATAAAACGTCCGCGCCGACGAGCTCATGCACGGCAGCCGGGTGCGAAACACGTACGCCACTTCGGCCATGGAGTAGCCAATCCCGTGGTCGGTAAACCCGAGCGCGGCGCCGCCGGTGTGGGCAAACCGGAGCTGGAGCGCATGGCTAAAGTAGCCGTTCGACTCGTCGAAATAGAGGCGGAGTGACCCCTCCGCGAGCAGGCCGCCTTCATGATCGTAGCCATAGTCGAGAAGCGGTTCGCCAACCCCGGTGCTTGCGCGATCGACGATTCCCAGGCCCACGCCAAGCTGCACGCTGTCCGGTTGCGCCTGCGCCTCCGCGCTGAACCCGACCGCCAACAACGCACCTACGCCCACGAGCATCCCACGTGTCATTTCGCCTCCGTGGACCGTGAGACGTCGCGAAGCTCCGAAAAGGTTTCGGCCCGAGTGAGCAAACGCAGGTCCCATTTTTCGAATGGAGGGGCTAAGGTCGGTCGGTGAGCGCGGCTCTCGAGTATCGAGGGGTTTCCAAATCTTATGGTTCCACCGCAGCCCTTTCCGAGGTGGACCTCACCGTGCGCGTCGGCGAAGTGTTCGGCTTTCTCGGACCGAACGGTGCGGGCAAGACCACGCTCATTCGCGTGGCTCTCGACATCGTGCGTCCGGACCAGGGCGAAGTGCGGCTCCTCGGCGGGCCGGTCGGTCGATCGACGCTGGACCGGGTGGCCTACCTGCCCGAAGAGCGCGGTCTCTACAAACGACAAAAGATCATCGACATCCTCGTGTACCTTGGCCAACTAAAGGGCCTTCGACGGCGAGACGCTCGGCAGCGCGCGCTGCACTGGTTGGAGCGAGTCGGCCTTGGTCACGTGGCCAACGACCGGCTGGGCAAGCTCTCCAAGGGGATGAGCCAAAAGGTGCAGCTCGCCGCGACGCTCCTTGCCGATCCCGAGCTGGTGATCTTGGACGAGCCCTTCTCCGGTTTGGACCCTAAGAATCTCCATCTGGTGCAAACGATCATTCGCGAGCGCAACCAGGCCGGCCAAACCACGGTGCTTTCGACCCACCAGATGGATCAGGTGGAAACGCTCTGCGATCGGATCGCCTTCGTGAATCAGGGGCGCATTGTCCTCGAAGGGGCGGTGGACGAAGTGCGACGACGCTACTCGTCGACCGAGGCGCTTTTGGAGTGCAGCGAAGCACCATCGGCAACGGGCATCGAGCGCGTGACGCCCGAAGGAGGAAATCGGTATCGAGTTCGGCTCGTGCGGGGCGTTCGGCCCGAGGAAGTGCTTCAGGGGCTGGTCGCGAATGGAGTCGAAGTGTCGCGCTTTGAGCCGGCGCTCGCGCCGATGCACCAGGTGTTCATCGATGTGGTCGACGGGCGCCCTGCCGATGTCGAACCTTCCAACCGGTCGACGCTCTCGGAGGCATCGCCGCTGTGAAACGCAGCCTGATCATTGCGCGCTTCGAGCTCGTGTCCGCGGTGCGGCGCACCTCGTACCTGGTGATGACGTTCGGTCTGCCCGTGTTTTTTGCAGCAATCACCGGCATCCCGGCGTTGCTGCAGGGCCGCGCGATCGAACGGGAGGTCGCGCGGGAGGTGGCATACGGAGTGATCGACCCCTCCGAGCTCCTCTTCGAGGGGCCCGACCCGGAGCCGGTCACCCTCGATACCGTCACCCTATTTCCCGTGGCCGACGCAACGGCGGCCCGCGCGTATCTCGTCGAGGGTCGGCTGGCCGGTTACTTCGTGCTCGACGGCAGCTATATCGAGGACGGAACCATCGAGGTCGTGGTGCCCGCCAATCGACCTCCGCTCGATGTGGGAGCGCAGGCGGCGGAGAAGCTGATTCAAGAGGCGCTCGTCCATGTGATCCTCGGAGCAGGCGTCGAGCGGCCGATTCGCGAGCGCGTAGCCGAGCGGGCGACCTTCGAGCGCCGCTACCTCGCCCCCGATGGAACCCTTCGGGAAGTGCGGATCCGGGGGCTCGATGCGCTGGCCCGGTTGGTGGTGCCGCTTATTTTGGCCATGTTGCTCCTGATGGCGCTCATGACCACGAGCGGATACCTGGTGCAGGCGATCAGCGTCGAGAAAGAAAACAAAGTCGTCGAAGTGCTCCTATCATCGGCCCACCCGAACGAGATCATGACGGGGAAACTGCTCGGTCTCGGCACCGCCGGGCTCCTCCAGTTCTTTGTGTGGTCGGCGATGGTGGTGGTGGGAGGTCTCTCGCTGGCGGATCTTTTGAACGACCTCGCCATTGCGCTGCCCTGGTCGGCGGTGCTCGCTGCGCCGGTGTTCTTTGTGCTCGGCTACCTCTTTTCGGGAAGCCTCATGCTCGCCACCGGCTCGCTCGGCAACAGCGTCGCGGAAAACCAAAAGCTCACCCTGGCCTGGGGCCTCTTGTCGCTGATGCCGATGATGCTCTTGTCGACGATCCTTCAGGAGCCGCACGGGATGACCGCCACCGTGCTTACGTGGCTGCCGTTTACCTCGCCGTTGACGATCGTTCTCCGGCTTGCTCTCGATGCCTCGGGGGTCCCCTGGTGGGAGGTGGTCGGCGTGGGGCTGGCGCTTGCCGGCTGGATCTTCGTCGCAATCCGCTTCGGCGCGAGGCTGTTCCGCGTGGGGCTCCTCCTCAGCGGAAGTTGGCCCGGTCTTCGCGAGGTGCTCAAGCAGGCCCGGGTACGCTAGCCTGGCCCGCATCGGCGCCCCAAAGTTAGGGCCTTTCGTATGGGATGACCCTACACCTCTGCAGCGTCCGCGCGTGTGCGAGTTTGTTTGAAATGGCCGGCTCTCATCGAGATTTGTATACACTCGAGCTGCTTACCATAGACAGAACAAGCGCTGAACGTATGGATGAGACCGCCAGCGTAGACTGCGTGTCTACACTTTCGGAGCTCCTGTGGTTTACAGGCCCCCATCGGGATGGCAAATCATAGTGTGGCCCGACGCCAGCAGATCGACGTCTTCCAGTACCTCGACTACCGCGCCTTTTTGAGGGATTGGTACCGCACCAACAACGAAGGCGGCCGCAGCGTTTCGTATCGAGCGTTCAGTCGACGGGCTGGTCTTCGTTCTCCCAACTACCTGAAGTTAGTGATGGATGGCGACCGGAATCTGTCCTCGGAAATGGCCGAACGCTTTGCGAAGACCTGCGGGCTCGAAGACGACGGCGCGAGTTTCTTTGTCGACCTCGTGGGGTTCAACCAGGCAAAGACTCAGACCGAACGGAACAAGCAGTACGCTCGCTTGACGAGCTTTCGTCGATATCGCGAAACCCATCAGCTCGATATCGCGCATGCTGCTTATCACTCGGCTTGGTACATTCCAGCGATTCGTGAAATGGTCTGCAGCCCGGCCTTTCGAGAAGACATGGACTGGATCGCCAATCAGCTGATTCCCAACATCAGCCGCGCTGAAGCAAAGCGTGCGGTCGAGACGCTATTGGAGCTTGGACTCCTCGTGCGCAACGATGAAGGACAGCTCCGCCAGGCCGAAACGCTCATCTCGACCGGTCCGGAGATTCGCGGACTTCACATTGCGAACTATCATCGAACAATGATGGACCATGCGGCGAAGTCGATGGACCTCGTGATATCGGAGGAGCGCGACATCTCCTCGCTCACCCTGTGTGTGGGCGAAGATGGTCTTCGGCGCCTCAAAACTCGGGTCCAGCACTTTCGTCGGGAGCTCCTCGAGCAGTCCGCGATGGAAGACGAGAGCGACCGGGTGATTCAGATTAACTTTCAGCTTTTCCCTCTTTCCAAAGAGCTTGTGCGTCAGGGGAGCGAGTGAAGAACTGCTTATACTTATGGGTGTGCGCGGCGTTGCTGGGGGGCTGCGCGGGCACGGAAACCGGCAACCCGTCTGCCACGGTCGCGGTGAACACGCGGACGAGCGATCCTCAGGTGGCGTCCCTCCGAGTCTCGGAAGGCGGTCCGGTGGTCGACCAGGCGTGGGTCACGATGGAGACGATCGGTCTCCTCGAAAATGCGAACTGCAGAGAGCCCAACCTGACGAATCGTGAGCCGCTCGGCACTGGAGATCACGCGGGCCCGGAACCCGCGTTCGTGGTCTTTGACGCGGCACCCGCCGAATACTGTCAGCTTCGGATCGCGCTGGCGCCGACCGGAACTCTTCCCGACGGGGCGCCCGAGGAACTTCGCGGCCGCGCGGTGGTGGTTCGCGGTCGGCTCGCCGACGGGACGCCCTTTGTGGTCTCGAGCGAGCTCTCGGGCGAGATCGTGATCGCCGGTGCGACCCCATTCGCGGTCAATGAAGACCGGGCGGCCATGATCATGGCCATGGACGTGGCCCGCTGGTTCGAAGACGTGGATCTTTCGACCGCTACGCCGAACCCCGACGGCACGGTGATGATCAACGACACGGAGAACACCGCTCTTCGAGATGCCTTTGATGCAGCGGCTCCATTGGGATTCGAGCTCTACCTGGACGCGGACGGCGACGCGGTCCTCGATCCTTCGCCCGAGCTGCTCGGTCGGGGCCAGATGTAACGACGGGGGCGCAGTAGCCAAACCTCCGGCGATGCATCAGCCTCCCCGCCGGAGGCGCCATGATTCCGATCACCGTTCATCATCTGGAGAAGTCCCGGTCCCACCGCGTGCTGTGGCTCCTCGAGGAGCTTGGCCTTGAATACGATTTGGTGGAGTACAAGCGTCATCCGCGAACCAGTCGGGCGCCCGCGGCCCTTCGAAAGATCCACCCGCTTGGCCGTTCGCCGGTCGTGGTGCTCAAGGATGGCGAGGCGCTCGCGGAGTCGGGGGCGATCATCGAAGAAGTGCTCGACCGCTTTGGGGAGGGACGACTCCGGCCCGAGCCGCGGACCGAGGCGCATCGCCGCTACCGGTTCTGGCTGCACTACGCGGAGGGGTCGCTGATGCCGACGCTCCTCGTGAAGCTCATCACCTCGAAGATGCGGACCGATGCACCGTTGCTCGCAAAGCCCGTGTCGATGTCGGTGGCGGCGTTGGTCGACCGAGCCTACACCGACCCGGAGATTCGAAATCATCTGAGCTTTGTCGAGGAGTCGCTTCGCGAGAGTCGATGGTTGGCCGGCGAAGAGTTCAGCGCTGCGGATATCCAGATGAGCTTTCCGCTGTTCGGGGCCCAGCCCTTCGGGGTGCGGGGGCGTCCGAAGATCCGTGCATTTCTCGAAGAGATCGAATCCCGGCCCGCGTTCCAGCGGGCGCGAGAGCGCGGCGGACCGGTCGTTCCGTAACGGGCTTGAGGTAGGACCTCAAAGAATTCCGTGCCAATCGTCCTTGCCGCGCCTACAAAAGGACCGTGCGCGGCACCGTTGCGATCGTAGGAGCCGGAGCGCTTGGCGCAGGCGTGCTCCTTGGCTATATGCTCGGCGGGCTCGGCCCCCGAAGCGATCTCGCGGAGCGGGAAGAGACGATCGCCGCGCTTCAAGAAGAACTCGACGAGCGACCCCGCGCTGGCTGGCGTTCACCGGTCCCGGGGCTCGACCGAATCCTGCGCGAGCCGGAGGTCGAGGACGGCAACGAGGGGAACGCGGAGGATCAAGAGCCAATCGCGGGGCCCACCGACGCCGGCACTGGAGCGCCTCGCTGGCGAGAGCGTCTCTCCGATCGCCTTCAGAACACCACGGCGGGCGAGCGTTATTCGGCGTTTGAGCGCATCGTGAGCGTTCAGAACGTTCGCCGAGTCCAGTCGCGCGCCGCGCTCGCGGAGCAGGCCGAGCTCACCGACGAAGAGCTCGGCCGGGTGGACGAGGTGCTGCTCGAGATGAATCAGGAACTCGTCGCCCACGGTGAAGAGCTGATCTTTCTGACGATGGATGGCGAGGCACCGGCGCGCGACCTTTTGGGCATCACCCACGATGTCACCGGCATCCTTCACCGGAGCCAGGTGCAGCTCGAGGAGATCCTCGGCGGGGAGCGAGCCGCGGACGTCGAGCCAAGTGCGCTCGAGGTCTGGAATCACGTCGACCTTGGGCGCCTCGAACCCGCTGCTCGGGCCGCCGCCGAGCGTCTCCCGTGAGCTGGCTCCGGGACGTCATCATTGTGGCGGCGTTCGACCTCGAGGAGTCGCTGCGTTCCCGCCGGGTCCTCGTCCTGTTTGTGCTGTATGTGCTGGGCGCGGTGGCGGCGACGATCATCTTTACCGAGGTCCTCAAGACCATCGAAGAGGAGCTCGCTGAGCAGCTTCTCGTCGCGCGGACCGAGGCGCCGGCGACGATGACGCAGGCGCTCCTCGAGAGTCCGGAAGTGCTCCGGATTCTTTCCCGGCTCGTGCGAGATCGCGAGCTTGCGGAGAGCCTCGTCAAAGTCCCGCCGGTCGCACTCCTTTATGGATGGGTGGCGCTGACCTTCGGCCCCGTGCTCGTGGCCCTGACGGCGAGCGATGCGATCACCACCGAGGTGTCGACCGGTTCGATTCGTTTTGCGCTCTTTCGCACCGACCGTTCGGCGTGGGCGGCGGGGAAGTTTCTCGGGCAGGCGCTTCTGCTTGCCGTCGGACTTCTCCTTGGCGGAGTCGGCGCGTTCGTGACCGGTTGGATCAACTTAGGGGCGTTCGACCCGCTCTCGACGGCGGGCTGGATTCTCCGCTACGCCGGCACCGGCTTCGTCTACTCGTTTGCGTTCCTCGGGGTCGCGCTCGGTGTCTCGCAGGTGACCCGCTCGGTGCCGTGGGCGCGGGCCCTCGGCATCTTCGCACTGGCGAGCATGGCGGGGGCCTACGGCTATCTCACCCGCGACCGGATCCGCGATCATGCCCCGGTGCTGATCGACTCGGGGGTGCTCGTGCTTCCCGGAGCGCACCGGCTTGATCTTTGGCGGCCGGAGCTCGCGGAAATGCTTCCGTCGGTGGTCGTTCTGATCGCGATGGGCCTCACGTATTTTGCGTTGGGACACCTTCGATTCGTGCGGGTGGATACGTGAGCGAGCTCGCCCTGCGCCTCCAGGGCGTGACAAAGCGCTACGGCAAGACCCAAGCCCTCGACGGCCTCGACCTCGAGGTGCCTCGCGGGTATCTCTTCGGTCTCGTCGGGCCGAACGGCGCAGGAAAGACTACGACCTTTGGCGTCGTCAGTGGCGTGGTTCGTCCGGACAGCGGCACCGTCGACGTGCTGGGCCAGGGGGCGTTCGACCCCGCTCGAAGCGCCGGCCGCCTCACCGTGCTTCCGCAGGACGCGGAACTGAACCCGCACGTTCCCGCGCGATCGCTCCTTCGGTTCTGTGCGCGCCTTCAAGGACTCGGCCGAGCGAAGGCTACGCGGGAAGCGGAGCGGGTGCTCGACCTCGTCCAGCTTCGCGACCGCGCCGACGCCAAAGTGCGGCAGCTGAGCCACGGGATGCGGCGCCGGCTGGCGGTGGCGCAGGCGCTCCTTGGCGACCCCGAGCTCGTGCTCCTCGACGAGCCGACCGGCGGGCTCGACCCGCAGCTCATCGTCGAGATGCGGGCGCTTCTGCAGCGGGAGGGTCGCCGCCGAACGCTCGTCGTCAGCACCCACATCCTGGCCGACCTCGAGCAGAGCTGTGACCACGTCGCGTTTCTCGACGCCGGTCGGTGCGTGCGGAGCGGTTCCCTCGAAGAGGTCACGCGCCGGAGCCGGCTCGTCCGCGTGCGGCTCGGCGCACCCGTGGAACTCAATGAAACGGTCCAAACGCAACTTGCAGCGCGCGCACTGACGCTCGATGGGCACGAGCTCACGTACCAAATTGACGAACGTGAAGACCTCGCGGAAGTTCAGCGGAACGTCCTTCGGCTCCTTCTCGAATGCGACGTTCCCGTCATCGAAGTACGCCTCGGGGAGAGCTTGGAAGACGCGTACCTTGCGTCGCGCCATCGTGCGCCGTCGGACCGCGACGATGCGTAGCGCCCCCGTGGTTCCATGAACCGGTGCCTCGCGTTCCTCGGTCGAGGTCCGTAGAGTCCGTCCGTGAACACCATCGCGGAGGCTCCACCGGCCGCCCGGAGCGAAGAGAATCCACGAAGCTGGCTACGCCGCGGCCTCGAGTTCGTGAAAGTCTCGCGCCCCGGATTTTGGCCAACCCAGCTTTGGTTCTTCCTCCTTCCGCTCGGCCTTCGGGAGATGTTCGGCTCGCCTGCGTTTTGGCTCGGCTGCATCTACGTTTGTTTTCCGCTCAGCCTCTTCATGTACGGCTGGAACGATCTCGGGGACGTCGAGACCGACAGCAAGAACCCGCGAAAGGACAGCTGGATCTTCGGGGCCCGACCGGACGCGTGGATGCGCGCCCGTCTCCCCGCCGTCATGGTCCTGGTGCAGCTGCCGTTCGTCGCGGCGTTTTACTACTTCGCCGGACCAAAGATCTTTCTCTGGTTCGCGGCAATGGTTCTCACCAACTTCCTGTACAACGCACCGCGCTACGGCTGGAAGCGCATCGCGGGTCTCGACCTCCTCAACCAGACTGGGTACTTGCTCATCTTTGTCCTTGCGAGCTGGATCTGCGACGTACCGCAGCTCAGTTGGCCGGTGATGATCTTTTCATCGTTCTTCGCCATGCACAGCCATCTCTTCGGCCAGCTCATGGACATCGATGAAGACAAAGAAGGGGGTCGAAAGAGCACCGCAGTGGTTGTCGGCGTGCGTCCCGCGAAGTTCCTCCTTGCAATGTTGCTTCTCGCCGAAGCGGCCATCGCGTATCGCTACTTTCAAGGACCGTTCGTGGCGCTCTTCGTCGGCGCGGGCGGCCTATTCTTCGTAGGCGACGCGCTCTTCGGGCCCCGGCGCTATCCAATCACGTTCACAAAGCTCTTCTTCATCGGCTGGAACATCATCGTTTTCGCCACCATGCACTTCGTTTGGCGCTACGGCGTCTTCGTCCGCGTGAGTTAGCGCTTCCGGCCGATGGCCCCTATCTTGCTCGATTGCGGGTGACCCAATGGGTCGATGCGATGAGCGAAGCGTCGCGGAACGCGGGAGGGGAGGTCGCGGAGGATGACTTTCGAACACAATGGCCAGGATGTAGCGCCCTCGAGCTTGAATCGTGCGGCCGATTTCCTGCTCGGGCTCGGCGACTATCATCTAAGTTCCTCGGTCCTGGGCTCGCTCCGAAGGTCGCTGGCGACTCGCTGGAGGGCTGAACTCAGAAGCCCGGTCGATCCGGAGCCCATCCCGGAGCTCTCCCTCCTCGAGGCCCACGCCGATCTGATCCGGTCGGTTTTCTTTGATTTCCGCAGGCCGGTGGTACTCCGGGGCGCCCTCTCCAACTCCGCCGCGGTGGATGTTTGGGAAACCGAGTACCTACGATCCAAGTGTGGGTCGAACGAATACGAAGTCACGGTGTGCCCCGAAGGCCGGAAGCGGGAGAGCAATCGGGATGTCAAGCTGGAGCGTCGAACCATGGCGAGCTTTTGCGACGCGCTCGACCAAGGAACGCGCCACCTGGAGCTCGAACTCTGCAGTCAAATCTTCACGGATGTGCCCAAACTGCTACAGGACCTCGGTGCTGAAGAGCTTCTCCGCACGACGGGGCTCTCTGAGCGTTTTGAGTTCGCGGCGTTCCAGCTCTTCATGCAGCCAGAGGGAGCGTGCACCGATCTTCACGCGGCGTTCGGGGGCAATCTCTTTCTAAACGTACGAGGAAGGAAGCGCTGGGTCTTCATCGATCCGCGGTACACGGCGCTCCTCAGTGCCCGCCCCAAGCCCGTCCTCGATTCGCCGCTCAAGCCATTCTTCCATCTGGATTGCGAACTGTCGTTCGACCACGGAGATCCGGAGCTTGAGCGGATCCCCCGCTACGAAGTGGTTCTTCACGAAGGCGATGCGCTTCTCAATCCCCCATGGTGGTGGCACGCGGTGTTTTCCGAAGCAGACCTCAACATCGCGGTGGCCTCACGCATGGCGGTTCGCTGGTGGGATCCGCGGTTCTATCGGGATCCCAACCTTCGCAATCAGTTCGCCTATTCGCTCGCCTCGGTCTACTACCCGGTCCGGCTCTTGGTTGGAGCGAACAAGCTTGGTCGAATTGTTTCGCGTCGCCCGCCGAAACCGACGCACCAAATCATGGCCGAGCTCTTCGCGGATCCCTGATGTGCGGCATTGCGCTACTTGCCTCCAAAACGCCGGTGCCCGCGGAGGCGCTACGCATCCCGATCCTGCGAATGACTCAGGCGCAAGCGCACCGCGGGCCGGACCGGTCTGCGATCTGGTTAGGCGGTTCGGTCGTCGCGGGTCACAACCGGTTGCGAGTGGTCGATCTCCAGCCTCGAGCGGACCAACCCTTCTTTCACCGTGGCGTGCCCTCGGCCCCGGTGCTGGTCTACAACGGCGAGATCTATAACTACCGCAGCCTCCGGGCGCAGCTCGCGAGCGATGGAGTCGCTTTCCGGACGGGTTCGGACACCGAAGTGCTCTATCAGCTCCTCCGACACGAGGGACCGTCCGGGATCTCGAAGCTCGAGGGGATGTTTGGGTTTGCCTTCTACGATCCGACCGCGGCCTGCATACTCCTCGCCCGCGATCGGATCGGAATCAAACCCCTCATCTATGCAGATACCGACCGGGGGCTGGTGGTGGCGAGCGAGCTTTCGGGGGTACTCGCGAGTGGTTGGGTCGATCCCTCGCTCGATCCGCATGCGGTTCATCAGGTCGCTCGGTTCAATCACCTTCTCGGGGAGGCGACGGCGGTTCCTGGGGTGCGTTCCCTCTCACCTGGGACCACGCTCGAGATCGACCTTCGTACCTGGACCCTTCGTCGCAATCGCTATTTTCGACTCTCTCTTGCGCCGGACGGAGCTCTCCACCATGAGCGGAGAGAGCACCTAGAGCGCGAGTTTCGGCGTGCAGTTCGGTCGCACCTCCAATCCGACATCCCTGTCGCGAGCTTCATGAGCGGGGGGATCGATTCCACCGCGCTAGCCATCGAGGCGAACCGGGTATCGCGGGGCAAGCTCCAGACCTTCTCTCTTCTGTTTCCTGGGCAACACTTTGACGAAGGCGAGCATATTCGCGCGATCCGGAGGGCGTCGAGAATTCGAAACGAAGAAGTCCCGATGCGTCAGACATCCTTCGCAGAGTACCGCCGGTACATCGAGAGAGCGGCGATGCCGCAGCTTTGGACGACCGATCTTGCGCTCGCTCGTCTCTCGGAGACGGCGGCTGCGCACGGTCACCGGGCGGTGCTTTCTGGTGAGGGGCCCGATGAGCTCTTTGCGGGTTACGACTCATTTCGCTGGATGGCCCTTCGGCGTTGGTTCGACCGGTTTCGTCTGAGCCGCGCGCTTTGCCACCTTCCGAAGAGCCGACTTCGGTGGCGGGGGATCACCTGGTTCGATATCGAGGTGTCGATGGTGCGTTATTATGCGCGCGCTCACCGCGACGCCCAGGCGCAGCGCGCCGATCTGACCTATGGCTTTCACCCGGAGAACCTCCCGACCTGGGACTTTCTTGATGGGAGCCCGGTGTTTGCCTCGGACTTTCGCGCCCGGTTCCCGCGCTACCGTGCCGAGCAAGCGGAGTCGATTCGAGCGGTGCTGTCGACGTCCAAGAACCAATCGGCGCTTCAGAAGAACCTCCAGTTTGAGCTTGAAATAAGGCTTCCAAACTGGGTGTTGGCGATGGCCGATCGAATGAGTGCGGCCCATGGGGTCGAGCTTCGCGTTCCTTACCTTGCCGACGGCTTTGTTGCGGCGGCTCTGTCGCTTGACGATCGTGATCGGCTTCGCGGCATGAATGAAAAGTACATCTTCAAGCAGCTCCACCGGCACCGAGTCCCCGAGTTCGTGCGGCGCCGCCACAAGCAGGCGCTTTACACTCCGATCACGGAGTGGGTCGGAACATTTTTTGGAGACGAAGACTTCGAGGAACAATGGTCGGGCGGACGGTTCGCGGACGCAGGCCTCTTCGACCAGGAAGAAGCGCGAGAGGTTCGGGAGAGAGTACGTTCGGGGAACTATTCCAGCCTTCTGGAGCAGCTCCAGAGTGAATGGATGTTTCTCCTGATCACGTCCTCGCACCTTCTTCATGAGTCGATAGCGCGAGTGCCACGCTCCGAACCGTCGCCGATCTCCATCGCGACCGGGGCTTGAATCGGTGTGGGATTGGCTGACCAGAGTTCGCTATGAGGACGGCGCCTGGTCGCTTCTTAGAGTGGACCAAGGAATTCGGTACGGATGGAAGAGCAAACGCCACCGTCGAACGGTCAGCTCGGCCGACGGGCGCCATTTTGCGTCGATGCAGCGATACATCGCGTCCCGCGCGACTGCGACCCCGACGGCGCCGAACGCTTCGATCCGACTCTGTGCGGTCGGCGATCTGATGTGGGTTCCCGGCGACTGGAAGGAACTGTTCGCCGAAGAGGTCCAGACCGCGCTGGGATCGGGCGACCTCACCGTCGCAAACCTTGAGACGCCGGTGGATCCGTCGGTGCCCGTACCGCGGGCAACCTATGCTCGGTTTAATGCCCCTCCCGCGCTCCTCGATCATCTTGCGACGGCGGCGCCGATGGTGCTCTCCGTCTGCAACAACCATGCGCTTGACCAAGGAACGGCCGGACTTCGCCGAACGGTGGCCGAGGTCAACGCGCGGCCGGGAATGACTCCCGTTGGCGGCGTTCATGCCGCGAACGCGGCGAAAGTCGTTGAGGTCAGCGGACGGAAGATCGGAGTCTTCGTCACGACCTATGGCGTCAACCCATGGGGTCCCGACCGAGGCGACGTGCTCCCCCCAGGCCTTCCGATCGTCCACTTCGGCTCGGAGCATCATCGTCCCGATTGGACGGTAGTGGTCGAACGAGTGACCTCGCTTCGCGCTGCGGGCGCCGAGCTCGTCGTGGCCATGCCGCATTGGGGGTTCGAGTTCGAATACTGGCCGACTGCGCGACAACGGCGAGATGCCTACCGATTGATCGAGCTCGGTGTGGATATCGTGATCGGATCATCGCCGCACGTTCTCCAGCCGATCGATCTGGTTTCGGTGAACGGTGCGGACCCACAATGCCCCGTTCAGCAGAAGCGGTCGGGTGGACCGTCCATGGCCCTCATCGCATATAGCCTCGGCAACTTTCTTAGCTCGATGCCGACCGCTGGATGCGAGGTCGGTGGAATCCTCGGCGTCGATATCGCACTGGACGGTTCTGTGGAGATCGGCGCCTTGAACTTTCAGCCGACGGTGTGCCAGCGTCGACGCGTGGCCACCCTTCGCTCGCTCCCCCCTCGAAGGCGGACTCGATACCTCCCGCACGTTCGCCGGCTCCTCGCTAAGTAGCAGCAATCCGTGAAGATTTAGCCCAGTGTGAAAAAAGACCGGCCGGTCGGCATGGTTTGAGATATGCTTATTCCGGCCAGGTGGCCGGCAAGCAGATTGCAAACGGACCCGAGGGTGAACGGCGCAGCAATGAGTCGGAACGACGGCGGGTCATGGGCTTTGCGGGAAAGAGGGGGAATGCGATGTCTTCGATGAGCCTTGAGGTGTTGGAGGCGATTCCGCGGGCGATGGCGGCCGCGATCGCGCCAGTGTTTGTGCAACCGACGCGGGACCGCTACGTCCGCTACCTCTCGGCAATGGTCCACTACACGCGTGAGAGCCGTGCGGAACTCGAGCACGCAGCATCGTCGATGCCAACCGAAGAGCTGCGAACGCTGTTTCTTCAGCTCGCTCGGGAAGAGGCAACCCATTATCGGCTTGCGGAGGCCGACCTAGAGGCCCTTGGGGAGGCCATCGACTCCACGGTGCCCAAGGAGGTGCTCGCAATCCGATTGTTTTGGATGACGATTCCTCCGGGCCAGCCGTTTCAGTTCCTCGGTGCACTCTTTGCGCTAGAAAACGTGGCCCGCGAGCTTGCGTTAGGAGCAGAGGCGCTTCTTGAGAGGCTTGGGCTCGAGGCGTCTCACACCCGTTTCATCGTGGCCCATCTGTCCACCGACGACGATCACGGTGCGGCGATCGGGGCAGCCTGCCGCCAATACTGGGAGGCCGAGGCCCCGTCAATTCTCGCCGGTGCAGAGCGAGCCAGCGAGCGGTGGGTGGCCATGCACCTCGAACTGTTGGACGAATAGAGTGGCCAAGTACCAAGACGTCGAGCGGACTTCAGGGCTCGACTATTCGACCCTGCGCGCGGAGTACGCGGACCTCGAACGTCCCGTGATTCTGACCGATCTAGCCGCGGATTGGCCGGCGGTGACGCGATGGACGCCGGAGTTTTTTTGTCGCCGCTACGGAAGTCAGCGAGTCCCGATTTACGACGAGGGCTTTGCGGCTCGCGGCGGCGCCTACCTGGGTCCGAGCGAATGGATGGCGTTTGGTAGCTACATCGAGCTCATTCAGTCGGAGCCGACCAATAAACGGCTCTTTCTGTTCGATCTCTTTCGGATGGCGCCGGAGCTCCGGCGGGACGTGGTCCTCCCGGAGTTTGTCGATCT
>JBCCZL010000215.1:0-14384 GCA_039187775.1 Myxococcota bacterium
CTCAGCCGCAGTGCGGCTTCGAGCTGCACGGCTTCAACGCCGTCTACCTGCGAGGCCACGACCGGTGGGTCCGGGTCGACCCCCGCGGCAACAAGCCGGGCGTCGACGCCCAGTTCTCGCTCGCCGAGGAGCGGCTCGCGTTCGCGACCGATCCGTCGAAGGGCGAAGCGATCGACCCGAAGGGTCAAACCGCTAAAACACTTCAGGCGGCGGTCACCGAGCTGTGCGTTCGGTGAGCGTGGTCAGAGGTAGCGTTGCACCGCGCGCTCGACGCTCTGTGTGTAGCTTCCGCCGAAAAGATTGAGGTGCACGAGGAGCGGATAGAGTTGATAGAGGTCTACCCGGTTCTCCCACTCGGGCTGAAGAGGAAACGCTTCATGATAGGCGTCGAAGACCCGCGCCGAGAAGCCAGAAAAGAGCTTCATCATCGCGAGGTCCACCTCTCGGTGGCCGCCGTAGACCGCCGGATCGATCAAGCAGGGCCCGCCTTGGTCGTCGCAGTGGAGATTGCCGCCCCAAAGGTCGCCGTGGAGCCGGGCAGGCGGCTCCTCGTCACCGACGATCGCTTCGAGTCTGGTGAAGAGCTCTCCGAAACGGCGCGTTAGTCTCGGCGAAGCACGGCCAGTGTCGCTCGCGAGCTTGAGCTGGGCTTCGAGGCGTTCACTTCGGTAGAACTCTGTCCAAGTCGGCCGCGGCACATTGCGTTGGGGTAGGCTGCCGATGAAGTTGTCATAGCCGAGACCAAAACTGCTTGCGCCAAACCGATGAAGCGTTGCGAGACCCCGGCCGAGCTCTTCGTCGAACATGCTCTTTCGACGGCCGGGGGCAAGGTACTCGAGGCAGAGAAACCCGACGTCGGCGGTTCGGGGGCTCACCGCCAGGACCTCGGGAACGCGAAGGGCCCGCGCTTCTTGAAGCCAGCTCAGGCCGCGGGCTTCCACATCGAACATCGTGGCCGGTGCGCGCGGGTTGGTTTTGAGAAATGCCCTTCGACCGTCCTCGAGCCCGACGAGGTAGGCGTCGTTGATGTCTCCGCCGCTCAGCCGCTCGTGGTTCACGATCGGGCTTCCGAGAGCGCTGGACGCCGCGGCAACGATCTCTTTGTTCATCGATCGGCGTCGAGGTGATGCTTCTTCTTGAGCTCGCGAATGAGCCCTCGGCCGGCTCGGGCACAGATGTCGAAGACCTCGTCGAAACCGTTTTCGCCCCCATAGTACGGGTCGGGGACTTCGGCTCCTTCCGGGGCAAGCGGGTCATAGCTTCGAAAGAGCGAGACCTTCGTCCGAGCTTCCTTGGTGGGGGCGAGGCGCCGAAGGTTGCGCTCATTCGACTGGTCCATCGCGATCAAATAGTCGAAGTGGTCGAAATCGTCTTCGCGGACCTGCCGTGCAATGCTCGTGACCGCAATGCCGCGGGCTTTCGCCGCCGCGCGGGAACGCTCATCTGCCTGTTCACCGACGTGCCAGCCGCCGGTGCCCGCGCTATCGACCTTCAAGCGGTTGGCGAGTCCTTCCTTATCGATCAGGTCCTTGACCACCGCCTCCGCGGTCGGTGAACGGCAGATATTGCCCAAACAGACAAAGCAAACTCGAATGACCTGACGCGCCATGGTTATTCGGTGACTACCACGTGGCTCGCGCGAAAGGGACCCTCTTCGATGGCGTTAACGCCCAGCCAGCCTTCGGGGACCCGCGGCCACAGTGAGCCGAACACTCGCCGGGCATCGCCGGGGGCAAGGTTCACGCAGCCATGCGATCGGGTGAGGCCGAACCGGGTGTGCCAGAACGCCCCGTGGAGCGCGATGGATCCGTCGAAGTACTGGGCGTAGGGCACATCCTCGATGGAGTAGCGATCGTCGAGACCGGCACCGAGATTCGCCATGGTGTCGGCCACGTACTTCCGGTGAATCTGAAACGTGCCGGTGGGCGTGTCGAAGTCTTCCTGACCTGTCGATACCAGCGTCGCGTAGCGAGGCTCGTCTCCTTCATACAGCACGAGCGTTTGCTCGCTCAGATCGATGTGGACCCACGGTTCGCCTTCGTCGATGCGGCGCGGCCGGTCGATGCGCTCGGCGACCGCGAAGAACCACTCGCGAACGTAGCGAAGCACCGGACCCGTGCTGGCGGACGCTGCGTTGTCTCGCTCCGCGCTCTGCGAGTCCGCGTCGTCTGCCGCTGGACGCTCTGACTCTGCGCCCTCTGACTCTGCGCCCTCTGACTCTGCGCCCTCGGACTCTGAGCCGGTCGGCGAAGGGTCCTCCGCTTCGGTCGAGTCGACCTCACCCGAACTCTCGGCGAAGGGACTCGGCGCGCCCAGAACGCTCTGACCGTCGCCGAAGTCCATGATGTGCATGATGTCTCCTGCGATATTCTCTCGCCGGAGCCAGTTGTGGATTCGGGTGTGGCGCTCGATCGGCGTCATCTCCATGTCCCGAACGAACCGGATCCCGTCGTCGCGGTCCCGTCGGATCCGTGGATGCGCGGAGCGCACCGCCCAAACGATGGGCAAGGTCTCTTCCTCGGTGAGCTCGACTCCGCGAAACTCGCTGCCCGTTCGCTCGATGAGCCGGGCCTTTTGCACAAACCGGCCGCGCACCGAGCGCACAAAATCGCGGGAGGCGCGCGTCTCGATGCCGATTCCTGCCACGAAGAAGCCGCGGTTGAGGAACCGGTGGACCGCCGCAGGCTTTTCGAGTTCGCCCGGGATCTCGCCCGCCAAAAACCGCTCGGCGCGTCGCTCGTCACGCTCGAGGAGCTCGAGATAGCGCGCCGCAAACTCATCGGCGCTTCGCTGGTCGGTGCGGGTCGGCGGTCGATGAAACTCCGGCGTCATCGGCTCCTTCACGTACCAATAGGCATAGGGAAGGGCGACATTTCGATCCGGCGGCGGCACCGCGAGCTCCGAGCTCGGGGGCGCGTCCGCGACTTCGATCCCCTGACCCGCACAGGCATAACCCTGCGGGTAGACCGGATACCACCCGCTCGCGCACGTTGAGGTGCGAGTGCTTTCATCCTTGAGGCGAACCCGATTGCCGATGCGCAGCCATCCGATCGGCGTGGCCTCCGGCTGGGGTTCGGTCCGGACCTGAAGTTGAAGGCCCGTCACCAGGCCGTGGAGCGGAAACTCGCGGTCGAGCATCGCTTCGAGCGCCTGCTCCGCCGCTTCGTCCGCCGGCTCTGCCGCGGTGCCGTCGGTCGCGAGGACCGTAGCGGCGGGCGCCTCTTCGGGAGAGTTCTCCGGCGTTAGCTCCTCGGTCGCATCTTCCCCGCAGCCGAGGGCGAAGCCGACCATGAGAAGGATTCGAAGCATCGTCGTCACTTCTCGGAATCGAAGAGGACCGGCTCCCCCTCGAAGTTGCGTGCCGAGCGAACGAGAATCGTCGTCGGAAGCCGATGGAGGAGCTCGTTCATTCGGGCAAAGAACTCTTCGGCGGACGGCGGATTCTCGGCGTTTCGCTCCTCCGGAAGGACAAACCCCACGATCGCGAGATCGGCGTCGGCGGACTCGACGTACATCACGTCGGCGATCGATCGACCCTGGCGGAGAATGATCTTGGTTTCCGCCTGGATTCGCGCCGCATCGAGCACCTTGCGAAGATTCTCTTCCGCGGCCCCCCGAAGCGCGTCGTCGTTGACTACCGTCAGGACCGTGATCGAAGCGTGACGCCACTGGTAGTTCGCAGTGATGAGGAACGCGAGGAGCAGCATGAGGCCGCCGTTCCCGTGAAGGCCGCCCCACCACACATGAATCTTCTTTCGCTCGCCGAGCTCCTTTTCCGGGTCATAGCGGACGATGAGCACCGATCGGTCGAGTGCGAGCAGGTCGCGAAGCATGTTGAGGTAGGCTTCGTGGCGCTCGTCTTTCTTGGGCCAACCGAGCATCGCGGTGTTGGCTTCGAAGTTGCCAACGCCATAGCTCTGCGCCGTGTTCACGGTGCCGCGGTAGATGTCTTCGGAGATATCTACGCGATAGAACACGTTCGGAAACCCCTCGGCGATCTGAGGTTCGAAGGTTTCGAAGAGGTGTTTGCGGGCCGCCGTCTGATCCACGATGCGGCCCTTAACAAGATGAAAGTAGGTGATGATTCCCCGCTCCTGCACGATCGAGCTGCCGAGGGAGAGTAGGTACTCCCGCTTCACCGGGTTTCCTCCGAACACCACGAGGTTGGGACGCCAGTTGAGGGGATGGAACTCGACTCGACGGAGCCGGTGGAGCGCGCTCCGCACCAGCGCCGCCCAGATCCCGTGGCGCGCGTCGCCGTAGGTCGTGCCGAGGGCCCGGCGCTGCGCGACGACGAAGATGACCGCGCAGAAGATGAGCGCCACGATCATCGCCAGCATGTCGATGTAGCTCATCACATAGAAGCAGGCGAGCGCGCCGCTCAGGCTGACCCACGCGGGGACTCGGAACGTCGGACGAAAGCTCGGGCTTGAAGCCCAGCGCTCGAGGCCGCAGGCGAGGTTGGTCACTCCGTAGGTGGCGAGGAAGAACATCGTCAGCACCGGCGCGATGAGGTCGAGGCTGCCGAGAACGATGCCCGTCTGGGCGAGGGCAAAGGTCAGAAGAAGGCCTGCGACCGGCTCGTTGTTTTTGCCCCAACCGCGGGCAAAGAGCTTCGGCGCAAGTCGATCCATCGCCAGCGCTTGAAGAGTGCGCGGTGCGGTGAGGATCGAACCAAGGGCACTCGAGAGGGTGGCGCCCCACACCCCGACGTAGATGAGCGCCGGCACGCTCGAAATCTGAAACACCGAATCGAGGTCGTTGATCAGGGTGTCGTTGTCCATGTTGAGGGCGAGCCAGATCGGAAACGACATGTAGACCACAAAGCCCACCGCGATCGCGGCGAGGGTGCCGCGGGGAATGCTCTTTCGCGGGTCCTTGAGGTCCCCGGACATGCTCACCCCCGCCATGATTCCAGTGACCGCAGGAAAGAACACGGCGAAGACCGAACCGATCGATTCTCCCTCCGGGTTGCTGAGCTCGACCGCCCGGGGGAAGTCCTCGGTAAATCCGGTGAAGAACGACACCAGGGAAGCGATGATCATGATCATCACCACGTACTGGGCTTTGATCGCTAGGTCGGCGCTCTTGATGGACAGCGCAACAAGCCCCACGTTGATGATGGTCCCCGCGACGATCGGCGGCACCCACGGGAGAAGCTGATTGAGCGACTCGACGAACCCGACGATGTAAAAGGTGACGCTCAACGCCTGGGCGAAGAAGAGGGGGATCCCGATCGCCGCCCCGGCGGGCGCGCCGAGAGCACGAGAGATCATGAAGTAGGCTCCGCCCGCGCCGACGGTTCGGTTCGTTGCGATGCTGGCGATCGACAGGCCCGTCGAAAGCGAGATCAGATGCGAGAGAACCACGATCCCGAGGGCGAAGCCGAGGCCCACCTGGCCCGTCACCCAGCCCACCCGCATGTACATGACGACCCCGAGGATCGTCAGAATCGACGGCGTAAACACGCCTCCGAAGGTGCCAAAGCGGCCCTTGTGCTCCCCGTTTTCGGGATTGCTTGCGGGCGGCGCGTCAGCCATTGGCGGACGATCGCAGAAAGACTTGGCGCGTCAAGGGCGGAGCCCCTCGCGGGACCGGGAGTTCGACCGGAGGCGCGGCCCGACAAGGGCTGAAGCGACCAACGTACCGCACCCTCCGTTGGCTTCTCGCCGAGCGCTCGAGCTCATCGATGCGTAGATCCCGGCGCCCGTGAGCTGACGGTACGCCGCTTCGTAGCGCGACCGGGGAACTCCCCGATGGCCTGTGCCGGTCGCGTTGTAGTCGTAGAGGTGCACGCGGAGCCCGAGCGGTTGTGCACGCTCGATAAACGCGTCGAGTTCGCGAGGGTCGTCGTTGAGCCCTTCGACCATCAGGTAAGCGAGCGCGGTCTTTTTGCGTCGGCGATGGGTCAGTCGAGGAAGCTCGTCATGCAGGGTAGAGAAGAGACGATCGAGGGATGGTCCGAGCGGGACGGCGCGCTTTCGCACCGAATCGGTTCCGCTGTGCACTGAGATCGTGAGGCCCCGGTGTGGCGCGTGGAGCCACAGGCGAAGACGGGAGAGCGGACCGCCGGAGGTGGTGAGGCTCAGCGCCAAGCCGCGTTCGCGCACCTCGGCCAAGAACGGGAGCGTGTGGGGATTGTGGAGCGGTTCGCCCACCCCGCTGACGGTGACGCGGCGAAGCTCCGGGTGTGCGCCTTGGCCAAGTTCGACCTGCCCGAGGAGCTCACTAAGAGTCAGGTTTCGACCAAACCCATCTTTGCCGGACGCGCAAAACGGGCACCCGACCGCGCAGCCCACCTGGCTCGAAATGCAGAGCGTGTCGCCGCGATATACGACCGCTTCGACCGCGGTTCCGTCGTCGAGGTCGACACGGTAACGGACGTTCTGCGCGGAGCGTTCCTGAAGGGAGAACAACATTGGGAAAGCGCGACCGTAGCATCTTTCGTTTCGTCCCACGCGAGGCTTGACGCGACATCCCAGGAGGCGATCATAGTGCTCAAGGAGGTCCGCGTGGACGTCATTCTTGCTCCAGATGTGTACGTGAATGCGTCGGTGGCGCTCGGTAGTCCGCCAGACCAAGTGGTCCAGCGAATCCTTGGGAAGCACAAAGGACAGAGCGGGACCACGGAGTGGATCCTCGGGCGCGTGTCGGCGATGCTCGGGAGCATTCCTGAGTTCAAGCAGGACGCAGTGGACCAGCAGGTAGGGCTCATCAAGACGCTGGTGAATGTGCACGACGGAGCCGCGGACTTTGGGCCGGAGGCCTGGGAAGAGGCGCTCGCGGCCGCGGCCGATGCGGCGGGCGCCACCCGTGTGATCACCGATCATCCGGACCTGCTCGAAAAAGACGACACGAAGGTCGAGTTCGTTTCGACTGAGGCGTGGCTTCTGGAGCAGCAGATGCCCCCCCCGCCTCCGCCCGCGAAGTAGACGACGACGGAACCGGTCGTTGCGGGGCAGGGCTCCTTCGTAAGACGGGGCGATGGCCGGGCAATGACGCCGGCTCGCGCAGGTTCTGAGCGGTGCTTACGGGGCTGGCAGCTTGGTCCTCGCCGATGAGCGCGTTCCGGATCGCGCGTTGACGTCGGAGAAGTGCGGCGCAAGCGCACATCTGCGACATTGACATACCAGTCGTATCTCGAGCGGGGTTACGCCAGCCGTGGCGTAATTGGCGTCGGAAGGCGTCAGGACGCGTCGGACCCAAGACGGCATCCGGCCAGTATCTGAACGGCGTGCCCAGTTGCCGTGTCGAGTTGTCGAAGATCTGCGGACTCCCGGGCGCAGTTTGGGCAGTGCAACTTCGGTACAGCCCTGGCACGACGCGTGCGGAGGACCCAAGGCGGAGGTTCTTGATGCAACGGTTGTCGATGCGGCGGTTTTCGAGTCGGAGTGGGCTCGCGTTGGCGGTAGTGTTGGTTGGCGGGTGTGTGGGCGAGGCGCTCGATACCCCGGAGACAAGTCACGACCATGGAGACGTTCAGGTCAGCCCGTTGGACATCGCCGCGTGGGAGACCGAGGGAGACTGGGTCCTTGCCCCGCCCAACATGACCCACACCGGGGTGAGCCGCGTGGGCGTTTACCTCGCGCTGATCGAGGCAGGAGCCTTTCCCTCCATGCAGGCTCGCCAGGTCGGGCCCGATGGGACGGGGGAGTGGGTCGACCTCCGGCCGACCTGGAGCGAAGAAGACCACCACGTCGCGATCGCGAACTTTGACGGCATCTCGGCGGGGGCCGAGCTTCGAATCGAAGCCGCGGCGATCACCGGGGTGCAGCACTTCCGTTGGAACGCCGTGATCCCTGAACCCGAGCTTTCTGGTCCGGTCGAAGAGATCGGCGCGACGACCGGGGCGCTCCGGAGCGAACTCGGCGACCTTGGCATCGTGACTCGTTCGGCCTGGGGGGCCCGCTCGACCCGTTGTACCAGCCGGAACACGTCGAAGTCGCGGATTGCGATTCACCACACCGTGACCGGCTCGAGCAACCCTGCGCGCCAGATGCGGGGCATTCAAAACTTCCACATGGATAGCCGTGGCTGGTGCGATGTGGGTTACCACTTCTTGCTCGGCGCCGACGGCAAGATCTACGAAGGCCGCCCCCTCGAGCTTCTGGGTTCGCACGTCGGCGGAAACAACACGGGCAACGTCGGCATCGCGTTCATCGGCTGCTTCAACTCGAGCGGCTGCTCGGGCCTGGGCTCGACCACGCCGCCGAACAGCATGTTCGAAGCGGCCGGGAAACTCTCGCGCCGACTGTCTCAGATCTACGACATCAATATCACCAGCTCCACGCTCAAGGGGCATCGCGATCACTCGGGCGCTTCCACCTCGTGCCCCGGGAGCAACGTGCACTCGCGCCTTGACGACATCCGGGAACTTGCGCGCTCATCGGCGCCCCCGCCGCCGCCTCCTCCGCCGCCGGCCGAGGGAGGGAGCTGCGGCCACAGCTTTGGCGGTACGTATGCCGCCGGGGCGTGCTCTTCGGGATTCCAGTGCTGCAACGGGGCCTGGCGCACCCGCGGACGCTGCGGTAGCTGCGTCTGTGTTGAACCGACGGGCGAGGTCGGGTGCAGCCCCGAACCCCCACCCCCGCCGCCGCCCCCACCTACTGGCGGGTCCTGCGCTCACAGCTTTGGGGGCACTTACGCGAGCAACGCTTGCTCCGGCGGCTTTCAGTGCTGCGACGGTCGTTGGAGAACCAAGGGCCAATGCGGGGCGTGCGTCTGCACGGAGACAACGGGCGAGGTCGGGTGTAGCCCCGAACCTCCACCCCCGCCGCCGCCCCCACCCGCCGGCGCGTCTTGCGCCCACAGCTTTGGAGGCACCTACGCGAGCAGCGCTTGCTCTGCGGGCTTTCAGTGCTGCGACGGCCGCTGGGGAAGCAAGGGCCAGTGCGGGGCGTGCATCTGCACCGAAGCCACGGGGGAGATCGGCTGCACCGGAGGACCGCCGCCGGGGGCGAGCTGCAATCATACGTTCGGTGGTCGCTACGCGAACACGGCGTGTTCCGCAGGCTTTCAGTGCTGCGACGGTCGCTGGGGAACCAAGGGCCAATGCGGCAGCTGCTTTTGCACGGAGGCGACCGGCGAAGCCGGCTGTGGCACCTGAGGGCTAGAACTCAGCTAGTCTTGGTCAGCTGCCGCTCTGGATGAGCTGGTCGATCCGCTGTCGATTGAATCCGGTCAGGATCGTACCGCGAAAGTCGATGACGGGGATGCCGCTCGCGGTGAGTCCGGCGCGGCGCACTTTTTCCTGCATCTCTTGTCGCGCGCCGGGATCCTGCTCCACGTTGCGCTCAATGAACGGCACGTTGCGCGAATTAAGGTAGCTTGCGGTCGACCGACAGGCCCCGCACCAGTCGGCGCCGTAGATGACGACTTCGGCGCTGGCGGTCGCTTCCACGACCGGCGCGGCGGCTTCGATCAGCGCTTCGAAGGCGTCGCGTTCCACCTGCCGGACCCGATAGGAGCCATCGTCCTTGGGCTCGCGAAGATCGGCCACGAACACATACCCCGGATCCGGCCGGTCGTCGGGTGCAAGAGTCAGCGAGTCGACGCGCACCCGGTCGCGGTGGGCTTCGGGAATATCGGCGCGCGACGTGGCGGTGTGAGGGCCTTCCCCGTCGAACCACACCAACAGAAGATCCGTCGCGTCGCCCGCCACCTCGAAGGGAGGATCGACCTCTTCGCCCAAGGCGGCTTCCTCGCCGGCCGTCTCGTCGTCAGAGGATCCGGCCCCGACGTCCTCCGAGCCACAGCCGAAGGCAAACAGAACGGCGAAGAGCAAGCCAAAACGCAGAGCAGTCATGACGAATTCAGTGTGGCCCACACCCTAACTGCCGTCGAGGATGAAGTGGGCAAGCGCATCCATGGCTTGGCCAAAGCTCCGACGGGTAAGGCCCGCTCCGCTATGCAGCCAGTCGATATGTCGGGCTGGTTTCGCGTCGTCTTTGAAGTGCCCCACCACGTCGAGATGATCGCCCGTGCCCGCCCAGAGGAGCTTGCCCCACAGCATGCTGCGTGTGGGCACGATCCCGTCGGAGGTGCTTTCGCCCACCTCGACCCCGCACGCCTTGGCCAAGCGCTGCCCGATCGCTTCGTCGGGGGTCGGGCAGGGATAGTGCGCATGCTCCCGGGAGGTGATCGTGTAGAGGGTGGTATAGATCGTTGCTGAGAGCGCGGCGTACGGGGAGAGCACCCGCTTCGCGAGAGTCAGAGGCGAAGGCGACGGAGCGGCGGTGGCCAAGCATCCGTAGCGGACGCCGTTGGCATCGACCGTCGACGCATTAAAGATGTCCATTGCCTCCGGCGTGATCTGAATGATGCCGCCCTGGTCCTGCTGGATGCCATCGAGCCAGCCTTTGACTTCGGAGCGGCTCTTCGTGCCCACCACGCGGAGCAGAAGATCGGTCGTCCGATCGAGGAGATGGATGTCCACCCCGATCGCTTCATCGATCCTTCCGATCGCCGCCACCAGGCTCGACAGCACGGTGAGCGAGGGGCCACCGTAGCGGAGGGTCGTGAAGGTGAGGAGGGAGAGCGCATAAAGCAGACGCGTCCCGGAGACCGACGTGAAGAACTGCGCGAGCGGCGTGCCGTGGTGCGGAGTGTTCATGGTGACCACCGACCGAAGCCGTTCGGTCCAACGAAGCCGGTTGGGGTCGTAGTCGAGGTCGGTGGTAGGTGAGGCAATGATTCGGGCGTCGAGCCCCCCGGTGGAGTGTCCTACGAGATGGATCGGATCGTCGCCGGACCCGGCCGTCTCAAACACCTTGCCGGCAAGCACTCGCGCCCGTCGACGAATCGATGCGGTCGGCGGGGTCGGGACCACCTCGAGGACGTAGCGAATCCCCGCCGCGTCGAACCGGTCGCCAAGGGAACGCTCGACGTGCTCGAAGTAGTCGTAGCCGGCGAGCTTTCCGAAGCCAAACATGCCGGGAACCAGGTAGATACGGTGGACCACGTCAGCCATGCGTACCCTGTGTCGCTGGGGATCGTCGATGGGTCAAGGTTCCTTTGGGGACCTGCGCAATCGGGCATCGCCGGTCTGCGATATGCTCTATCCTTCACCCCCAATGCGCTCCATCGCTTTTGTGCTGGCATCGCTCACGCTCCTGAGCGCCTGCGGCGACTCGACCGCCGAAGAGACCGATCGGCTGATCGAACGGATCTCGCTCGTCGATATCGAGGCGTCACCGGAGCAGCGGCGACTTCAAATTCGCCAGCTTGGAGAGCTGGAGCTCAAGACCTCATCGCTTCGCGAACTCAGAGATCGATGCGTTGAAGGCAACGAGGCTCTTCTCGAGGCGGAGGAGATTCAAGACGAAGCGGCGGCCGAGCTTGCGGAAGTCACCGCCAATCTCGGCGAGGATCCGATTCCCCGAGAGGACAGCGTTCGCATCGAAGCTGCGATTCAGGCATCGACCGATGCGCTCGAATCGGCCCGCTCGCTCCTCACGCGGTGTCAGGACGACGTCCGACGACTCGAGGTCGAGCGTTCGGTTCCCCGTTGATGGTTCACCTCGCTAGCCGGCGACCGACGCGGCGAGGATGCCGCCCGCTGCATGGATGCGCACGATTTCGTCTTCGTCTCGAAGCGCGGTCCGGGCTTCGTCCGGTCGCAGGGCATCGCGAGCGACCGCTCGGGCGGCGACGCGCCGTTCGCTTGGTGGGCCCTCACGCATGGCCTCGAGGAGAAGCGGAACCGCGTCCGCGTCTCCGTTGCGGGCGAGCGCTGCCGCCGCCTGAACCGCGGGCATTCCCTCGCCTTCGGCCACCGCCTGAAGGGTTTCGCGCGCCTTATCTTCGGCCGCAGACTGATTGAGGAGCAGGGTGGCGAGCGCCACTCGAACCGAGGCCTCGCTGTCCTCTTCCATCTGCGCAACGAGGTCGGCGGTGAGGTCGTCGCTTGGTCGAAGCGAGGTCAACGCGACCGCGGCCTGGGACCGAACGGATGCGTCGCCCGAAGCGAGGGCCCGGCGAAGGAACGCCCGCGCGAGCACCGCTCCCTCCGAGGGCTCCTCTCCTTCTTCCCCGCTCTCCATCGCGAGAAGTCGGGCGGCCTCGATCCCCGCGCGGGAGGGTGCGATCTCAAGGAGCGATCCGACCGCGGCGAGGGCCCGACTCCGGTCGGCTTCGACGAGCGCAGACACGGCACCCAGCCGGACCGACGCGTCGGGGTCCGAGAGGCGCTCGCGGATGTACTCGAAGGCGGCCTGACCATACGCTCCGAGGCTTCGCACGGCGCGAGCCCGGACCCGAGGCTCGGGATCGACCCGGGCGGCTTCGGCGAGCGCCGCCCGGGCCGCTCCGGATGGCGCCGCCCCCACAAGCCGCCCGGCCGCGGCCTGGCGGACTGACGCGCCGGTATGTTCGAGGTAGACGATCAGCTGCGCCTCGTCGTCGCCACCGTCCAGCGCTTCGACCGCGGCGGAGAGGACCTCGGGATCGTCTTCGTCGAGAAATCCTCGAAGCGCGGCTTGCGCGTCGCCGTCCCCGCGGCGCGCGAGCACCTGAAGTGCGCGGGCGCGCACCGGAAGCGGGCTGTCCCCGGCCCCGAGCCTCTCGAGGATCGGGTAGCCCGCGGTTCCCGCGAGGGTGAGCTGACTGAGGGCGGCGCGCTGTTGTGCTTCGTCCTCGGACCGCGCGGCCTCCTCGAGAACCAGGGCGGCGACGTGGGCGAGAAGATCGCCGTCACCGCCGTCGTCCTGGCGATATCGCTCGTACTCCTGCAGCGCGTTCGGGACGCTTCCTTCCTCGACTGCGCGCATGACTGCGGCGCGCGGTCCGCCGCCGCAGCCCGCCGCCAGGATCAGCAACACGGTGAGGCAGTTGCGGGTTGCCAAGGGAACGATTCGCAGCGCCATGACGCGATAGTAGAGCACATCGCGGTGCCGGCTCACTCGAAACTCGTTGCCGCGCGTCGATCGGGAGGTGCGAGGCTTGGGGCGGATCCTTCCCCGTGCTAAGACCGGCCGATGGCAAGCTCCAAACCGCGAAAACGTCGCCCGAAGATGGTCATTCGCAGCTATGAGCCCGCAGACATCGAGGCGATATCCATTCTCATGCGCGAGCCGAGCGTTGTGGCAGGCACACTCCAGATGCCGCACCGCTCCACCGAGTGGCGGAAGGAGCAGTGGAACAAGATGGATGAGACACGCCACACCCTGGTGGCCGAAGTGGGGGGTGAGATCGTTGGCATGGCGTCCATTCAGATTCGAAATCGGCCGCGTGTTCGTCACACCGGAGCCCTTGGAATGGCGGTGGCCGAACGGGTGCGTCGGCGGGGAGTGGGGACCGCCCTTTTGCGCGAGATCCTCGATATGGGGTTCGGGTGGCTCGGTCTCATGCGGATCGAGCTTTCGGTGTGGGTCGACAACGAAGGAGCGGTGCTGCTCTATCGAAAACACGGGTTTTTGGTGGAGGGGATCGTTCGGGCCCACGGGCTTCGGGACGGGAAGCTGGTCGACAGCTTTCAGATGGCGCGCCTCGCGGATCGGTTGCCGTGGGATCGAGTGACCGCCGAGGAAGTTGCCCAGCGGCTTCCCCCAATGCTCCCGTCTGGGTCCGAACCCAAAAAGGCCGCGAAGAAGGAGCGAACCAAGAAGAAGAAGAAGGGCGGCTGGGACATCAACTAAGGCGCTCCGGTTCGTGCTGGTCCTGCGGTTTCGCGGCGGTACCGTGATCTGCGTCTGTCGACAGCGTTGCACCGCGATTCTATGCTGGGACGCGTGAAGTTCGAACGCATCGCCGGTGCACTCGGGGCCGAGGTGATGGGCCTCGACCTGACGGCGCCGATCCCCGCCGTCGCGGCCGAGGAGCTCCGTGAGGCCCTCGCGCGGTACCAGGCGCTATTCTTTCGGGACCAGCCGCTTTCGCCGGCCCACCATCGTGCGCTCGCCGAAGTGTTCGGTACGCCGCAGACCCACGCCGCGTATCCCACGGTCGATGGGTACCCAGAGATTTCGATCCTCGAAGTCACCGAGGCGGCGCCTCCGAAAATCGACACCTGGCACACCGACATGACGTTTATGGCGCGCCCTCCGCTCGGGTCGATTCTGCACGGCGGGATCATACCGCCGGTCGGGGGCGATACGCTCTTTGCGAGCCTGACCCGGGCTTACGAGACGCTGTCGCCGAGCCTTCAAACGCTGCTCGACGGCGTCGAAGCAGAGCACTCATTTGCGCATGGGTTCCGCCATAGCCTTGCCGAGCCCGGCGGGAGGGAACGGCTCTCGAGCATGCTCGACGCGAACCCGCCGCGGCGCCATCCCGCGGTGCGCACCCATCCGCAGTCGGACAAGAAGGTCCTCTTCGTCAATCGCCTCTTTACGACCCGGTTGATCGGGTTCAGCGAAGCGGAGAGCGCGGCGCTGCTCGAGCTCCTC
>JBCCZL010000216.1:0-14367 GCA_039187775.1 Myxococcota bacterium
CGCCCGCCGAGCTTTTCCCGAACGTGCGGCGCCTGATCCACTCTCATCCCCACGAGCTCGGGCGCAAGATAGCGGTCGATGATCGCCTGGCAGGTTTCCGCGCTCTCGCCGTTCCACCACGGTCCCCCCGGAGGACCGGCTTCGCCCACCCCGTCCGCGTCGTCGGTCCGGAGCCGCACGACGACATAGGACTGGCGTTGAATCGCGTCGCTTTTTGTTCGGTGCGGTCGAATCGTCGGGAGGTCCACCACGGTCGTTTCCACCGCGCGAATCAGGGGAGCCATCGCGTGCCCTTTCGTTTCTCGAAAAGCGCCCAAACCGAGTGCCGCCTGGGAAGTGGGCGCCTAGCCGCAACCCGCTAGTCGTTCTTCTTTTCGTGAAGCCGGTAGGACAGCTGCCGTCGCGTCATCCCAAGGCTTCGCGCCGCCGCCGACAGGTTGCCCTTGGCCCGTTCGACCGCCCGCGCGAGCACTCGCTGCTCGAGCTCATCGTAAGAAAGCGCGCTTTGCAGCATCCCGTCGACGAGGTCGTCCACCGACTCTTCGACCCACTCGTCGTCCTGGGTGACTCGATGGAGTCGCCCGTCGGCGCCGACTTCGAAGTGTTCGAAGCGCACGCTCGGCATCATCAGGTGCTCGATATCGATGGGATGGCCCGACCGGACCAAGATCACGCCGCGCTCGATCATGTTTTCGAGCTCGCGCACATTGCCCGCGAATTCGTAATCGAGGAGAAGCCGAAGGGCGCGCTCGCTGATGCCCGTCACATTTTTTTGGTGCTGGGCCGCGTACTTGTGAAGAAAGTGGCTGCAGAGCAGCGGAATGTCCGCCCGCCGATCCCGAAGCGGGGGAATCTGAATCGGAAACACGCCGATTCGATAATAAAGGTCCGCGCGAAAGCGGCGCGCCGCCACTTCGGCCTCGAGCTCCACATTGGTGGCGGCGAGCACCCGAATGTCGATCTTCTGCGGCCGCTGTCCGCCCACTCGTTCGATCTCCCGCTCCTGAAGCACCCGAAGAAGCTTCGCCTGGGCGCTCAGCGAAAGCAGGCCGACCTCGTCGAGAAAAATCGTCCCGCCTTCGGCCCGCTCGAACTTGCCCGCCCGCGACTGGAGGGCTCCGGTAAATGCCCCCTTTTCGACCCCGAAGAGCTCGGCCTCGACCAGCTCCTCGGGAATCGCCGCGCAGTTGACCGCGACAAACGGCCCCTGCGCCCGCCGACTCACATCGTGAAGCAGCCGGGCAAAACGCTCCTTGCCAACCCCGGTTTCGCCAAGAAAGAGCACGCTCACGTCGGTTTCCGCGGCCTGCCGAACCTTGTGGGACACCGAGCTAAATGCGCTCGATACTCCGACCACGTTTTCACCGGACGGCGGAGGAATCGACGCGGGGCGGCTTCGTCGCGCCGAACTCGTCGCCTCCTGCACTCGATTCACAAAGTCCTCGGGCTGAAAGTCGCGAAGCTCGTCGGAGATATTCTCCCACTCGTTCACCGGCTTTCCGATCATCCGGCACACCGGGTCCCCCTTGGCTTTGCACTGCACCTCGCGCCAGAGGATCGGCTGACCCATGAACGCGCTCGCAAAGCCGCAGGCGTAACCGGTCTGCATCCAGCACGCGGGCGCGTGGCCAATGCCGAAGTCCTGCACGTGCATTTCCGCTTCGGCCGATTCGTGCCAGATAAACTCGCCGTAGAAGCTCCCGTGCTCCACGTCCACCTCGAGTCGCACCGCCTCGATCTTGACCATGCCGGTCAGCGCATGAAGCTGGGGCCCGATAATGAACGCGTCCTTCACCGAGCCCCCCGGCCGAAGGCGCCGTGCGACCTGCGCGTCCGACGAGCCGGCAAGATAGCCCACCCGAACCAGCACGCCCCGCGTCGACTCCCGGCCGATCGTTTCGATGAGCTCGCGCCGGAGCGCCCCAAACGCGCGGTAGTGAAGAAGAAAGAGCCGCTCCCCGGCGAGATCGATCATGCCTTCCCGCACCCGGAGCTGGCCCAACAGATCGATGACGCTCGGAAAACCTTTGGCTTCCCACGTCGAAGTCTGAGGCGCTTTATCCTCGGGCTTCACGGTGTTCCAGTGGAGCATAGCGAAGACGTCGCCGTAAGGCCGGCGTCAAGCGGAACGAAGCGCGAAGGTGTGGTCGATGGTCCAGGCGTCGCCTTTCTTCGCGGGTTCGATGACCAGCGAATCGCGGACGCCATGGACGCAGTCGCTGTCGACCCATTGACCGCCCTTGAAGTAGAGCTGCGCGGTGAGTGGCTCGTAGCCGTCCTTGGTGATGACAAAATGAAGGTGGGCGGGACGCCAGGAGTGCCGGCCGAGCGCGCCGAGAATCTTGCCGGTGGGTCCCTTGTCAGGAATCGGGTAGGGCCCCGGGCGAACGCTCTCCACTTCGATCTTGCCGTCGCCGTCGGTGTACATCACGCCCCGAAGGTTCTCTTCGTCGACCTCGCCGTGAAAACCCGAGTAGGCGCCGAAGTTGTCCGCCTGCCACATGCTGATCCGAGCGTTGTCGATCGGCTTGCCTGTCGTATCGGTGATGGTGAGGGTGGTCTTGAGCGGCTCCCCCGGTTCGTCGCTCCGCATCGGAAGCTTGTAGGGGCGCGTCAGCTCGGGCGCGGTGTCGCGAAAGTACGGACCGAGCACCGTGCCCTGTGAACCTTCCTTGTGCTCGTCGATGCCAAAGATGTGCTTCGCTTCGAGAAACACCATGAGTAGAAGCGGGATTTCCTTGGCCGCCTGCACGCCGCCGAGGAACTTGATGCCGGCCTTGAACTCGGCGTGGGTGACGTTTGCTGTTTGAAGGCCGTCGAGGATGCTCGCCTGAAGCGTTTCCACAATCTCCGCGACCCGCGGGTTGTGGTGGGACTTTGCGTCCTGTCGGATTTTCTGTTCGTCGATGACGCGTTCATGAAGGGCTGGTTGCACGGGTTACCTCCAAGTAGATGGTTCTCCCAGCACTCACAGCAGGCCGCGTGCCGAAGAGGAACGGCGGCGCTTTCCCGCGGCGCGCGCGACCGATTGTCCGAGAACGTGAACTCGCCCGTCGGAGAGTGTCCGATTTCGGAAACACGTCCCGCTTCGGACGATTGGAATGCGTTCCGAGAAACCGAACCGGCGTCAGTCGACTTTGAGGATCGCGTGAAACGCTTCCTGCGGAATGTCGACCGAACCCACCGACTTCATGCGCCGCTTCCCCTCTTTCTGCTTTTCGAGGAGTTTGCGCTTGCGCGAGATGTCGCCGCCGTAGCACTTCGCGGTGACGTCCTTCCGGAGCGCTCGGACCGTCTCCCGGGCGATCACCTTGGCGCCGATCGCCGCCTGGATCGCGACTTCGTACTGCTGGCGGGGCACGATTCCCTTGAGCTTTTCGGCGAGCGCCCGCCCCAAATAGTACGCCTTTTCACGGTGCACGATCGCCGAGAGGGCATCGACCTTGTCCCCGTTGATGAGCATGTCGAGCCGCACGAGCTTGTTCGGTCGGTAGCCGACGAGCTCGTAGTCCATCGATGCGTACCCCTTGGTCGAGGACTTCAGTCGGTCGTAGAAATCGAACAGGACTTCGCCGAGCGGCAGGTCGTACGTGATGATCACCCGGTCCTGCGAGGCGTACTGGATTCCTTTCTGTTCGCCGCGCCGTTCTTCGCAGAGCTTGAGCACCGCGCCGACGTAGCTCGAGGGCACATGAATCGCGACCTGAAAGTACGGCTCCTCGATCCGGTCGATCTTTCCGATCTCCGGGAGCTTGGACGGGTTTTCCACCTCGATCTCTTCGCCCTCGGTGGTGTGCACGTGGTAGACGACGCTCGGCGCGGTGGTGATGAGGTCGAGACCGTACTCCCGCTCGAGCCGCTCCTGGACCACCTCCATATGAAGGAGCCCGAGGAAGCCACAGCGGAATCCGAAGCCGAGGGCCTCCGAGGTGTCCGGCTCGTAGCCGAACGCGCTGTCGTTCAGGTTGAGCTTTTCGAGGGCGTCGCGGAGCTCGCCGTACTGGTCGCTGTCGGTCGGAAAGATCCCGCAGAACACCATCGGCTTCACTTCTTGAAAACCTGGGAGGGCTTCTTCGGCGGGTGCGCGCAGGTGGGTGATCGTGTCGCCAACCTTGGTGTCGTGAATCGACTTGATCGACGCCGCGACGAAGCCGACCTCGCCCGCCCCAAGCTCCGTGAGGGCGGTGGGAAATGGACTGAACACCCCGAGCTCGGTGACTTCGTACTCGCTCTTGGTGGCCATCATTTTGATCTTGTCGCCCTTCTTGAGGGTGCCGTCGATGACCCGGACCATGATCATCGCGCCGCGGTACGCGTCGTACCAGCTGTCGAAGATCAGCGCCCGTAAAGGGCTGTCTTCATTCGTTTTTGGGGGTGGGACCTTGTCCACCACCGCCTGGAGGACCTCGGCCACGCCTTCGCCGGTTTTGCCGCTCGCGGACAACGCTTCGGTGCAATCGAGCCCGACCACCTGCTCGACCTCGAGGGCCGCGCGCTCGACGTCTGCGCCGGGCAGGTCGATCTTGTTGAACACCGGAATGATCTCGAGGTCGTTTTCGATCGCGAGATACACATTGGCGAGGGTCTGCGCTTCGACGCCCTGAGTTGCGTCCACCACCAAAAGCGCGCCTTCGCACGCCTGGAGCGAACGCGATACCTCGTAGGCGAAGTCCACGTGCCCTGGCGTATCGATGAGGTTGAGCTGATAGGTCTCGCCGTCCGCCGCTTTGAACGCGAGACGCACGGTTTGCGCCTTGATGGTGATGCCCCGCTCGCGTTCGAGCTCCATCTTGTCGAGGAACTGGTCCTTGTGTTCCCGGTCGCTGATCGCACCGGTGATGCTCAACACCCGGTCGGCAAGCGTGCTCTTGCCGTGGTCGATGTGGGCGATGATGGAAAAGTTGCGGATGCGCTCGATGTCAGACGGCATGCGCTACGCGATATAGAGGGAGGATGAGTGGCGGAACAGAGTGGAAGAGCGGCCGGGGGAAGAGTTCGTGGCGACCGGCGTCACCCGCTCCGCTGCTTCTTGGTACCGCTGGTGTCTAGGGACAACTGGCCGGGAAGGTGCTCTTCGTGTCGCTCGAGCACAAGGTCGATTCCCTCGCGGATGTAGACCGCGACGGGGACCTTCGTGCGCTGATGCAGAAGCTTCAGCCGTTCGTTTTGCTCCGGCGTAATGTAGATGGTGGTCGAGATTTTTTTGCGGGCCATGACGGAGCTCTGAAGCCTAACGGCGGTGGAGGATACGAAATGAAATCAGTTGATTAGACGGGCGCGAGCGGCGTGAACCTATATGGCACCATACATACTGTCAATTCGATGATCGAGCCCTCGGGCCCAGGTTTTGCGCCGTCTCTCCGTCTTAGGGGCAGTCGAGTTTCTTCCCTCGAGTCGTCTTGCGGCCCCCCACAAACCATCGGTATGCTCCACGAGGCCTAAAATGGGAAACTATTGGATAATCCGGGCGTCTTCGCCGGTTGTGGCGGGCATTCTTCTCCTTTCGGTCGCCGCGTGTGGAGGCGACGACGAGGCGGTCGGGGACGGAACGGTGCCCGAAGGCTCGCGTGGCGACGAGACGGTTCGCGAGCAATGTGTCCAGTCTGGCACCACAGCCCAGGCGGTGGATGTCAATAATGACGGGACCGCGGACATCCGACACGTGTTTGCGGGCTCCAATCGCCGTTGCTCGGAGTTCGATATGAACTTCGACGGCAACGTGGATATCGTTCGGTTTTTCAGCAGCGACGGCCAAACTCCCATTCGCGAGGAGCACGATTTCGACTTCGACGGGCGGATCGATCAGATCTCCTACTACGAGGGCGGGGAGCTCATTCGAAAGGAGCTCGACACCAACTTCGACAATCGCATCGACGCGTGGATGTGGTGCGCCGAGGGCCTCGTCACCCGCGCCGAGCGCGACCGGCGCAATAGCGGCGACGCCGATACGTGGGAGGAGTATCGAAACGGACTCCTTATTCAGGCGCGCTACGACGACAACAACGACGGCGAAGCCGAGAAGTGGGAAATCTTCGAGAACGGTCGCCTGACCGAGGTTCGCTACGATACCGACAACGACGGCCGACCCGACCGCGCCGAAGAGATTCCCTCGTCGGAAGCGGGCCCTCCCGATGAGCCGGTCAGCTGCGACGGTCGACCCCTCGAGCGGCAGGCCGAGCAGGCGGAGCAAGAGCCGCGAAACGGCACCGTCGAGGGAGAAGGGGAGCCCGACGGCACCGAAGGCGTTCCCGCGGACAGCCCGTTCGGGGCGGGCACCGGCACCGACGGCCCCGCGCCCGAGGGCGGCGAAGGGACCGATGCGACCGGAGACGGCGCCGAGGATACCGGCGCTGAGGACACCAGCACCGAAGGAGCACCATGATGCGCGTTCTTCTCATGCTCGTGGTCGCTTCGTCGCTTGCGGCGTGTGGTCCCAGCAACCGCACCATCCGCGAAGAAAACCTCGCCGCCGACGCGCAGGCCCAGCAGCTCCGTGGCGTTTCACAACGGGGCCCGGATCGCTGCGATGCCGATCCGCAGACCCACGAAGTCAGCACCTACGACACCTCGGGCGACGAATGGCCCGACGTGCGCAAGGTGTTCCTTCGGATAGGGGACCCCCCGCTCGTGCGCCTGGTGCTCGTCTGTCGCGAGGCCGACCTGAACGCCGACGGCACGAAGGACGTCGTCCGCTACTACACCGACGAGGGCCGACCGCTCCGCGAAGAAGCCGACCGGAACTTCGATGGGCAGATGGACGAAATCCTGTTCTTCGAAGAGGGCCGCATCGTGCGGATGGAGCAGGACACGAGCGGCAACGGCCAGGTCGACACCAAGATCTTCTATGAAGAGGGCCGGCCGCTTCGCGCCGAGCGGGACCTCGCGGCGCGGTCCACGCCAACCAACTGGCAGCCCGACCGCTGGGAGTATTACGAGAATGGCCGCATGGTCCGTATGGGCACCGACCTTGACGGAGACGGCCGGGTCGACCGCTGGGACCGAGACGAGATTTACCGCGAGCAACAGGAAGCCCGGCAGCGCGCGGAGGAAGCGCGTCGCCAGGCCGAAGAGGACGCGGCAAATCAGGCCGCCGACGACGCCGTCGATAACGAAGGCTAATGCCACCGGCTCCTCCCGAGGTTCGGCGCGACGGGCTGAACCTCGGGGTGCGAAGGAGCGTTCGCCGTCCGCGGACCGCCTGGCGAGCCCTTTACTTTGTGGGCCTCGGAGGACTCGTGCTCGCGGGCGCGCTGGTCGGCCCGGCGCGGGATATCGCGCCAACGGCGCTCCTTGTTGGGGGCGTCTTGACCATCTTCGTAGGCACGCTCCGTGCGCTCTCGCGCGCAAAAGAAGCGTGGACCTACCAGCCCTTGCGCGGGACGCTTTCGGTTCGGCGCCTCGACGCATCGGGCTACCGAGAGACGAGCGGAACCGCAGAGATCCGGGCAAACGACAAGACCTGGAGTTCGGACGCGGTGCGCGGCGTGTTCGTGGCTGAACGTCGGTTCGTGCGAGAGAACAGTCGGGGCACCAAACGTCGGATGCGGCGCTATCCAGTGGTGTTCGGCCTCGACGAAGCGATCGAGCTTGGGATGTTTGGTTCGGAGGACGAGGCATCTGAGCTCGGAAGGCAGGTCCTTCAGGCGGCGGGGCGGGATGACCTCGAAGTTCGGACGATCCCCGATCCGGAGAAGCGTGCGGATCGAGCCGCGACGGTCGCTTTTGCCGTGATCGGGGTGCAGTTCCTCCTCGGGGTGGCGATCGCGGCGACGACGAATGTCCGCCGTCCCTTTCCGCTGCTGATCGCGACAGCAGTGGCCCTCGTCGGGTTTCCCACGATACACCTCGTCCTCGAGCGTCTTCTTCGTCGCTACTTCGCAACCCACGACGTGGCATAGCGGACCGTCTCGTGGAGGCGTGTTTTCCGGACGCCGCCACGGGCGGCGATTTCCGTTACCCTCGGCGCATGGCGGCCGAGAGACTTCAGAAACTGATCGCGAAGGCGGGCGTCGCTTCGCGGCGTGCGGCCGAAAAGCTCATCGCCGACGGGCGCGTTCGGGTCAATGGCCGCATCGTCACCGAGCTTGGCACCAAGGCCCATCCTCACAAGGACAAGATCGAAGTCGACGGGCGGCGGATCGTGCTCGAAAAGCCGGCCTACTATGTGTTGAACAAGCCCCGGGAGATGGTGAGCACTCTTGAAGACCCGGAAGGTAGGGCCGCACTGTCCGACATCGCGCGGAAAATTCCGGAGCGCGTGTTCCCGGTGGGACGGCTCGATTACCACACGAGCGGCGCGCTTTTGTTAACCAACGACGGCGAGATGAGCGAAGCGCTCCTCCGGCCCGCCAAGAAGGTCCCCAAGGTCTACGTGGTGAAGTTTGCCGGCCATCTCGACGTCGAGGAGCTCGACAAGCTTCGGAACGGAGTGGTCCTCGACGACGGTTACAAGACCCAAAAGGCTGAGCTCTTCGTGCTTCGGACGGAAAAGCGCCACACCTGGGTTCAGGTCACCCTGACCGAGGGCAAGAACCGGCAGCTCCGGCGCATGGGGGAAGCGATCGGCCGGCCGGTGCGTCGGCTCTCGCGCTTGTCTTTTGCCGACATTACGAGCGAAGGCCTTGCGCCAGGGGAGTACCGGCCGCTCAAGGGCAAAGAGCTCGACAAGCTCAAAAAGCGCTACCTCAATCCGCAGCGCCGAAAGAAGGCCGCCGAGGCCGAAGGCGACGAGTTCCTTTAGCCCCGACGCCGGCTACGGGACGTCCTGAGGACCTTCAACTTGCACGAACATGCCTTGCCCCGGGCCTCCGAGCCGGCCGTCGTTGCTGTTGCCCCAGCAGACGACCGTGCGGTCTTCCGTGGCAATCGCGCAGGTGTGGTCGTGCCCCGCGGACACCGCGGCAAAACGACGAATGCCAAACGGCGTGACCCGTACCGGGGACGAGAAGTTGGCGGCGAGGCTTTCGGGAGTGACCTGGCCGGCTCGGTTGTCGCCCCAGCAGTAGAGCTCTTCGCTGGGCGTGAGGAGGCAGGTGTGATCGCCGCCGGCCTCGATCGCGAGAGCCTGTGGCGCGCCGTCGACCGGCACGAGCCCGAGGCTTGGACCCCCCGGGCCCGACATTCGGCCGAGTTGGCCATGATCGTTATCGCCCCAGCAGAGCACCGAGCGGTTGGTGCTGACCTGAATGCAGTTGTGACGTCGCCCCGATGCCACCGCTTCGATCGTGGCCAGGCGTGAAGGCCCCATGTGGCGAGCGGGCACCCCCCAACACTCAAGGCCCCGCTCATCCCGCACCGCGCACGTTTGGCCCGCGCCCGTCGAGGCCAACCGGAACGGTTGCCCCGTCTCCGAAACCAGCCGAACCGGCATCAGGGTGGCGTTTCCGTCAGGGTTCGGGATCTGACCGGCGACATTGCTTCCCCAGCAGTAGAGCCTTCCGTTCGAGAGGGCACAGCTGTGCTCGAAGCCGGACACCAGGGTTTCGATCCCGTCGGTCGGAAGTCCGGGGACCCGCATCGGGTTGAGCGCGCCGAATCCGATGCGCGATCCGAGCTGACCTCGGTTGTTTTCGCCCCAGCAGAACACCTCGCCCCCCAATGCACCGCAGGTGAAGTCGGAGCCCGCCGCGATGAGGTCGAGGGAAAGCGGTCCTCCGTTCGAGATGACGTAGTCCGGATCGGAAATCAGGTCCATTTCTCCGTTGCCGATTTGGCCCCGATGGTTCTTGCCCCAACACACCGCCCGGTCGTCGAGGTCGATGCCGCAGCTGTGTCCCCCGCCTGCGGAGACCTCTTTCAACTGGAGCTTGCACACTCCGTTGAAGCAGACCCCGTTGCAAAGGGTGTCCTCGTCGATCGAGTTGTCGCAGTCGTTGTTGATCCCATCGCACAGCTCCTCCGCGATGCAGCCGTCGGCCACGCCGCCGTCGGACGGGCCATCGGGAGTCGTGACGTCGGTCACCGCGGCGTCCGGCACCGAGCCGTCACCGACCTCCGCATCGATGCCCGAATCGGCGGTGGTGTTGGGTGCGGGTCCGATGAAGTCGAGGGAAAGCCCACAGCCGAAACATAGGAACGCGCAGCTCGGCACGAACGAGAGAAGGAGCCGGCTACTGGCCATTTGTCACTTCGTGGTGAACTCGGTGGGCACTCGAGTTTCCGGAGCCAAGCTGGTAATGCGAGTTATCCCCCCAACAGAAGAGGCTCCCGTCGTCGAGGAGCGCGCAGGCATGATCCTCCCCCACCGAAAGCGCAGCTGCGAGGTCAGGGAGGCTTACCGGCTGCGGCATGAACTCTGGTGGTGAGCCAGGTTGGGTCGGGTCCACCTGGCCGGAATCGTTGGAGCCCCAGCACACGACCTCGCCCATCCGGGTGAGCGCGCAGCTGTGCTGCGTTCCCCCGTCGACGTCCTGGATCTGGGAGAGGGGAGCGATACGAAGCGTCGCCGTCGGCCCGCCGGGCGTCGCGAGCTGGCCTCGGTCGTTCTGGCCCCAGCATCCGACGCCGCCTCCAGAGGTCACGATGCACGCGTGGTCGGCCCCCGATCCCACCGCCACGACCGAAGGATTATCGAAAACCGGCGTCGAAAGGTTGCCGAAGCACTCGACCCGCGCACCAAACACCCCGCACGTGTGGCCCGAGCCGGTCGAGACGTCGCTGATCGCTTCGTTGGGGCTCGTGTACATCACCGGCTGGGTCACTCGCGCGGTGGTGCCGCCGGGTATCTGTTGGTCGTCGTTCTCCCCAAAACAGAAGAGGGCCTGCTCATTGAACGCGCAGGTGTGTTCTAGACCCGCGCTCAGTCCGAGGAGCGGAGCTGCGCTCCCGCGCGGAACCCGCTGGGGAATATCCGCGGAACCTGACGAAGTCCCGAGCTGGCCGTCATCGTTGTCGCCCCAGCAGTAGAGGTCGCCCATGCCGAGGGCACAGGTGTGGGCGCCGCCCGCCGCGATCTCGGTTGCCAGAAACCTCGGCTCGTTGTTGAAACCCAGGACAAACGTGGGCTCGGGTTGGCGGGCCTCGCTCCCCGTGCCGAGACGCCCATCGCCGCCTTCGCCCCAGCACATCGCGTGGCCGTCGGTCGAAATCGCGCAGGTGTGATCGCCGCCGGCTGACACCGCCGCGAAAGCCGTGCGGCAGCGGCCGCCGGGGCACGGGGGCTGGTTGCAGACGCCCTCTTCGTCGACCTGCTCATCGCAGTCGTCGTCGGCACCGTTGCAAGTCTCTGCCTCGGGGATGCACGCCGGCGGCATCGAGTCTGGAGAGCCATCGCCGACCGAGCCGTCCATCCCGCCACCGCTGGCGTCGGGCAGGCCCGCTTCCCGAGCGGGCCCCGGGGGCGGGTTCGGAGTCAGGAAATCCTGGGACAGCCCGCAGCCCGCCAGGAAAGGAAGCAACGAAACGGTGAGGAACCAAGCGTTCGTGAGAAAGCCTCGCGCAAATGGCGTTGGGGCAAGTCGCTCTTGGGCAAACCAACCTTTCGCGAGAAGACTGCCGGGCAACGGCCCGCGACCGGACCGGGCCGTCGTGGAAGATAAGCCCCGCGTCATGTCGTTAATCGTAGCGCGGTTCGTGCTGGATAGAACCATCAGAGCCCGCCGAAGAGACCATTCGCCTGCACCGCGTTTTCGAGCAGCGAGAAATTCGGGTTCGCCATACCGAGCTGCGTGCCCGCGGGAATCCCCGTATCGAACGCCATCGCTCCGATCGTGGTGGACGAAGGCACGTCATATACAGCGAGGGGAATGTCGGCGCTCCCCGCATTGAGTGCGTAGCTGGCGATGAAGTGGGAGAGAATCGCACCGTAGCCGCGGAGGGTCGTCGCGTCGGCGCCTGCGGGAAGCGACACCTGGAGCGACGTCAGTTCCGTGACCTCGAACGCGCCCGTCGTCGCGTCGGAGATCTGACCGGTCGCGGTGGCGGCAATGCGAACCGTGAGGCCCGCGCCATAAGGCGCCGGCCCAGCAAGCGTCGCGGTGAGACCGCCGATCCACACCGTCGCTGTGCCCGCGTTCGTCGAGAGCACCGGCGGCATCGCCGACTGCAGCGTCAGCATATCGGGCCCGACGATCGCGTCCCGCATCACGATCATGTCGGGCCCCACGATCATATCGGGGCCCACGATCATGTCGGGCCCCACGATCCCGTCGAGCCCGCCCGCGCGCCAGTTCGCGTGGAGAAGCTGGTTCGAAAACGCGTTCGCCACTGACACGCTCATCTCCGACGTCCCGTCGCCAAACCCTCCGAGCGACGCCGGATCAAACGCCACCCCGCGCGTATCGAGACCGAACGGCGTCCGCCCGCCCGTCGGCGAAGGAAGCGACACCTGCGAGCCGAGCGACGTCAGCACATCGTCGTCGATGAACCGAAGCCCGTCCGCCGTCGTCTCGATCGCGAGGGCGCGCATCGTCCCGTCGAGGCCCGGCACCATCGTCACCGGCGGGAGCGTCGTCGCCGTACTCTCGAGCGTCGTCTCCACGATCGTCCCCACGCTCTCCGCCCACCGCACCGACACATCGCCGCGGAACGAAAGCGTCTCGTCGCCGAGAATGTAGCCCTCCACCACCGGAATCATCTCGTCCGCATCCGACGGATTCCCCGTCGGAAACGCCGCGGTGACCGCCGTGATCTCGAGCGGCGGGGCGTCCACCGCTTCGATCTGCGGATTGCCCATCGCATCCACCGAAAAGCGAAGCGTGGCGCCGAGATCCGACACCGTCAGCGTCGCCGTCCCCGACTCCGCAAACAGCACCTCGCCGAAAATGCGGCCCACCACGCGGATCCCCAGCACCACCGACGCCGTTCCGCCGGAGATGCGAAGAAGCCCCGGCTCCGCCGCCACCGTCGCCGTTTGCGTGCCCACCACCATCGCCGACGTGTACTCGATCGTATCGATCTCTGCCGACGGACAGCACGGCGAGGGCGGCGGCACCGTCACCGCGCCCGGCGGAAACGCCACCGCGATCGACCGATCGATCAGCCCCTCCGCCGACGCACGAACGATCACATCCTCTAGCGTATCGATCGACATCGCCATCCCGTCGCCATCGAACAGCGCATCCTCGTTCAGCCGCGTAAGAATCGTCCCCGGAATCGCCGCATCCGGATCCACAAACGAAGGCGCCGTCATGAAGCTGCACACCTCCGTCAGGAGCGGCCCCGAAGCTCCCGAGAGCGTGAGCTCCGCCGACTGAATCCCAAAGCTTGCCGGAACCTCCGCCGTCACCAGCCCGAAATCGTCGATCGTCGCGGGCGAGCCATTCAACGTCGCCGACACCACCTCCGACGCATTGCGCACCGCCAGCACCACCCGGACCCGTTCCCCTTCATCGGCCTCGACCAGCTCCCCGAAGATCGGAGTCACGCACTCCACCGATACCGGAGCCGGAGTATCCCCATCCGCCGAAGCATCGATGGACCCATCCGAACCCTCTGCGTCTCCCGAAGCATCCGGAACCGACGAATCCGCCACCCCGCCATCATCATCCCCGCAGCCGACAAGAAGCGCCACCGCGGAAAAACCAAAAAGAACGCACCAAGCCCAACGAAATAAGCCAACCAACATTCCCCAAACCTACCACGCCACCCCGGGTACGCCGCCAGCCGCCAAGGCAAACCGCACCAAATGTGAAGCTCCCCACCCCAAATGAAAACTCTGCGTCCGTAGATGCGCGTCACCTGAACGAACGAGGCAAAACAAGCAACCAAGCCGCCGCCGAATCACCGAAAGGCCGCCTCCTCTTCCTCCATCGCCGAATAGATCGCATCCAGCTCCGAAGCCGAAAGCCGGGACTCCGAAACCTCCGCCACCGAAAACCCCGAACCCGAACGAGAGAGAAGAAGCACCACCCGAACCCCCTCCGTCACAAACCGATCCTCTGACCGAGGCGAAAGCGCCTCCACCCGTCGAGTCAGCGCAAGCTCCACCGAAACCCCCGACCCCGAGCGCTCCGGACCGAGCCCCCGAAGAATCACCCAACCCTCCCGCTGACGTGGCCGAAACCAACCCGCAACTCCATCCCAAACCGCATCTGCATGCCAAACCGCATCCGCATCCGCGTCGTCCGAAGCACCCTCCGAAGACGCAGACGCACCAGTAGCCGAAGCCCCACCACCCGCTGCCGAAGAGTCCCGAACCGCCGCACCACCGCAGCCCGAAACCGACAGCAAAAGAAGCAGGGCCCAACCCAAGGCCCGACCGTCCATGCTCCAAAAGACCCCCGAAAACCAAGGCCATTGGCCAAAACACAACCACCCAAAGATCGCCCCAAAACAAAATTGACAACCCCGACCCCAAGGCTATAGTCCCGCTCTCACATCGCGGGGTGGAGCAGCCTGGTAGCTCGTCGGGCTCATAACCCGAAGGTC
>JBCCZL010000217.1:0-14344 GCA_039187775.1 Myxococcota bacterium
CTCCTGCTTGTCGAGCAGCTCGCGCATCATCGCGTCCGAAAAATGCGGCCCCAGGTAGGCCCCCGCCATGCGGTCGGCCGAGTCGGACCGCGGTTCCCGATGGGTGAGGTGCGCGGCGGCGAGGGCCGCTCCGAGTGCTCCGCCTGCATCTCCCGCCGCTGGCTGGACGAACAGTTCCTCGAATCCCGCCTCACGGAGGACGCGCCGGTTGGCCACCGCGTTGAGCGCGACCCCGCCAGCCATGCAGAGCTTTCGCGCGCCCGTCCGTTTCTGAAGCGAACGCGCCATCCGGACGACCACCTCTTCGGTCGCTTCCTGGATGGAGCGCGCGAGGTCGAGCTCGCGTTGCCGGAGCGGCTCGTGAGCTTCGCGCCGTGGACCGCCGAAGCGTCGGTCGAAGCGTCTCGTGGTCATCGAACGGCGGGAGTGAAACGAAAAGTAGGAGAGGTCGAGATGAAACGAACCGTCGTCCTTCAGGTCCATGAGCTCGTCCAGGATCGCACGCTTGAAGCGAGGTTCTCCGTAGGGAGCGAGGCCCATGAGCTTGTACTCCCCATCGTTGACCCGGAAACCGCAGTGCGCGGTAAACGCGCTGTACAAAAGGCCGAGGCTGTGGGGAAAGCGGAGCTCGGAAAACACCCGGAGCTCGATGCCCTTGCCCATGCCGAGGCTCGCGGTCGCCCACTCGCCGACTCCGTCGATGGTCAGGACGGCCGCTTGGTCGAAGGGAGACGGGAAGAACGCGCTTGCCGCGTGCGACAAGTGATGCTCGGAGAACAGGATCGGCGTGTCGTCGGGTTGCCCGAGGGTTGCGAGGGTCCTCCGAAGGCGAGGTTCGACCCACAGCTTGTCCCGAAGAAACCCGGGAATACTAAGGGAAAAGTCCATCGCGCCGCGGGGCGCGACCGCGAGATAGGTCTCGAAGAATCGATGAAGCTTAGAAATGGGCTTGTCGTAAAACGCGACCGCGTCGAGGGGCCCCGAGGCTTCGCCGAGACAGTAGCGAAGCGCTCCCACGGGAAGTCTCGCATCGTGCTTCTGTCGGCTAAAGCGCTCCTCCTGCGCCGCGGCGACGATCGTTCCATCCTCGACTAAGCAGGCCGCCGAGTCGTGGTAATCAAAGCTGACGCCGAGTATTCGCACGCCTCGCCTGGTTAGCTCCCAGCCGAAAGAAAGGGGCGAGGACTCGGCGGATCGGTCGAACGCTCTTCGAAGTAGGTCGACGCGGACCGGTCGATGGACGCGTCGTAGGCGCGTCGCCCGCGTCCACCTCGGTGCACGCCTCGACGCACGAGTCCGAGCGGAGCGAAAAGCGCCAAGTACATCGGGCCGAGGGCCAGCACGGCGAGGCTGGCAAACACGAACTGGCGCGTCCGCCGAAAGAGCGAGGCCGCGCGCGTCGGAAACGCGGCTTCCCCGACGAGGACGAGTCCGGCCACGATCGTGACGGCGATGGCGATGGGCGCATTGCCGAGGAGCGCGAGTCCGAGGGCGACCACGTTCGAAATCGCAAACCGAACCACCGGCGGCCAGAGGGCTGGCTCGGGCGGAGGGGCTCCGGGGTTCGGATCGACGGTCATCGCCGAGAACGCTGCCTGATTCGGCTCAGCCCCGCATTAGTTTCGGCCCTTCTCGGCACAAAGGCACAGAAACCATTCATCAATTTCGCACCATCCGCAGAATGTCGAGGATTGTAGGGTCGATGCCACTTTCCCTTGCGATGCGGATCGGGTACCCCCTCGGGAGCATGACGCAGCTGGCCCCCATGTCACCGTCTTCGTCTGCGACACCGCGGTCGATGACCACCATCGCCGACGAGCTTGCCCGGCTCGATCAGGCCTTGGTCGACCTCCGGGAGTGTGGCGCGGCGAGCGTTTCCCTCATCCGATGCCCGCGCCGGTCGCGAGAGCGATCCCTGGTGCGAGCCCTCGCGGGACGGGGCCGGGAGCGGGATTTTGTCACCTCCACGGTGTCCCTGCTCGAGCAGGGGGCGGATACTCCCGACGAGCTTGTGCGTGAGATCCTCCTGGCCCTGGTCCCGTCAGGGGAGAGTCGGCCGCGGGGGATTCTCTGGATCCTCGACACCTACCGAGAACGCCACGGAAAGAAGGCGCCTGGCCGGTTCGCGGAACGCGCCGCCGAGGAGGGCGCGGACGGCGACCTCACCGCTCTTTGCCTTGCGTACCTTACCCCGGACCGGAACCCGGATGCCGAAGCCGAGGCGTTCGACTCGTGGGTCAATGGCCTCGTCCCCGCGAAGAAGTATCAGAACCCCTCGGTGCGCACGCCGCTCTCGGCGAAGACTGCTCAGCGGGCTCTCGGCGAACTCACCCGCGTTCTTCAGGCCCTCGATTTTGCTGGCCTCTTGCTTCTCCTGTCCGAAGGCGACGCGATCGCGCGGCGCACCGAGCGCCAACGGGAAAAGTCCTACACGGTGCTTCGTGAGCTGGTCGATAACTTCGACGGCCAACACGGCGCGGTGTGCACCCGGGTGGTGATCACCGGCACCGAGGAACTGTTTGAGGGACCCCACTCGATTCGGACGCTCCCGCCGCTCCTTGCGCGGCTGGATGTGCCTTCCGACGCCGAGCCTCCTCCGCCGCATCGCTCCTCGACCACGCTGATCCGCGAGCCCTACGAGTATGTGCATCGCCGGGTCGCTCGCCCGCCGGAACGGCGTGCCTCGGCGCTTCGGGCCCTGATTCGGATCAGCGAAGGCCTTCCGCCGACCGAAGCGGTCTCGTCGATGAGTGTGGGCCACGAACGGATCGAGCGGACGATCCAACGGCTCTTTCGCCATATGGACGTCGCGGGGAGCGTGTTCCAGGTCCTCGTCGGCGAGTACGGCAGCGGCAAGACCCACCTTATGCTGCACCTCGCCGAGCGAGCCCTCGCGGAGCGGCGCCCGGTGTTCTGGCTGAACCTCGAGCGGATGAACCTCGATCTCGGTCAGCCACGGCGCCACCTTCACCGGCTCCTCGAGCAGAGCGAGCTCCCGTTCCGCGGCCGGCCGAGCGTGCTCTCGCGGGCGGTGACCTGGACCCGATCGCCGGCCAAGCTTCGTATGCTCGTGGCGACCCTGGAAGAGATCGCCGAAACCGACAGCGAAGAGTCCTGGGCGGCGGATAAGGCGCTCCGGCTCATGGACGCGGCCGAGGCGGAGGAACCCAACGGGGGGGCCCACGCGCTCGAGAAGTTTTTGTCGGCGACGGACCTCGCCCAGCGCGGCTCCGGCTCGAACTATCGGCTCGATGCGTATCGGCGCCTCCTCCTGTGGATCGACCTGCTTCGGCGCATCGACGATTGCCACGGCGCGGTGGTGCTGATCGACGAAGCGGAAAACCTGTACCGAAGTCCCTGGTCCGCCCGACGCACCGCACTTCGGACCCTCGCGTTCTATTGTGGCGGCGCGTTGCCTTCGAGCTGTGTGGTCATGGCGATGACCCCGAGCGCGTTTGCCGAGCTCAAGAAGGAAGCCGGCCGGCTCCTCCGCGAAGCGGACACGATGGCTTCGACCCTCGACCTCGAGGACGTGGATCTGTTTCGACGGCGCATCAGCAAGCTTCAGCCGGATGTCGTCCCCACGATCACCCGGAACCAGCGTCTCGAGCTTGCCGCACTCGTCCGGAAGACCCACCGGTCGGTGCGCGGTCCCGTCGACTACGCGGAGTGGGACGAGTACGTCGTCGACCTCGTCCGCCGGGAGACCTCGCCGCGAACGATCGTGCGCGCGCTCGTCGACCAGCTCGAGGCGGCCTGGTGGCGGGGCTGAGCGCTCGTTTGCCACCGTTATTTCCCCTCGCGGTTTTCCGGGCGTGTTGCTGCCCGTTGTTCCGATCACCGCCGGTTCGGTAGAGTTTCGACATGTACCGGCTCCGCTATCTCGGCACGCTGTTGGGTCATGTGTGGAGTTTTGCGAAGGAAAACCGCGCCTATTGGCTGATTCCGATGCTTGTCGTATTCGGCATCCTGAGCGCCCTCGTGTTCCTCGGCGAAGCCTCAGCGCCGTTTGTCTACACCCTCTGGTAACGGCGCGACGAGCTCGCGGACCTGCGACCATTGGTCGACGAGCGTTCGAGCGAGGAGAGCGTGGCCGACCGCGGTGGGGTGTTCATCGTCGGGAAAGAACGCCTCCATTCCCCGGCTGCGAAACCGGTCCGTCGGGTCGATGAGCGTGAGCTCGAGGTCTTCGCAGATCGCATGGACGCGGCGGGTGGGGGCACCGAAGTCGAGGTCCCGTGGCTCCACTCGCGCCCCAATGCGGTGAAGTTCACCGTAGGCATCCGGATAGTGGAGCAGGGTCAGCCGACCCGCGACGGTGGACGGGGTGGGAATGAGCAGCACCGCGGGCACGAATCGATGCGCCTCACCGAGGGCGCGAAAACGTTCGAGGAGGATGTGAAAGAGCTCGAAGGCCTCATCGACGAGATCGGTCGGCTCGCGAAGATACGTCGCAGTTTCCCCTGCGGGATAGCTCAGGAGCGGCAGGCCCCGGTCGTCGATCAACTGGAGTTCCGGAGCCCAGTCGATCGGGGTGTGGGGTCCTCCCTCAAAGAACGATCCGCGGTCGGCGGCCCGATAAAACAGGACGCGTACGAGCGCGGAATGGTCGGCGAGCCAGGAGACGGTGCCCCGATCGGCGGTCGGGTTCTCGACCCGGAACGCCTGGCCCAAGTTGAAGTTGATGTCGTTTGCGAGGAACACCCCGAGGACCACCACGTCCGGACGCAGGAGAAGAAGCTCGCTCTCGAGGAAATGAAGTTCGTCCACCGTCGTCATTCCGAAGACTCCGGCGTTGATCGCTTCCACCCGGTGGCCCTGCTCCTCCTCGAGGAGATCGGCGAAGAGCGCCGGGTAGGTGGCGTCCGGTCCGAGCCGGACACCTTCGGTGCCGGAGTCGCCAATGAATAGCACTCGCGGAGTCGCCGGATCGGGCTCGCGCAAAACGCGCTGCTCTCGCACGGTGGCGGTATCCGCGTCGGGCTCGATCGCGAGGCCGAAGACCCAGCTGTCCCGCCGAACGGTCCCGTAGCTTGGGTGAAATACCGTGTTTTGTCGGGCCCGCTCCTCTCGCGGGGCGACTGCGCGAACGGCGAGTTCCGCCAGGCCGACCCCAAGGAGTGTTCCCAGGAAGACGAGGAGCGCCCGAGAGAGGCGGGATCTCAAGGCAGTCATGCGGGATCCGGCGACCGAGGATGGTACCATTCTCGTCACCGTCCGTGCGTTCATGCGCCGGGTCGGTTGCCCGATCTCGTGTGAAACCCACCTCCGACAACTGGCTCTTTCGCGTCGTCTTTGGCCTGGGCCTGGCCCTGGTCGTCGCGTTCACGTTCTATTGTTGGGACCTGGTTCAGAACGTGTCCCGGCTTCGGGAGGAGGTGACCCAGCGGGTGACCCTCCTGATCGCGGTCCAGGCGCTCCAGGAGGAGCTCGGTCAGGCGGAAGCGCTGGATGACGGCGACCGAACCGCCCTGCTTGCCGCCCGGGTGGCGGTAGCCCGGGCGCACAGCGATCTCGACGGTGCGGGCCTGAGCGGTCCCATGCTCCGTGAAACGCTCGACGCGTCGTTTTCGGCGGTGGACGAGCTTGCCTCGGGGACCAGCGCAGACCCGGCGGCGGCTCGCGGTCGCGCGGTCGAGCGGCTCGGTGCGGCGGTTGGTCTGCTTCGGCGAGGTAACGGGGCAAGCTCTGCGGAGCTCGGAGACTATTGGGACTCGCTCTACCTCTTGGCGGTGGTCGCGCTCGGGCTCTGCGTGCTCACGTTACTCCTCCTCGCGCTCTTTCGCGGGTCGGTGGTTCGTCTCCGAGAGGCGGACGCCAAGCTTCGGGATCGACTGCTCCGCTCGGAAAAGGACTTTCACCGGGTCATCGAAGCAAGCCCGGACGGTATCGTGATGCATCGAAAGGGAGTGATCGTTTACGCCAACCCAGCCATCGCATGGAGCCTCGGCTACAAACGGGACGAGCTCCTCGAGCGCCGCCTCTCCGAGTTCCTCGACGATCCTCCCGCCCGCCGCACCGGGCACGTGGCCGATGGCCAGCACCGCTTTACCCGAGCCGATGGTCGGGTGGCCGAACTCGAGGTGACCACCGGCCCAGAGGTCCAGTTCGACGGAAAGCTCACGGCATTGACGGTGACCCGGGACGTGAGTGAGGTCCGGCTCGCGGAGGCTCAGCTCCGGCTCTCGGATCGGCTTGCCGCGGTAGGCACGGTCACCGCGGGAGTGGCCCACGAAATCAACAATCCGTTGGCCTACGTGCTCCTGAATGCGGAGTCCCTCGAGGAGCGGCTCGGGAGCGTCGACGATGCACTGAGTCCAGAGGAACGAGACCACATGGCGACGCTTCTGAGCGAGCTCAAGCAGGGTGCCACCCAGGTGCGCGAGGTGGTCCGCGGTCTCCGGTCCCTCGCGCATCCGGGAGATGAACCGGTGCGCGCGATCGAACTTGGCCCGGTGATCGAATCGTCGCTCGCCATCGCGTCAAGCGAGCTCCGGCAGCGGGCCGAGATCGTCCGCGAGATCGCGGCGGACCTTCCGCCGGTCCGCGGCAACGAAGCGCTCCTGGGGCAGGTGTTCCTCAATCTCCTAGTGAACGCGGCGCAGGCCCTCGAGGACAGCGAAAGCAGTCGGAACAAGGTCGTGATTCGCGCGGCGCAGAAAGAAGGCGGTTGGGTCGTTGTCGAAGTGGAAGACAATGGAGAGGGCATTCCCGACGCGGTGCGCGAGCGCGTGTTCGATCCGTTCTTTACCACCAAGCGGATCGGGGTGGGCACCGGACTTGGGCTCACCATTTGCCGCCGAATCGTGGAGGGCCTCGGCGGAGCGATGTCCATCGACAGCGAGGACGGTCAAGGCACGACGGTAGGGGTTCGGTTTCCGGTCGCAGACGTCACCGAGGTCGCGCCCGAGGAGGCCGCGCCGCTCGACGAATCCGCGCGGGTTGCCCGGGTACTCATCGTGGACGACGACGCTCGGGTGGCGCGGGCCCTTGCCCGGATGCTTCGGCCCAATCGCTGCGACGTGGTGCTCGACGGGCAGGAGGCGATCCAGCAGGCCCAGCGCGAGGAGTACGACGTCATTTTCTGTGACCTGATGATGCCCGATACGACGGGAATGGACGTCTATGACGCACTCGTCGCGACGGGCACCGGGATCGAGAACAAGCTCGTGTTCGTCACCGGCGGAGCGTTCACCGATCGGGCACGCGCCTTTGTCGGCCGGGTTCCGAATCCGATCGTCGAAAAGCCGTTCGATCGCGGCCTGGCTCGTCGGCTCGTGTCGGACCGGGTCTCCGGCGTACGCCCGGTGCCGCCGCCCGGTTGACTTCCGCGGTCGACAACGGCACACCCGAGCCATGCTTGACCTGCCCCGGATGGAGCGAATTCGACTGAGCGCGAAGCCGCGCGTCCAGCGCCTGATCGCACTCTCGGTGCTCGTGCCCAACTACGAGCTCCCGCCGCGAGTGCGCATTCAAATCTTGGGCGCAGACACGCTACCGCGGGAGCCTGTCATCTTCGCGATGAACCACACCGACCGGTACAACTACTGGCCGTTTCAGTATCGGCTGTGGCGCATGAAGAGCCGGTATACCGCCACTTGGGTGAAGGGGAAGTACTACCAGAACCGCGCGATGGGCACCTTCATGGAGCTCACCAACAATATCCCTACCGTCTCTCGCGGCTATCTCATCAGCCGAGACTTCGTAAACACTGTCGGCCGGCCACCCTCCGCGGAAGAGTACGCTGCGCTTCGCGCGATGGTCGAGGCTCGGGATCCCGGGGAGATCGTGCTCCCTCGTGAGCTCTTCGAACGGAGCCGCGACATGCTCGGCTACCGTTTCGACGCGGGTCGTGAGACCTACGCGGCTGCGCTCGACGCGCTCTTTCAGGCGATGATGGCGCGCTTTGTCGCCCTGAACGGCGAGGCCCTCGACCTCGGACTCGATGTGCTGGTGTTTCCCCAGGGCACGCGGTCGATTCGACTCTCCAAAGGCCACATCGGTCTCGGTCAGATCGCGCTTCACTTCAAGCGGCCGATCGTGCCCGTGGGCTGCAGCGGCTCCGACAAAGTGTATCCGTCGGGAGCACCGATCGGTCGGCCAGGTCGGATCGTGTATCGCATCGGCAAGACGATTCCCTACGAGGAGATGAAGCCCTTCCACATCGATGAGCCATTCCAGCCGTTCACTCCCGAGGCCGAAGAACGTCACCGGGACCGGTTTCAAGGCCTCGTCGATGTGGTCATGGATCGCATCAACGACCTGGTGGATGAGCCGTACAAATGGGGCGACGACCAAGAGAGCGACGGCGTCGCGGGGACCCGGCGCTTCGTCTAGCCGTCGAGCGCTTCGTAGTAACGAAAGATCCCGTCTTCGTTGAACGGAAGGTAGCGATCGCTCTTCCGATAGGCGGCGACGTTCGGGTGCGCGTCGATGGCGGCGACGAGCGTTGCGATTCGTGGATACGTCTGACCCCAGCCGGCCATCGACGTTGGAAACGCGTACCGAAGACCGGCGATCACGTGGTTCAGCGAAAGATCCGGATACGAGAGCCGATCGCCCACGAGATAGTCTCCAGAGCTTCGGGCGACGGTCTGTTCGAAGTAGCGGAGGTATTTCGGGATCCGCTCGCCCCGAAAGGACGTGGCGGCACGGATCGCCTCTTCTTTTTGATCCTCGAAGTAGAGGGCGGTCGACACGGGATGATGAACGTTGTGGGCCTCGGCGGTCACGTCCGCGAGGGTCAGCTGAAGCGACTGCGCGTGGAACCGCGCGGCGTCGGTCTCTCCCACCAGGCCGAGCTTGGGCCCGAGGTATTGGCAGATGAGCGCCGACTGCGAAATCACCACGTCGCCGACGCGAAGAAAGGGTGGCGCATAGGGGAGCTCGCCCTCCTGTTCGGCGCGGAGGAATCGGAGCATCGCGGCGATCGCCCCGCCTTCCTCTTCCGGAAGACGCGCCACGTCGGTGTACGGTGCGCCCGCCGCTTCGAACATGAGGCGCACGAACTCGCCGCGCCCTGGGATCATGGGCCAGTAGAAGAGCTCATAGCGTGGGTCGGTCATGCCGCGAGTCTCGCGGATCTTTCCGTACGGGACAAAACCGATCGCGGGGGGCCGGTGGATGTCCATTTCGCTTGCGGAGCGCCCGACGCTCCAGCCGCGGAGCGCGGGATACGCTGACTCCCTCGTCGAACCGGCACTCGCAGAACGCCGGATCGCACGTCGGCCCGGTTTTCAGTGACCGTGACCCTGGCTCGCTCTCGAAGGATCGTTCCCGACGATCCCGTATCGGCTGGCACCGTGGTTGCTTCATCTTTGGCGCAGAGGCCTGGCTCCTCTCGAGCCGCACATCGGTCGGTGTATGCGTAGTCCTACTTGTCTCCTCCAACTTTCCGCCGTGGTCATCGTGTTGATGGGATGCGAGGGCCAGCTCAGCGAGCCGTCGACGCCGGGCGATCCGCCTCCCCCCGGCCAGCGCGCCCCGGTGGGTGAGCCCCCGGCTCCTTCGAGCTTGGCGCCGCGGCTCGTCCGCCTGACGCCTCGACAGCTCGAGAACACCCTCCGGACGATCGTCGACGACATCGCGCTCGAAGAGCGCCTCTCGGCCTCCGCCCAGCTCGGTTCAGGCTTCGGTTCGAGCGGCGCGTTTTCGACCGCCGCCGGTCGGCGTCACCTGACCGAGCCCCACGTCCGCGACATCTACGATGCGATGGAAGACGCCGCGCTCCGGCTCGCCGAGGACCCGGCCGCTCTCGCGTCGTGCCTTGCCGGAGGGCTCGACGATGCGTCGTGCATCGAGACCTTTGTCGCGGATTTCGGCGCCCGGGCATGGCGTCGTCCGGTGTCGACCGAAGAGCGCGATCGCTTCGTCGCGACCTGGACCTCCGCCCGAGAGGACGGCTCACCGGAAGAAGCGTTTCCCGTGCTCGTTCGCGCGATGTTGATGTCTCCGGCGTTTCTCTTTCGCTCCGAATTTGGGGAGGCGGGTGCCGAATCCACCGATGTGGCCCTCGAGCCGTATGAGCTCGCTTCTGCGCTCTCCTATGTGCTCGCCGATGGTCCGCCGGACCGAACGCTGCGCGATCTTGCGGCCGCGGGTGACCTCGCCGCGCCGACCACCGTCGAGGCGGAGGCGCGCCGGTTGCTCGCCGGCCGGGAGACAGCCTCGGGAGTGGTCGCCTTCCTCGCCGAGCTCTTCGACGTGGCCCAGGTCCGAGCAGTCGTCAAGGACCCTGACCTCTATCCGGACTTCGACCCGGCGTTGACGCGAGCGATGGAGCGGGAGAGCACGCTGTTTCTCGCGGACGTGCTCATCGATGGAGACGCGCGGCTCGGGACGATGCTCACCGCAAGCTACTCGTTCGTGGACGACCGGCTCGCGGCGATCTACGGCGTCGACCCACCCTCCGAGCCGTTCGGTCGGGTAGACCTCGACCCCGCCGAGCGCTTCGGGGTGCTGACCCAGCCCGCCTTTCTCGCCGCGCACGCCCACCCTGATGAAACGTCCATCGTGTTCCGCGGACGCTTCGTTCGGTTTGCGCTCCTCTGCGAGGATTCACCGCCGCCTCCGGAAGATGTCGACGCGAACCTCCCACCACGAAACCGCGACGAGGTCACGCTTCGCGATCACACCGAGGAGGCGCACTCAGTGGGCTCCTGCGCTGGCTGCCATTCGCTCATGGACCCGATCGGGTACGCCTTCGAACGCTACGACACGGTGGGCCGCTATCGAACGGAGGACCACGGGCTACCGATCGATCCCTCTGGACAGATCGTGGGAGGCGAGCTTCCCCGCACCTTCGATGATGCGCAGGGGCTGGTCGATCTCCTTGCCGAGTCGGAGGACGTGACTTCGTGTGTCGCGCGTCGGTTCGTTCAGTACGCGCTTGGAACCGAGCCGCCGATCGATGATCCGCTGGTGGTTCGAGCCACGGCGGCGTTTCAGGAGAGCGGGGGCAGCGTCCGGGAACTTGCGGTGGCCGTGGTGACCGACGAGGCCTTTCGCGTGCGGAGGCGCCCATGAACCGCCGCCGGTTTGGCAAGATGGTGGGGTTGGGGGCGGCGGGCTCGATGCTCGGGCCGTTCCTCGATCAACTCGTGACGGAGGCCGAAGGGCAGACCGGGGATCGAAAACGCCTCGTCCTGTTCACGTCGGGCAATGGGTTCGTAGAGCGGAACTACACGTGCGAGGCACGGAGTGAGACCGATTTCGATCTCTCGCCGACCCTCATGCCGTTCGCGCCCTACAAGGACGACCTGCTCGTCCTGTCGAAGTTCTTCAATCCGCACGATAAGGCGCTCCACGGCAACCAGTGGGCGACGCTTTCGGTGCTTCCCGGCGGAACGGGGAGCCAGCTCCGCGATCTCCCGCCAGGCGGCGGAGGCGTGAGCATCGACCGGCACCTCGCCCACACCGTGGGCGCGGGAGACCGCTTCAGCTCGACCGCGGTCGGCATCGCCGAAGGTGGCAACAACATCCTCTGCGTGAGCGTGGATGGCCCAGGAACCCCGTTTCCGGCGATCGGAAGCCCGGTACAGGCCTATGGAACGTGGTTTGGCGAGAGCACCGGGGTGAGCGAGATGGAGCTCCGACGCCGACTGGCGCGGGAGCAGAGCCTCCTTGATGGCGTGCTCGGCGATGTGAACGCGACGCGGTCGCGGCTCGCCCCGTACGAACAGGAGCGCCTCGACCAGTATCTGGATTCGCTCCGGGTCCTCGAGGGCCAGCTCGCGGGCGCGGAGGTCCTGGCCTGCGAGCCGGTGCCGCCCGACGATGGGCTCGACCGGAACAACCTCGACCCGCGCGTCGTCCGCGCGCATGTGGATACGACCTTCGCCGCCCAGCAGTGCGGACTGACACGGGTCAGCCATATTTCGATCCTCGGGCGAGAGGGACCGCACAACCGATACGGATGGCTCGGCGACATGCGCGGTCACCACAACAACTACCACGAGAACGACTGGGACATGATCCTCAATATCGATCACTTCATTCTTGGAGAGATCGCCCATTACTGGGGGAGGCTCAAGGAGACGCCGGAAGGGACCGGCACGATGGCCGACAACACCATCGTGGTCTATGTGAACACCTGCGGGGGCAAACATCACAATGGCCAGAACCTTCATGCGGTGCTCGCGCTTGGGCACATGGACGGCTATTTCCGAACGGGCCGCTACCTGAGCTTCGACGAAGGCCAGCATGCGATCAGCGATGTCTATGTGTCTCTCGCGAACGCGATGGGGCTGCCCATCGACACGTTTGGGGATGCAGAGATCTGCCAAGGCCCGCTCCCCGGCCTGACGGCCTGACGCCCGCTTCCCGAAGAGCCGCGACGACGAAGTCGGGCGCTGCACTGCCGAGACCGGGGCAACGATCTCGCGAGTTCTGGACGTCGGGCGTCGCCGTTTGGCTTTTCGTGGGCGGGGGATGAACGTACCCTCCAAGCGCAGGGGAGTGCCCATGGCCCAGAAGCGCGCAGCGAAGAAATCGACCAAGAAATCGACGAAGAAGAAGCCGACGAAGAAACCGACGCGGACAGAAACCCGTCGAAGTGGTTCCCGCCGAACCCGTGCGGGGAACTCGGCGACGCCTTCCCCATCCAAGGGCCCGAAGAAGACACACGCCGGAGCGACGGCGCCGAGCAAGAAGACCCCGAAAAAAACGAAGAAGACACCGAGAAAGACGCCGAAAGAAGCTCCGAAGAACCGGGCCGAACCGCGACGCCGGGCGGCGAAAACGAGGCCCAGAACGTCCGGAAAGGCGCGTTCCGAGGAGCTTCCTTCCGGCGAGCCGGGTTCGGATCCGGCGGAGTCGGACGGGTCGGCCGAGCACACGCGGGTGGGCGGTCCCCGAGCGGCGAAGGCCGCGAACGACGTCGAGCACGCCCGGACGCTCCTCGTCGAACTCACTGAGCTCGTGGCCAAGGCCAATGACCGGAAAGTCGCCGCGATCCTCGGCGAAGGAAGGCTCGAAGCGCTGCTCGGCGCGGTCCTTCCGCAGCGCAGACGCCCGACGCACTCGGTGCACCAGCATCTTCTGGTTCACAAGGAGCGCTCCTCGCTGATGGCATCGGTTCGGCACGCCATCAACTCGGGCTTTGCACTGCGGGACGCGGAAGACCACTTCGTGGCTCCCACGCGAGTGCAGTGGTTCTACGACGGGTTGACCTTCGTCGAAGGCGAGGCGCCGTTCGAAGGGGTGATGTCTCTCTACCGGGAGAATGAAGTTCGCTACGGTCTCCAGCTGACCGACGCCGACAGCAAGAGTCTCGGCCCTGCGGATACCGACTTTGTCAGCGTAGACCATGCGCGCCGGAGCTTTCGCTCAGGGACCGGAGTGGCCGGTGACGCGATTCGAGATCTTCTCCCCCTTCGTGAGTTGAGTGGACAAGACCCCACTCCATTCATCGAGACGCTGGTCCGCCAGCCGTGGCTCCTCGGGGCGCAGCACGTCTCGATCGAACGACCGGGAGCGGCCGATCCCAATCTCCCCGAGGTCTTCGCCAAGCGAGTGGCTGACGGTCAGCACGACATCTTGGTGTTCCTCTCCCCAGCTGCGCCGTCCGTCGGGAAAAACCGGAAGCTCCTAAGCTCCTTCGAACACGCGTTTCGGCGGGCGGAGCGCCTCCTCGCGTTCGTCGAGCGCCAGTCCGACTACCTGAGCCGGGAGCTCGGGATCAAGGTCCGCCGGCCTCGGTGCTATCTGTTTTTCGCGAATATGGACCGTGCGTCGCGGGACATTGTCCGAAGCGAGCGCGAGGCGCATAGTGGCGGCGTTCGAGTGCTCACGTACGCCGAGCTCTGCGAGCTTGGCGAACGGACCTTTCACTTCTTTCAACCAAGGATCGGGACCCGCGGATGACTCCCTGCCCCTGCGGAAGCGGGATGGCGCTGGCGAAGTGCTGCCAACCCTACATCGACGGCGACGCGATTCCGAAGACCGCGGAGGCGCTGATGCGGTCTCGCTACACCGCCTACGCGATCGGGGACACGAGCTACGTGATCGCGACGCACGACCCGGAGACCCGGGGAGACCTCGACGAAGATGCGGTGCGCCAGTGGTCGGAGGAGGCGGTGTGGTTGGGTCTTGAAATCCTCGGGACGGAGAAAGGCGGAGAACGCGACGATGTCGGCGTGGTGGAGTTTGTCTGCGCCTACGAGGAACGCGGCAAGGCCCGGCGGCACCGTGAGCGGTCGGATTTTCGCCGCCGAGACGGTCGTTGGTACTTTCGTGACGGCGAAGTGGAAGGGCAGGAGCCGGAGGTCCGCGCCGCCCCGAAGGTGGGGCGGAACGATCCCTGTCCCTGCGGGAGCGGCAAGAAGTACAAGAAATGTCACGGCGC
>JBCCZL010000218.1:0-14263 GCA_039187775.1 Myxococcota bacterium
GGCGTGATCGCGAGCTTTCCCGCGATCACCGCGGCCCTCAAGTCGCTGAGCGCGGCGGCGAAGTCCGGCTCGGGGTCCGACGAGATGAGCACCAAGGTGCTCTACGGAGGCATCGCCGCGGCGTTTGTAGTGCTGTTCGTGGCGTCGATTCTCTCCGACGATCAGATCGGGGTGGGCCAGGCGCTCCTCATCGCGGTGGTGGGCACGCTGTGGCTTGCGCTCGCCGGGCTGATCGTGGCCCAGGCCACGGGCATGACCGACATCTCTCCAATCAGCGGGATGTCGCTCATCGGAGTGACGCTGATGTTCTTCCTGTCGGGGGGGAACGCGGTGAGCGCGATCATTTTGGGCATCGCCGTCAGCATGGGCATCGGGCAGTGCGCGGACATGATGAGCGACCTCAAGAGCGGTCATCTGATCGGCGCCCAGCCCAAGCGACAGCAGCTCGCGCAGTTTGCGGTAGCCTGGCTTGGTGTTCCCGTGGCCGTCGGCGTGATCTATCTCTTGTGGGGCGACGGCGGAGGCTTTGGGCCGGGGCATCCCACGCTGAGTGCGCCGCAAGGAACCGCGCTCGCGGGGATCATTGAAGGGCTTGGCGTCACCCCCGGAGCGACGCCCAATGTGCCGCTCGACAAATACGTGAGCGGTGCAGCCGTCGGTCTCGGGCTCGGCATCTTTCCGATCGGGGGCCTCGGCGTTCTCGTGGGCCTCGCGATGTATCTGCCGTTCTACATCACCCTGACCTACGGCGTGGGCTGCTTTATTTCGATGGGCCTCAAAGCCGCCAAGGGAGACCGCTGGATGGGCTCGACGCTGGTCCCGGTCGCGGCCGGATTCATCATCGGTGAGGCGCTCACGAGCCTGGTCATCGTGCTCATCAAGCTCGCGGTGGGAGAGTAGCCATGAAGAACATCGGATTGGTCATGGTCACCCTAGGAGTCGCGGTGTGCGCTGCATACGGCGCGCGACTGAGTCCGGAGATGCGCGACGCGATGATCGAGAGCGCGCCGATTCAGCTGCTCGCAGGCCCGGAGAGTGAGGCCAAAGGAGCGTACTGTGCGGCGAGGGCGGAAGCGATTGAGTCGGGCGCGTCCTTCGAAGAGTTCAGCAAGGCCTGTCCCGATCCCGATCCTCCCGAGACCGACACGCCGGAAGAGGACCCCGCCACGGTCCGGGCGGAACCGCCCGACACGTTGGAAGAGCACCGCGCCGCCCAGCGAGCTCTGGTCGAGGCGATTCGCGGGGAAGAGGACCCGTCGGAAGCGCTCCCGACCGAGGTCGCCGACAAGCTTTCCACCTACATCGAGGAAGCCGAAAAGCTCATCGATGCGCGGGCGCGCGCAGCGATGGTGGTGCGGCCCGATCCCGGGACCCGAGTCTCGACCTGGTTTGGCGACAATGGTGTGTTCTTCGTCTTAGGGCTTCTGGTGCTCATTGCTGGTGCGGTGATGGCGCGCATCGCGGTCAAGAAGGAGAGCCTTGGCGAAGGAGGGAGTTCGGAGGACGGTGCCGCGGACTTTGGCAAGGTCCTTGGTGAGCTTGCGGCCGCGGTGAAGGAGCTCTCGGAATCGATGAAGAGCACCACGAATCCGAAGGCCGCGCAGTTCGACGAAGCGAAGACTAAGATCGAAGAGGTTCAGCTCGAAAAGTTCGAGCCGCTCATTGCGGCGAAGAATCGAGTGCAAGCGCGCTACGGGATGGGGGGCTTTGCGGAGATCTTCGGACCGCTGTCTTCCGCCGAGCGGCGGGTCAATCGCGCGTGGGCTGCGCTCGTCGACAAGCACTATCCGGAGGCTCGGACGTCGATCGCGGGCGCCTCGGACAATCTTGGCGAAGCGGTCCAGGCCCTGGAGGCCCGAATGAAGTCCCACTGAGCGGGTTTCTGAGTTCGCAGGTTGCTGCAACACTCCGCACGCGCCGCCAGCGCGGGCACCGCGCGCCCGCGACCGGCCTTCGGCCTGCCTCCGCAACATAGCTCGGTTATTCCTCGTCGGCTCGCGGGCGCGCCGGCACCGTCGCGAAGCCGGATCCACGCAAGCGCCTTTTGCGGCAAGCGGCTAACGCGGCTTCGAGCGCCGGTTCTGTCCGACGAGGAACACTTCGTAGCTCTCCGAGCGAATCGCCTTGGGGCGGAGGGTTCGGACGTCGGCGAAGACCTCGCGAAACGCGCTCCGTGCGTCTTCGAACTCTGCCCCCTGGAAGATCTTGGCGACCAGGCTCCCGCCGGGCCTGAGCACTTCGGTTCCAATGCGAAGTGCCGTCATCACGAGTTCGTAGCTCCGATACATGTCGAGCTGGCGCTGGCCGGTTGTGGCGGGTGCCATATCGCTCAGGACCAGATCGAATGGTTCGATGGCCCACGCGGGCGGCTCGTCGGTGAGGACATCGGTGGCATCCGCCTCAAGCACCTCGACCTGCGGCGGAAAGGCGATCGTGATCCGCTGAAGGTCGATCGCGACCACCACGCCCTTCCGCCCGACCTTTCGGGCCGCGTAAAGCGACCATGAGCCGGGCGCGGCGCCGAGATCGAGGACTCGGAGGCCCGGTCGTAGAAGGCGGACCCGCTTGTCGATCTCTTCGAGCTTGTAGACGCTTCGGGCAGGGTAACCTTCGGCCTTCGCGCGTTTGCCGAAGGCGTCCTGCCTCCGGCCACCACTCACGAGGCGGGTGTGCCCTTGCCCTTGCGCTTGACGGCCTTGCGCACGGTCACGAGGCCGCTCCGGGGACCGGGGACGCCGCCCGCGAGGAGTACGAGGCCTTCTTCGTCCATGACGCGTGCGACCTTGATGCCGAGAAGCGTCGAGCGCTTTCCTCCGTAGCGACCGGGCATCTTCTGGTTCGCGAGGGTGCGGCCGGGCGTCATGTTCATCCCGATCGAACCGCCGTGACGCTTGTACTCGTGGGTGCCGTGGCCCACGGTGCCGGCGCCATGAAAGTTGTGACGCTTGATGACGCCGGCAAAGCCCCGACCCTTGCTGACACCGGCGATGTCGACGCGCTGTCCGACCTCGAACACGTCGGAGACTTTGATTTCCTGACCGACCTCGAACTTCTCCGCGTCCTCGGCGGACACGCGGAACTCGCGCACCACCTCGGGGGGGTCGATCTCGAGCTTCTTGAACGCGCCGGCTTCGGGTTTGTTGACGAGCTTCTCCCGGCGCTTGCCGAATCCGAGCTGAAGGGCGGTGTAGCCGTGCTTGGCTTCGGAGCGCTTGCCCACCACGACGCAGGGCCCGGCCTCGACCACCGTCACTGGAGTCACGCTGCCGTCTTCGTTGAAGATTTGAGTGTTGCCGAGCTTCTTGCCGATGAGGCCGAGATTGGTATTCATGGGTCGTCCGTCGTGGGCACCGCCGGTTCACCAGGGCGCCAAAGAGCAGCGAAGGGTAGTTTCAGTCGGCCACTTGTCAAGCCGGCACGGTGGTAGGCCGAACTTAGGGGAAATAAACGAGTTTTCTCCGGTAGGCTCGGCCCTGGTGACGCGCTTCGACCAAGAATATTACCGTCGTTATTACCTCGACCACGAGACGCAGGTGGCGAGTGCGGAGGAGACGGCACGCCTCGCCCGCTTCGTGGGGAGTTATGTTCAGTACCTCAATATCAAGCCGGAGTCGGCTCTCGATCTCGGATGCGGTCTCGGTCTTTGGCGGGCTCCACTTCGCAAGCTGTTCCCCGACCTGGAGTATCGCGGCGTCGAGGTGAGCGAGTTTCTGGCCCACGAGTTCGGTTGGGAGCTTGGCTCGGTGGTGGACTACGACCAGGCGGCAGACCTCGTGGTGTGCCAAGGAGTCCTCCAGTATCTGCCGGCGCGAGCCGCGGAGCGGGCGCTGCGGAATCTCTCGCGGCTTGCCGAGCAGGTCCTCTATCTCGAAGTGCTCACCCAGGAGGACTGGGACGAGCACTGCGACCAGTCGGTCACCGACGGCGATGTCTATCTTCGTTCCGCCGACTGGTATCGACGGCGCATCGGACGGCATTTCTTGCCGATCGGGGGTGGCGTGTTCCTTCCGAAGGACTCTCCCGTGGTGCTCTATGAACTGGAGCGCTGGCGATGACAAAACTCGAGTTATGGATTCGACCGAGTGCGTCGAACGAAGAATAGGAGCGCGACGGCGAGAAGGGCGGCGGCGCCCGCGGCAAAGACGTAGGAGAAGCCGATGAAGAACTCGAGCCGACTCGAGCCGGCTTCGCCGAAGTCTTTGTAGAGCTGGGCTGCAATCGAGCCGGTATAGCCGAGGGCGTCCGCCACGTAGATCGCAAACACTGCGGTCGCCTGAACCCGGGTTGCCGCGATGACGCGCTCGAAGAGCACCGTGTTGAACGTCACGTAGACGAGGTAGGATCCGAGCCCCACCGCGATCATGAAGGTGAGGCCGTCGATCGCACCGGCGCCCAAGAGCGCGGTGGCGCCGACGAGGATCAGGGTGCCGATGAGCATCACCACGAACGCGCCGATCAGGCCGCGGCGGTTGTTCTTGAGCAGGTTGAGGGCAGCGAGCACGGCGAGCACCCCCAAGGCCACGGGGAGTTCGGTCTGCGTGAAGAGGCCCGGTTCGTCCTCGTAGCCGAGGCTCGAGAAGATTTCGACGCCGTAGTTGTCGCGGAAGTCACGATAGGCGGTGGCGGCCACGTACACCAGGAGAAGGGGGATCAGTCCTCCGGCGAACTGACGGAGAAACGCGAGGCGGGCAGCCCCGTCCATTGGAGGCCGCTCCACGCGAAGGGCGATGTCTTCTTCCGATGGCGGTGGGATCTGGTCGAGGAGCCACACCGCGAGGAGGAACGGGAGGAAGAAGAGTCCTCCGACGGCTGCGGGCATGAGGCTTTCGCTCACTCCGAAGTCGCGCATGAGCCAGCGGCCCACATCTTTGACGGCGCCGCTTGCGACGATGAACGATGTGCTGAGTCCGGCGAGAAGAAGTTCGGAGCTTTTTCGCCCTTCGAGGTAGCGCACCACGAGGCCCCAGATCATGCCGAGGCAGAGGCCGTTGATGAACAAGGCGACGGCCATCAACGAATCGGGGAGCGTCGCAAAGGCGATGAGGGCGAGTTGCGCGACTCCGACGAGCACGATCAGGGAACGCGCGCGCCGCGGATCCGACACTTCCGACACGAACTTGATGCCCGCATATTTGCTGAGCGTGTATCCGATGATCTGACTGATCACGAACGCGGTCTTGAGGTCGACCTGGGTGCCGAGGAACGACAGGCCCTCGAAGCTCGCAGCGGCGAACGGCTTCCGGAACGCGTACATGCAGAAGTACGTCGAGAACGCCGCGAAGATGGCATAGACCACAAAGACAGGCCGAGGGGCGCGATCCAGGAACGACCGAAGCGGATGCGGCATGGACCGCCACCATCGCCCCCAACCGGGGACGAGGTAAATCTTTTCCCACCGATGCAATATCCGGGGACGAGGTAACTTTTTTCCTCACCACGACTCGTAAGTACGCGAAACCAGTGAGCTGCCCATCGTGGACCAAGAAGCTGCCCGCTAGGCAAGCGGTCACTTTTTCCTCACCACGAACGGCAAGTAGCCGAAACGAAGCCCCGACCGGGAGTTCGTTCCGGGCCTGTCGAAGGTTGTTGAGGTGCTTCGGGTGCGCAGGATCGTGATCTCGAGGGGTTAGCGACCGTGGTGAGGAAAAAAATTACCTCGTCCCCGGATGTTTCAGATGCGTACGGGGAGCCCGCTCTTTTTCACGCAGTGTGTGATGGTGGCGCGCAGCTCTTGCCGGAGGAACTGGTGGCGGGGATCGGTGGTGTGTCGGGGGTGCCAGACGAGGCACATCGGGTCGCAGGGGATCTCTAAGGGCGGCTTGGCGCGAAAGAGCTTCGGCGCAACCACGCGGCACAATACTTCCGGGACGGTGGCTACGAGGTCGGTCTCTGCGACGATGCGGAGGGCGGCCGAAAATGTCGGAACCGAGAGCGCGACTCGACGCCGTTGGTTGTTCGCTCGAAGCAGCTGATCGACGAGGCCGTCGTCGCTCTCTTCCAACGGTACGACGAGGATATGGTCAGACGCGAGGTAGCGCGCCATCGACCAGCGCCTCCGCGTGCGTGAGAGCACCACGTACGGCTCGTCGTAGAGTGGTTGGAACACAAAGCGGTCGATCTCCGGCATGTCGAAGGTCGGGTCTTCCCGAAGGTCTGGAACGAGGGCGAAGTCGATGTCTCCCGCGTCGAGAAGACCGGTCGTCGCGCGATGGAGCCGACGGACCCGAAGGTCGATGAAGGGGGCGTTCTCTTGGAGCCGGCTCATGATGGGTCCGACAAAGGCAGTGGCGGTTTCGTCGCCCATCGCGAGCGTGACCTTGCCGCGCGCACGGGCCGCTTCGAACGGCGCCGCGGGAGCAAGCGCGCGTTCGATCGCAGCCAACGCGTCGCCGACCAGCGCCACGAGCGATTCCGCGTGGGGAGTGAGCTCGGTCCTTCCCGCACGACGAACGAGGAGCGGGTCAGCGGTGATCTCTCGGAGCTGCTTCAGTCGCTTGGACATCGCCGGCTGACCGATGCCGAGATTCCGGGCTGCTTCGGTCACGCTTTGGGTGGCGAGCAGGCGCTCTAGCGTCCGCAGATGATTGAGGTCGAGGTTTGGTGGCAGCATATTCTACAGGAATGTAGGCGGGCCCAGCCATCCGCGCTCTTAGCCCGCATCGGTCACCGAAGGTGATGGATCGCGTTCGAAAGTGCTGGATTCCCGCGGACCTCGGACGGGAAGACGCCGCAGCGGTACTCGACGTACGCGAGGACGGCTGGAGGGAGAAGGCCGTGGGAATGCGGTGCTTTCGGGCGCGAGCCACGCCGACTGGTGACCGATGCGGGTTAGTACACCGTCGCCAAAGAAACGTTGAGAATCGTGCCCCCGGACCGACTTCGAACTCCTCCGAGACCGGTCTCCGTCGAGATGCCGAGGAGCCATCCCCTGCTGAGCTCGTAGTCCACCTCCAGGGCGAGGCCGGTCCAGGACACACGGTTCCCGATCCCGCTTGGACTGCTGGCCGGCGGTTCGTCGCCCTCGCGGAGCGAGTGGGCGCCGCTCGCCCGCGCCCGGACCGTCCAGTGCGCCCCGAACTCCACCCCGCCTTCGCCGACCCAGAGGAGCCGGTCCGCGAAACCACCGCTCCGCCACTGGTAGCCAAGCGAGGCGGCGAGGTACCAGCCGTCAAACGCGTGCCCAACGCTAAGCAGCGCGTCGATTTCGAAAACCCCGGCGCCGATGCGGAGCGTTCCGATCCGGGGATTGGGCGCGTCCCGCTGGAACACCTCTTGTTGACCTGCGCTCGACGCGAACGGGACCCGGAGGGAGCTCTCCACGCTCATCGCGAACCCCTGGACTTGTAGAAAGCGAAACCGCAGGCCTAACGCGGGATCGCCGGGCGCGACATGCGACTCCACGTCGCCGTCGCGCGGGTCCTCGAGGGTGAACACCCTCACGAGGTCCGTGTGCCAGAACAGCGCGAGCCCGTCGACGAGGCCCAGGTCCCCGTAGGTCGATACGAAGACCTCATGGTAGTCCCCGATGTCGACCAATTCTCCGTCGGCGTCGGCGTACTCGAGGAAGCCCCAGTGCCAGCGGAGCCAGACCTTGGCGTAGCCGTGACCGGGTTCGGGAGTGAACGGGCTGGCGTAGGCCGTATGCGCAGATCCCGAGAGGGCAAGGAAGACGAGGCATGAAGATAGAAAGCGAAGAAACCAAGCAGCGTTCATGCGATCGGACTAACAACCGGCCAGCGCTAGGGGGAATCGATGCGGATTCGTCGGTCCATTCCCCCGAGGAATGTTGGACGCCTGAATCCAGTCCTCTGCGCAAGATATGCCGCTTCTCTAGGCCCAGATGGCGAGGCGTCGTCCGCTTCGATCCTGTTGCCGCGGGTCGGTTGGAAAGCTCTGCGCGGTGCCCTTGCCGATGCGTCGGGCAGACCATGCAGCAGCGCCTGCATCCAGCACATCGTCGACGCCGATCGATCCGAGGGTGTCGGCGAACCGGTCGAGGCGGATGCCCGCGGCTTCGAGGAGCTCCCTTCGTTTCAACACACCGCCAAAGGTCTTTTTGCGAAACCGGAGCGGTCCCTGATTCATCAGTCGGAACGACACTTCGGGGTGCGTTTCGTAGAGCCAGCCTTCGCTTGCGAAGGGGTCGACCTCGCGAATCTTCGCGAGGAGATGAAACGCTTGCTTCGACATCCCCTTTCCGGTGAGTCGCTTGGCGACGCGAGCGGCCTCTGGGTAGTCGTTGGCCGAAAGCACCGGCCTCGGCGGGGCGGAGAACACCGAAGAAGCCTGCCCGCGAAGGAATGCGCGGGCCGCGGCGTCGGCTTCGCGGCTTCCCTTGGAACGAAGGCCGACCGGCATATCGACTGCGATCACCTCGGCCGGATCGAAATGCCCCACCAGGTCGGTGAAGTTTGAAAAGGAGCGCGCATCAACCACTCCCCGCGCCGTGAGGGCAACGGCCACCCAGCCTCCGCGCCAGCCGTCCACCCCGACCCAACGCCCCCCCGCCATCAGTGGCCAAGCTCGTCGCAAGCTGCCTGCACGCCCTGAAAGCACTCGACTTCGAGGCGCTGCCGGATCTCCTCTTCCGGGGTCAGCGGGGGATCGTCCGAAACCTCAGCCTTAGCCTCGTCGTCTTCGCGTTCATCCAAAGGTGGAGGCTGTTCGGGCTCGACCGACGCCGATGGCTCGACCGGTGGACCGCCCGACGACCCATCCCCACATGCGAAGACCACCATCGCCACGGTCACCGCGGCCATGCTTTTGGGAGCGGCCATGTTTCTGGGAGCGGCCATGTTTCTGGGAGCGGCCATGTTTCTGGGAGCGGCCATGTTTCTGGGAGCGGCCATGTTTCTGGGAGCGGCCATGTTTCTGGGAGCGGCCATGCTTTTGGGAGCGGCCATGTTTCTGGGAGCGGCCATGCGTCCTGCTCACTCCTCGAGAAGCTCGCGGGCCGCTTCCCCCACCTCGTCGGTCCGTTCCGCAGCGGATTGAAGCACGCTCCGAGCTTCTTCGCTCGTTTCCGACAGGCCAGCGACCGCCCGAACGATCACGACGGCGTCCGCGCCACGCGGCCGGTCGAGGAGCTGGGCGATATCTGGGAGGAGTTCGGTGAGGCCTCGTTCCGCGGCGAGCTCGGCGGCGAACCCTCGCCCATCGGCGCGGATCGCTCGGAGCACCTTGCGAAGGGTCGCGACCCCGCGTGGATCGGAGAGCTCGGCGAGGGCCGCGCCCGCCGCCGCCCGAAAGTGGAGCGATGCAAAAGGTCGCTGAGCGATCGCGGCGAGGGCCGGGATCGAGTCTTTGTCTCGGATCTTGCCGAGGGCGAGCGCCGCCGCGATCGCCCGTTCGGCGTCTCGAAGGCATTCGCGGAGGATCGCGGCCCCACTGCCATCCCCGAAGTTGGCGAGGGCCAGGGCCGCCTCTTTCCGAGGGTTCGGCTCCGGATCCTCGAGGAGCGGTCGGAGGAGCTCGACCGCCCGCTCCCGTTCCGCCTCTGGCTCCGAGTTCCCGAGCGCCATGGCGGTTTGCGCGCGGATCTCCGAATCTTCGTCCTCCAAGAAGACGCTTAGTCGTTCGAGAGCGTCGGCCGAAGACGCGCGCTCCGCGTAACTCATGATCGCCTGAAAACGAACTTCCGGCCGCGAACTTTCCAGTGCCGCTTCCAGGGCATCGTCAACCCGGCGATCGTCGAAGCGTGTGGCGGCGATCACCGCGGCCTCGCGCACGTTCGGCGCCGCGTCATCGATGCGCTCGAGAATCGTTGCGAGCGCCTCTGCATCGCCAAGGAACCCCAGCGACTCGACGGCGAGCTCGCGGATTCCCGCATTCTTGTCGTCAGCGAGGATGAGCAGGGCCTCGCGGGCTTCGTAGGCGCGCCCTTCGGGTGGTTCGACAAGGCGAAGGGCCGCGGCCCGACGCGCCCGGACATTGTCGGAGGTGACGTCGCGAAGGGCCGCGTCGAAGTTGGGGGTGAGCGCAGGGATAAAAAGGGACACTGGAAGTTCTCTCCTCTCGCTCTCCTCGAGGGCTCGTTTACGAAACGCGAGTGCCGGTGGTGATCGATTTATCGACCCCGAGAACGCTCAGACCACTGTCATCACTCGCCGCAAGCACCATGCCCTGCGACTCGAGTCCCATGATCTTTCGAGGCTTGAGGTTGGCCACCACCACGACTTGCTTGCCGACGAGCGTCGCCGGGTCATAGTGAGCGCGAATCCCCGCGAGGACCTGCCGGGGCGTCGCTTCGCCGAGATCGATTTCGAGCTTGAGGAGTCGATCGCTCTTCTTCACCGGCTCGGCGCTGAGCACCGTTCCAAGGCGAAGATCGACTTTCATAAAGTCGTCGAAAGCGATCGTTCCGTCCTTCGTCGAAGAGCTGGCTTTCTTCGAGTCGCCCGCTCCCTTTTGTGGGGTCTCGCCCTTGCCAGTCTCGCCTTTGCCAGTCTCGCCTTTCTGGTTCTCGGCGTTGCTGCTCGCTCCCTTGTCCTCGGCTCCTACGCCAAGGCGCTCGAAGATCGCGGCCATCTGCGTTTTGTCGAAGCGAGGAAAAAGCGCGTGGCCGGGAGCGGTCTCCGTTCCTCCCGGAAGCGCGCCCCACTCGGAGGGCCAGCCGTCCTGTTCCTCGATCGGAGCCACCGGCGGCAGCCCGAGCTGGCCTCGGAGGGCGTCGCATTTGTCGGGCATGAACGGCCAAAGCATGATGCCAAGCCAGCGAAGCGACTCGAGAACCGTATAGGCAACCACTTCGAGCTCGGCCGTCTGGTTGTTCTTCGCGAGGTTCCACGGCGCCGTCTGGTCCACGTACTTGTTGGCTGCGGCGACGAGCTCCCAGGCCGCTTCGAGGGCGCGGTGGGGCGCGATTGCGTCGAGGTGGTTCGCGCAGGTCGTGGCGCTCCGCCGTGCGGTCTCGATGAGCGTCCGCTCTCGCTCGCTCAGCCGATCTTCGGCGACCGCCGGGACCTTTCCTCCGAGGTTGCGCTTGACGATCGAGCTGACCATTCGGTTGAGAAGGTTGCCGAGGCCATTTCCTAGGTCGCCGTGGTAGCGGGCAAATAGGTTTTCGTGGCTAAAGTCGCCGTCCTGACCGAACGCAACTTCCCGCATCAGGTAATAGCGAACCGGATCCGCTCCGAGCTCTTCGACCAGCGGACCCGGCGGAATGAAGTTCCCAAGGCTCTTGCTCATCTTGATGCCGTCGACGGTCAGCCAACCGTGCGCCCATACCTGGGTGGGAGGAGCGATGCCAGCGCTCATCAGGAACGCTGGCCAGTACACCGCGTGGAAGCGAAGAATATCCTTGCCCACGATATGCACGGCATCGCCGCTGTCTGGCCAGAATCGGTCAAAAAGCTCGGCTTCCCCAGTTTCCGCCGGCCCGCCGAGAGCGCTGATGTAGTTGGTGAGCGCGTCAAGCCAGACGTACATCACATGCTCGGGATCGTCAGGCACCGGGACGCCCCAGCGAAAACTCGTGCGCGAGATCGAGAGATCACGGAGCCCGCCGGAGACGAAGCTCTTCACTTCGTTGAACCGACCCTCTGGCTGCACGAAGGTTGGGTTGGTCTCGTAAAACTTCATCAGCCGATCGGCGTAGGCGCTCAGTCGAAAGAAGTAGCTCTTCTCTCGGACGCGCTCGACGGGCTTCCGGGTGATCGGGTCGAGGTTTCCCGGAAGGAGCTCTTTCTCCGTGAGATAGGCTTCCGACGATACCGAGTACCAGCCTTCATACTCTCCGAGATAGATGTCACCCGCATCGATGAGCTTCTTCCAGATCCGGCCGACCCGCTCTTCGTGGCGTGCCTCGGTGGTTCGAATGAAATCGTCGTACTCGCACCGAAGCTCGTTAAATGCCTCCATGAACGGCGGGGCCATCGAATCGACAAACGCCTGCGGCTCGATGCCCTTTTCTTTGGCTCGCCGCTCGATCTTCTGCCCGTGCTCGTCGGTCCCGGTCAGAAACCGCGTCGGCCGACCCCGAAGTCGCTGATAGCGCGCAAGGACATCGGCCGCGATGGTCGAGTAGGCGTGGCCGATGTGGGGACGGTCGTTGACGTAGTAGATCGGGGTCGTGATGTAGAACGGTTTCATAGGGGATCCGAGCTTTTGCCCGTGTACCACAAGGCTGCGCCGGAGGCCTCACTTGGGGCGTGTTCCGGCCGTTTTCCTTGGAACAAGGGAGAGGAAGAACTTCGGGGCGCCATCGCGCATCGGCGATGGGCATTGAAGTGTGGCAACTATTCCGGCCGCGACAAGGAGAACCCGCGGTCGAGATCAGATCGAGGCGAGATCAAAGAAGAGCGCGTCGAGCGCGGACTGCACATTGGCGTTCCGCTCGAAGGTATCGACCGCTCGTCGAATGCGTTCGACCCGCGCCGCAGCACGTGCCGGAGGGAGCGAGCCGGCGCGCTGTCGAAGGGCCGCCGCCTGGGCGCGGAAGACCAGGCGGTCGCCGTCGACTCCGAGGCCGGCGGCCGCGACATCGCGATAGTACGTGGCGAGCGAGTCGAGCACCTGTGAGAGCTCCGCCGACTTGGCGAGGCGCTCCCCCAGACCCGCCAACCCGTCGCGGGCCGCGATGCTCTCGTCGATCTTTTGCGCCTGGGCGACCAGCTCGGGACCCGCGCCGGATTCGGCGAGCCAACGCGCCCGGTCCGCACGGCCGTCCGCCAAGCCCACCGAGGCCTCGAGCGCGTCGCCGGACACGCCCTGGCTCCGAAGAATCTCCTTGAGCACCGCCGCGGGAAGTCGCTGAAAGCGAAGGCGCTGGCATCGGGATCGAATCGTCGGCAGCAGGCGGTCCGGGCGCTCGGACAGCAACACAAAGTGAACTCCCGGCCGGGGCTCCTCGAGGGTTTTCAGAAGGGCGTTCGCCGATTCTGGATGGTTTTCAGGAAAGGAAACGTCGGCCTCGGGAAAGATGAGCACCGCGTTTTCGGCCTCAAACGGCGCGAACTGCGCGACGGGCAGGATTTCGTTTCGGAGAAAGTCGACCTGAATGTTCCGATTGCCCTCGTCGCGCGGAGGGAACACTCGAAGGTCCGGATGAGCCCCGGCCGCCGCGCGCCGTTCGGCCTCCGAATCGATCTCTCCGTCGCGCCGGCACACGAGCTCTCGACCGAGGGCACGCGCGGCGAGCTCCTTGCCGACCCCCGCCGGCCCCTCGAAGAGATACGACGAAGCGAGTCGACCGTCCGCGAGGGCCCGCTCGAGGATGCGCACCGACGGTTGCCCCAAAACCCCTTCGAACGCGATCACGAGCCGTCGGATGCCGCGTCGGTGGGGGCCGCCGCGGGCGCCGACATGGTGAAGAGCGACGATGCGATGAGTTCGATCGACTCGACCACCTGCGCCTGCTCGAGGACGTCGGGTTCCACGAACACCTGCATCACCAGGCCGTCGAGGAGCCCGAGCAGGATGCGCGGAAGCACCTGGTCCGGTACCTTCGGGGTGAGCCCCATCGACTTGAGCTGGGGAAGGAGCGACGCTTCGACCTGCGAGGCTGCGTAACGGTAGTACGCCGCAAGTTTCGGCCGAAGGCTCTCGTCGTACTGGCTCTGCGCCAAAAGGTCGGCGATGACCAACGCCTCATCGGTTCGCTCGGCGCGGACGCGCCAGAGTTCTTCGAGGCTCGACCGGATCGAGATGATCGCGTCGCTGCCTGTCCCCCACGCCGCGAGGGTCCGTTGCGCCACGGTGTCGCAAGCGGTCTCGAGCACCACCTGGATGAGGGCCTCCTTGGTGGGGAAGTGGTAGTGCACCGCTCCCTTGCTCATCCCGGCCTCTTTCGCGATATCCATGAGGCTTGTGCGGGCGTAGCCCTGCCGTGCGAGGACGCGGATCGCAGCCTGGACGATCGAGGCTGCGCTGATTTCACTCTTCTTGTAGCCCATCGGCAGCCCGACCCTACGCTTGCCCACGGGCAGGTCAAGCGTTCTCCGAGCCTTCCGCCGGTGGTGGTCAGTCGATCGGGATCGGGGTCGGCGTCGTCATCTCGCCCGACTCCACCGAGCGGAGCGAACCGATGCTCAGGACCGGATCTTGGGTTTCCGTCGTGGGAACGAGCGGTCCGCCGGGTCGATTGTACGCACGAAATGTGACTCGGCCCCCTTCTTCGCTGCTCCGAGGGGGGATCGAAATGTGGGTTTCGGTGCTCGTCCCGTCGTGGCAGCTGAGGGTCACCACCGCAAAGGCGTGCGGATTGGAGTCCCAGTGGCTCCCCGCGGGAGAACTCGTCGAAACGTTGCCGGCGTCTTCGCTAACC
>JBCCZL010000219.1:0-14203 GCA_039187775.1 Myxococcota bacterium
ATCGACCCAGCGAGTGAACCCGTCGCTCACGAACGGCGCGTCTACGGCGGCATAGAAAGCGTCGCGGGTGGCCGCGCTCTCCGACAGGATACTGGCGATGAACCTCGGAGAGTGGCGGTTGAAGAGTTCGACCGCGGCTTCGACGTCATCCACCACCGCGACGGTGATCTCGGGCGAGCCTTCCCATTCCCACTCCCGACCGAGGCCGGGAACGTCGATGGCTTCGGCTTTGGCTTCTTCTCGGGTCCCCTCGGCGCGCTGGACGCGGACCTTCTCGGTGAACCAAGCCTTCGGTACGAAGGACTCGGTCCCCTCGACGACGTGAAGCTTTGGTCCGTTGCCCCGTGCGGCGGCAGCCGCCTCGAGGCCGGACAGGATAGAGGGAACGAGGGCGGATGCTCCGTTTCGCGAGACGATGCACGTGTTGAGGGTGTTGCAGACCTTTCGGTCGAGGGAGTGTTGAACGACCGCCTTCACGCGTTCCGGATCCGCGTCATCGGCGATGACCATCCACGCCCCGCCGGTGCCATGGAGGCTTACGGGAGTTCCGGTTTGCCGCGCGACCGCTCCGAGGGTGGCCACCGCCGGGCCGCTTCCCCGGGCCACCGCGAGGGCGAGGCGCGGGTCGCTGAAGAGCGCGTAGCCGGCGGCGCGCGCCGGGCTGTCCACGAGCGCCACGGACCCAGGCGGAAGGCCACTTGCTTCGAGAGCCGGTGCCAGGGCTGCCTGAACGATCGCGCGAGCGGTGCCGAGCGCGTCGGAGCCGATTCGGAACACGACGGTGTTCCCGCTCCGGAGCACTCCGCAGGCGTCGGCGAATACGTTCGGGCGTCCTTCGAAGACGAAGCCGACCACTCCGAGCCCCGCGATCCGCTGTTCCACGAACCAGCCGTCGTGTTCGATGACTTCGCGCACCGAGTTTCGGAGCGTGGGGGCATCGCGCCAGGTTCGAAGGCCCGCCACCATGCCGGCGCGCATCGCGGGACTGAGGACGAGCCGAGTGGTCGACCGGCCGCGCGCGTGGGCATGGGCAACGTCCTCTTGGTTTGCCGCGGCGATCGGCGAGAACGTGGCGTCGTCTTCGAGACGCGCGGCGAAGGCCTCGAAGAAGCTGGAGATCGCATCGTCGGATACCGCCGCGAGGCCAAAAAAAGCCTGGCTCGCCGCGTCGATCGCGGCGGTGGCGGGAGCGGCGTCGCGGGCCGGCACATGGAGAATCTCTCCGGACGAATCGACCACGAGGAGGCGATCGCCGGGTTGAAACGCATCGGCCAGTTCGGCGCTCACTTTCGCCAGTCGGTTTCCCGCGTAGAGGAGCTCCTGCCCTGCTTTCAGTTCGTTGAGCGTGGACACGGTCGGAGTATGTCGGATTCCGAATGCCGCCGAAACGCACCGCAGACTGCCCGCGTCCTTTGCGCCAAGTTTCTATTCGACTCGGTCGGGTTACCGCCTAAGCTTTCCCCGATGAATCTCCGACATCGGATCGTGCTCGCCGCTGCAGGGGCGCTTCTCGGAACCGCATGCTCGAGTGCCGCGCCAGCGGATGTGGCGTCTTCCGATGAGGCCCAAGGGGCCAGCGGAGGCGAGGCCGCCGCCCACGAGGAAGAAACTGAGGGTGGGGAGGTGACCGAAGCCGGCCTCGGCGAAGGTTCGTGCGCGCACGGGGACGGCGGGCCCGACGACCCGTACGGCACCGGCGTGCTTCAGCAGGACGAAGCGCTCGCCGAGTAGGCCTTACCGCACGACGACTCGCGTCGGCGGCAAAATCGCCCACTCGTCCGGGTGCTCGCTCACGAGGGTTGCGCTCCCCGCTTCGAACTCGCCGGAGGAAATACGACTTAGGCCGATCCGGAGCTGTCGTCGCCGAGGGCCATCGGCCGGACACCGAAGCTCGAGCGCTCCGGAGAGGTGCGAAAGCATGCATCCGGACACTTCGTTTGAATCGTTGATCATCGCGCCGGCGGGAAGCGGAACCGTGAGCGTCATGGCGCTCCCATGGTCCAGCTCGGTCTCGAGCTCGAGCTCGAGTCCTCCGGGCGTTGGGCGAAAGTGCCGGGTAAAGCGGGTCGGTCCGAGGCGGCGGTCTGGCGCCTCGATCTGAACTTGCCCATCCACTTCGACGCGCTGAAGTCGTCCTTCCCGGGCTGAAAACTCGAGCTGAAGACGCGCCGCTCCCACGGGAATGCGGACCGTTCCCCCCTGCAGCGGTACAAGAGATCCATCGATTCGCGCGCGGACCGGACTGGGCCTCGTCGGGCGGAGCCGTGCGAGGAGCGCAAGTTCGGCCCCGGCCTCTCTTCCCCATTGAAACCCACTGGCGGTGGGCCCGCGCTGGGCCAGCCACCGCGCCGTATCGACCGCGCTCTGCCGATAGGTGGGTCCGCCTTCGAGGAGCGCGACCGCGGCGCGGGCTGCCACTCCGCGGCCACCCCAGCGGCGGTAACACAGAAACCAGACCGGGCCCCCGCAGCTCGTCGGAGCTTCGGCCCGCTGAATCAGTTCCTGAAGCCGAGCTTCTACCCGGAGCGAGAGCCGTCGTGCCCGATGAACCGCCCGCACCTCGCGCGCGGCGCGAAGCGCGTAGGTGAGCGCGTCGAGCGGCGGCTCACCTTCTTGCATCACCACATCGAGAAGCCGAAGAACCCGTGGCCGGAGGTCGCCCACTTCGCGGTTGGCGTCCACGCGGGCAAAGGCGAGCGCGGTGAGGGCGGCCTGAGTTCCGGAAAACCGATTGTGGGCTTCCGCGTCGAGGAGGCGATAGAGCGCCTGGGGGTGAGCCCGGTCGTAGAGCCCTAGACTCAGCGCCTCGGCGGTGAGCTGCATGTTGGCCGCGAGGCCCCGCCACCAGCGGACTCCGTGGCGCGTCGCCATGCGATGAAGGTCCGCGATTTCGGCCCGATGCGCGTGCCGAAGATCTTCGACCAGGGTGCCTCGCTCTCGTCGCGGGAGGGTTTCCGCTGCGGTGATCAGCCCATCGAGGGTCGCTACCCGATCGAGCCGCATCGCCGAGATCTGCCAGCGTGGGGCGCGGACTTCCTCGAAGGCGGTTCGAATCGCGTCGGCGACGCCCACGGACGGCTGGACTCGAAGAAGGCCTTCCTCGCTCAGTCGAGGAAGCGGAATGTCGACGACCGTAGCCTCCGGTCCAACGAGTGAACCCACCCGAAAGTGCTGCATCGCCTCGGGCCGGAGCACCTGGAACGGAGTCGATACCGCGTCCGAATACGTTCCTCCGGTCACCGATACCCGGTACGCACCTTCCCCGGGTTCTCGCGCCCGAAGGGGGATGGGAACGATGGTGCTTCCACGAGTCACCGCAACCGTGGAGGGAAGCGGGCGCGCCAGCTCGAGGAGGGGCGGAAGCTCCACGTCGAGCTGCACCACCTGGTCGACGGCGGACACGATTTCCAGCGACCCCCGCCCTTCGTCGCCAGGGCGGAGCGCCGCGGGGAGGTTCGTCCACACGGTGAGCGGCTTTTGGGTCCGAACGACCGCGTGGGCCCGGTCCCCGCCGCCGTCGTCGGTGATGAGGAGGGCTTCCAGTCGAAAGCGGCCAGGTTCGGCGGGAAGTTCGAGGTCGTACTCGAGGCTCCCGTCATCGTTGAGGCGACGGAGACCGATAAACCGGAGGGTGCCGAGAAGTCGCTCTTCGCGGGTCGATGTCGCGGCGCCCGAACGAATGGCGGGGGCGCGTCCGCCGCCGCGGCCGAAACCAGAACCGTTGCCGAGGCCAATGCCTCCCGGGCATGGCAGATGGATCTTGTTTCCTTCCCGCTGGGCATAGGTATCGACCTGTTCTGCGATTCGGTGTACGACCATGTCCCAGGGCAGGTCCGTCACCCGAAGATCGACCACCCCGTGTTCTTCCACGAGCTCGGGACAGACCTCCGCTCCTTCCAGACCCACTGCGGTCGCCACCGCGCCGACCACCGCGGGAAGTTCCCCCTGTGCCTGCAGGCGGAGCACGCGTCCGAAATGACCCCAAGCGTGCCGAAAGCTGCTCCGCGGGAGCGAATCCCCATTCCAAACCATGCGCGCGTCGGGGAGGAACCGGCCTTCCTCCGCGCCATAGCCCTGCGGCGCGGTGCTGTCCCCCGAGCTTGCCGGTCGACCGGTGCGGCTCAGATACGGACCGGGGAGCGGGTAGTCGTCGTCTCCCAGATCCCAGTAGCCCGCGTCGGCAACCCAAAGACTCACCACCCCGCGGGCGGGCTGACCGGTTTCGTCCCTCGCTTCGAGCCGGAGCTTGGCGATCTCGCCGCCGTCGTAGTGTGATTTATTGGTCTCCGCGCTCATCGTCACCTCGCGCGCGGTCGCGATCTGGAGCGTGGCGCTCGCGGTCCGGACCCGGCCGCGGGAGATGTGGGTGGCAACGAGTTTTCCAAGGCCGCGCCCCGTACTCGGCGCAGGGAAGCGCACCTGGCGAAGGCCCGCACCGCGAAGATGCTCCACGTGGAGAACCGAGCCCTGCTCGTACGTCAAGAAGACCGAGCCAGGCCCTCGGGGAACTCGAACCTGCACATCCACTGGCTGTCCCGGAAGAGCGCGGCTGGACGCGGGGAACACCGCGAGCGGTCCCCGAGGCGAGAGCGCCGGAGGGCGGCGTCGGGACCACACCACCACCTCGTGGCCGTCGCCGCTCGAAAGTTCGGCCCGGAGCACCCACGGTCCAGCGCCCGACAGTCGGGCGGCCACGCTGGCTTGGCCGGAAGGCCCTACTCGCGAGGTATGCTCCGATAGCTTGCGTCGGCGACGACCCGCGCCATCGGCACTCCACGTGGAGATTTGGAGTTCGCCGGCGTGCGGGTTTCCCCCGAGATCGGAGAGCCGAACATCGAGTCGATGGTCGGTGCCCGGTTGGCCCCGTTCGTCGGCGCTCACCTCGACGATATCCTGCGATGGGCCCACGAAGAGCGACGCTCGGCCGACGGTCACCGAGCCGTGGCTCACTCGAGCGACAAGATCCCAATGCCTCACTTCGCGAAGGTGGGCGGGGATGGGTATGTGAAACACCGCCGGCTGACCCGGGCCGACCTCCCCATGAAACCATCGTTCGCCGACTTCCAGCGAAACGTCGCTCCGGGTGGGCCAGCCTCCGTTCTCGTCGGACACGCGCACCTGAACCGTGGTGCCCGCGGTCGCCCACGGGCGGTCCGTCACCACCACCACACTTTGGCGGGGGAGCCGTCGGTTGTCGTACTGGACGCGCCGTTCCGAGGCCCGGCCTCGATGGCGGGCGATCAGCGGTTCACCTGGCGCATCGGCGATCAGCTCGGCGATGAAGTTCCCGTCTTGATCGCTCGTGGCCTCGGTTTGGGCATCGCCGTGGGCGACAATGACCGGTTCATTGGCCAGCCCCACATAGTTGCCGTCCGCGTCGCAGCCCCGGACCTGGCCCCGGAGATACACCCGTTCGCCTCGCCGGTAGCGAGGGCGGCCGGTGGCGAGGTAGACCCGGGGATCGCAGGGGTCGAGGCGCGCGTGCACGACGTCGCTGTAGAGCGCCTCCGAGCCGCGGGTCAGTCGATAGCGGAGCGCCAGAGAATTTCTCGCAGGGAAGCGGGCGATCCCTCGCTCGTTGGTCACGGCAAAACCCACGACCTCTTCGTCGATGGCCTCGACCCGCTGGTTGCCGACGGGTTGCCCCTGAGCGTTGGTCACGAACACGAGATCCTCGACGTCGCCCCGCCGCACCAGCATGACGGTCTCGCCAACCGAAAGGAGTGCGGTGCTCGCGTAGGGTCCGGCGATGACTCGGACGAGATAGGTTCCCGCGTCGAGCTTGCCGAGGTTCATGCGGCGCACCGACCAGTTTCCGGTTCGCACCCAGTAGGTCGAGACGTCGCTTTCTTCCTCTTCGTTGGAGTCGTAGACCTGCGTTTCGTTGAGGACGTGTCGGGCTCGGTTGGGTCGAGGCATCGGAAGCGGCGTGTCGCGAAGCAACACCAGCCGTTCGCCCTCGACGGGAAGGCTTCCGGGGGCAAGAAGAAGCCGCTCGGCCTCGGCTCCGAGCGTGGACGAAGCTAGGGCAACCCCCTGCCGGGCCCCACCCAACTGGAACGCATCGTCGCTTCCCCGAAGTCGGTATACCGTGAGCCGAGCCCGACCGCCGTCGCGGAGCTGGATCCGCACCTCGGCATTCTCCGTCGGTAAGAAGCGCCGCTCCGCGTCCACCAAAAGAAACGGCCGCGAGGGAGGTTCGAGGGGAAGCGGCACCACGTCGTCCTGGGCGGTGGCCGAGAGCGAGGGGCTGAGCATGAGGGCCACGAGCCCGAACCAGAGGGCTCTCGGAGACGGACGCGCAGTGGACGGAGCCCGGTCGAGCTGCCGAAGTGGGAAGTGGAACGGCACGGCCGCCGTCTCCGCGAGCGTGTGGGTCCAGTGCATCATTCCTCTCCCTGGTCCCTTCGAGCGTTGGCGATCATCGCATCGCTGACCTCGACCTCGCCGAGGGTGAGGAGCTGCCCTACGCGCTGCACCGTTCGCTCGAAGCGCCAGCGTCGTTCGTGGATGGTCCCGGGGAACAGCACCACCTCGGCAACCACTGGAGTTTGGGGCGCGGCGGGTGCGGCCCACGCATCGAGGGCAGCCCGAGCTTCGTCGACTGCGGCTTGGCGCCTTCGTTGAACGCCGGGTTGCGCGTTCTGAAGCGCCTCCTCCGCGTCGTCTAGGACGCGGAGGCGCGAATGATAGTCGTGCATCGGCCGCTGGTCGTTTCGACCAAACGCACCCCAGTAGTGCACCTTGATGCGAAAGCTCCCTTCGCTTACTTCGGGAAGCACGAAGGCTTGGGAGCCGAAGCCGATCGCGTCCGATGAAAAGTCGAGGAGCCGGCCGCCACTCTGGTTGTAACGATGGTCCCACTTGCAGGTTTCACCGCTCGGCTCTCGCACCCAGAGGTCGACGATCTCGCCGTCGCTTGGCCAGCTGAGAAGCACCGCGAGCTCCACCGGCTCACCCCGATAGCGAAAGGTCAGACTGTCGCGGGCGACCTGTCCCTCGTGGGTCACCACCACCGCCACCCGGTTGTTGCCGGGCACCGCGACGAGTTGCTGCCGGATCCGTCCCTGCTCGATCGGGACGTTGTAGGTCGCACCGTTGGATACGAGCACTGCGGTTTCGGCTTCCGGGTCCGACACCGCTGCGGTGAGCCAGACCGTGGGGCCAGGCACGATCCCCGCATGGGGGGTCTCGATGTGGACCGCCAGGTCATCGGCCCGTGCGTGTCCGCCGAACACACAAACACCCACTGCTGCCAAGAGCAGGATTCGCAAGGGAATCATCCGTCGCCTCCCGTGGACCGACACTCGCCTGGCCGAGAAGTTCCCGGCGGCACGCCTTCAAAACCCAAGACGAACTTGCGGAGTGCTGCGATGCCTGAACACCGTTCGGTCCGCGGGCGCCGCTTCCTCACGGCGGGAAGGAGGGGGCTGTGCTACGTCGGCCCCATGCGGTTGCTTTTGGGAACCCTCGGACTGCTCCTCATCGGAGGGTGCGACGACGACGCTGCCGATTCGGCCGATCCGATATGTGCCGCCGCGTGCGAGATGGGCTCGGTGTGTGCAGCGGATGGCCTGTGCCATTGCGGAGACGCCGCGGGTCCGGTGTGCGCCGGAGAAGAGGTCTGCGTGCCGGGCCCCGATGCCGCGCGCGGGTTTGTATGCGAAGCGCCCGGGCCGGAGCTCCCGCCTGCGGTGTGCAACGCGGGAAGTCGTTATGTTCCGGGGAGCGCTTGGTTCCGCGAAGCGACCGAGGCGTGGCGCCTCACCGGGGTGGTTGGAGTCCGGCTCAATGCGCTCGACTTTGACGGCGACGGGCTCACCGATCTGATGGTGCGGCGAGGCGCGGGTGCGCCCGACGATTTCTCTCCGGACGGAGCGCGGCGGACCTGGCTCCTTCGAAACAACGGCACGGGTTTTGACGACATCACCGAGGCCTCGGGAATCCTCGCGCTCCGCGGTCCGGGCGAGGCGGACGGGCGCCCGGTGGAGGTCGCGGCGTTTGGCGACGTCGATAACGATGGCCACGTCGACGCCTACCTGGCGGTGAACACCACCGACATCGATCGCTCGATCGGAGAACGGAGCGAAATTCTGCTCGGCGATGGTGCCGGGGGTTTCGTGCTCGCACCGCAGAGTGCGGCGAGCTCTCCGGGATTCAACGACGTTCCGGCGGGCGCGAGCTTCATCGACTACGACCGCGACGGAAACCTCGATCTTTTTGTACCCCAGCACAACTTCTCCAACGGCGGGCGACAGGTGTTCATGCAGGATCGGTTCTATCGGGGCCTCGGCGACGGAACCTTCGAGGAAGTCACCGAAGTGGTGGGCCTTCGCACGGAACCCTGGGAATCGCTGATGAACCTCAATGCGGGGCTCAGTCACAGCCGGGCCTGGGCATCGGCGGCCTGCGACTTAAACAACGACGGCCACGCCGACCTGCTGGCGCCGAGCTATGGCCGCGCGCCAAACCACCTTTGGCAGGCGGACGGACTCGGTGGGTTTGTCAATCGATCCGTCGCTTCCGGTTACGCGTTCGACGAGGATCTCAGCTGGACCGACAACCAGTTTGCGCGGTGCTTTTGCGCCGCCAACCGTGCCGCCGAGGAGTGCGGAGGCGTGCCAGCCCCAGACCTCGGCTGTATGGACAACTGGAGCCACGACCAGGATCGGGAGCCGTTTCGCCTCGGCGGGGTGAGCGCAGCCACTCGGTGCTTTGATGTCGACAATGATGGCGACCTCGATCTCCTGACGGGAGAGATTCGGCACTCGTGGGCGGGCGCGGGGGCCGACGGCGGAGAGCTCCTCGTGAACACCGGCGAGAGCAACGTGCGCTTCGAGCGTCCGGGCGACGCCGCGACCGGGCTCGAGGTCGATCATCTGGACGAGGCCAACTGGGACGAGGGCCACATGACCAATGCGGTCTTCGACTTCGACAATGACGGCTGGCCCGACATTTATATTGGGGCTTCCGACTATGCTGGGAATCGGGGGCAGCTCTTTCATCAAGACAATCCGCTCAGCTTTCGAGTGCTGCCCGTCGAAGACTTCTTTGAACACAATCGAAGCCACGGCGTGGTCACCGCGGACTTCGATCGAGACGGCGACCTCGACATGGTGGTTGGCCACTCTCGAGCCCGCTGCAACGCGAACGCGCCGCATGACTGCTACGAGACTTCGCAGGTGCGGTTCTTTGAGAACCTCGGCGCGGACGGCAACTTTCTCCAGCTTCGGCTCGTCGGTGGAGCGGGCAGCAACCGCTCAGCGATCGGAGCGCGGGTCACCGTGCAGGCGGGCGGGGTGACGCAAACTCAAGAAGTGGACGGAGGGTACGGCCACTACGGTTCCTCCGCTGACCCGGTTCTTCATTTCGGCCTAGGAACCGCCTGCGAAGCCGAAGTCACAGTTCGCTGGCCGGACCGCGACCTCACCACTGAGACCATCGCCCTCCCCGCCGGGCATCGTTTCCAACTCACCCAGGGCGGCGACGTCATCCCCAACTAACGGGGACGAGCTAACTATTTGCCCCACCATGTTCGCTAAGTTCCCGAGATCATTGATTCGGGCCTGAGCAAGCCGCGCCGTTCACGGAATCAGCTCGAGCCCCGCGGTTCAAACCAAGAACCACCACTCTTCGGGGGTGGCGTCCGGCACGCGGTGAAGGTGTTGACAGCGGTCGCAGCCGCCTGACACGGCCACGTTGAACCCTCTCGAAGCGTGGTCACTCGATCATCGATCGCCTCGTAGATCGCGAGGAGCCCCGACGCGCGCCCATCGCTACCGCGGGCAGCTGTCCTGACAGGTCCCTTCCACGCACCGCATTTCGAACGCACAGGGTGGGGGTGGCGCCGGGGGCGGCAAGGGGGGGCAAGTGACGCCGCCGCAGTGCTCGCTCCGCCATGCCTGCACCGCGCTGCGATAGGACTGCCGGTAGATGCGATAGGAGCGGGCATGGTCGCAGCACGGCTCCGCGAGATCGGGAATGTTGTCCCCGACGCACTCCGTCGCGGTCTCGCACCCGGTGGGTTCGGCGGGTGCGCCCGGGGGCATAAAGAAGCCGTCTTGGTGGGCGAGTCCGTCCGCCGGTCCGGGTTCCGGAGGTGCCGGCTCGGCCGTGTTGCCGCTTGTATTCCCGGCTGTATCTCCGGCGGCGGGTTCGTTCGCTCCGCAGCCCACCACCACCAACATCGCGAGCCCCCACCAAGACCGTACCATCGAGGCCGAGCGTATCACGGGTCGACGCGTCCCTCGATCGCCGGAAGGAGCTCGTACTCGAGCAGGTCGGCCACATAGAGATGATCGGCTCGCGCCTGCGCGTCGAGGGCGGCCTGCAGGTGGGGAAGGAGCCGAGGGGCGAGCTCCGCGGCTTTCGGGTCGGCAAGGAGCTCCGCCAAGAGATCGATGCCTCGGGCAAGCGCCTCGCTTCCCGCTCCGACCTGGCCGAGGCGAAAGAACACCGCCACCCGCCGCAGCGTCGAGCCCAGGTCTCCTTTCGCATCGCGCACCGGACTAGACATCGTCCCTGGCGTTCTTGAACTTGGTCCGCGCGATCTTCGCGCCGTCGAGACTCCGACAGAGGAACTCGACCTCCGGATGGAGCGCAATGTAACCTTCGAGGTCCCGAAGAAAGCCGATCAGCGCAAGGTCGCTCGGTGCCCGGTCGCCTCGCCCGGTGAGCACATCGAACACGGCGTCGGTCGGGAGGCCCCGTTCGTTGGGGGCCCCCTCGACGTGGCTTCGCGTGCGGAGATAAGCAAAGTCGGCGCCGAGCAGCCACACTCGCTCGGCGCCCATTTGCACCGCGAGGTCGGTGGCCGCGTGGGTCACCGTACCGGAGCAAAACAGGGTTCCCCGTGGCCGGGCTTCCGCCAGGCGCTCGTAGCGCGGTTGGCCGAGATAAGCCCCGAGCCGTGGCCCGGGCCACTTTTCGAGAAACGACCGATGCACGCATGCCGCATACACCAGTGGAGTCTCGCGAAGTCGAAGCAGGTCCATCGCGGGATAGTGGGTCACCAGTTCGGGTTTGGGGTCGACCGCGATCACCAGATCGGGGTCGATGCCCGCTTTCTGGAGAGGACCGACCGCCGTCGTGACCGAGATCACCCACGGCCGCGAATCGCGAAGCCACTCGAAGCTATCGGACAACGTGGGTCCGGCGGCGGCCACGGCGATGCTTCCGCTCCGCGTGCGAAAAAGCTCGGCCACGTCCCCGTCGCTTCGTCGAAGCGCGTCGTTGTGCTCGAAGGTGGCCTGGATCATCGCCTCGCGCTCCGCGTGCCGTCGCTCCTGGTAAGGGCGACCCACTTCAAGCAGCACGCGGTCCCGAATCGGAAGGGCGTCGGCGTCGGCAAACGCGAGCGACACCGGGCTTGCGGCCCAGTGCGGTTCGAGCATCCGGGCGTCGCGTCCGAGCACGACGTCGACCCGCGGGTCGGAGAGCCATTCGAAGTCGAAGTCTTCGAGGGCACGTGCGGCGAGCTCGCGCTGGAGGATGATCACTCGGAGGGTTTCGATCGGACGGTCGAGGAGATGGCGGCAGAGGTCGCCGAGCGCGAGGCCGTAAACGGCCACGTCTTTGGCGTCGGCAGGAATCCGCGACGCCTGGGTTTCCGCTTCCTCGTCTCGACGATAGCGACTCGTGAGGTGACGACCTTCGACCTGAAGGGTTCGGGTCCCGCGGTGCTCCACCGCTTCGATCCGGAGGCGTGTCTCCGCGGACGCGACTTTCCGCTGAATCTCCGGCCAGCGTGCGAGGAGCCCCAAACCCATGGCGCGATCCTACGGGCCACCGTCGAGTCCCGCAAAAATCCCGTGGTCAAATCGAATCGAGAATGCGCGCTTTGGTCTTCTCGTACTCGGCTTCGTCGATGAGTCCCTGATCGAGGAGTTCGCGAAGCTGGGTCAAGCGCTCGGCAAAGTTTCCCTCCTGCGGCGGAGGCGCAGCCGCTGCGCTCGGGCCCTCGCCGCGCTCTTCCGCCACGGCGGCTTCGGCCTGCGCTCGGGCCTCGGACGAACGGGCCTTCGCCGGATCGAAGATGCCCTTCGCCCGCTCGACCTCGCGCTCGTACTCCTGCTTGATGGTTTCGGTGGTGAGGTTTCCGTTGTTCCGAAAGTACGCCTTGGCCACCGCGCCGATCGCCAGCGTGGACGCAAACATAAACGGCGCCGCGACCAGCCCTCCGAGACCGGGCAGAATGATCTTTCCTGCGGTCATGGCGAGCGTGGTGCCCACCAGCGAAAGGCCGACCGTCGCACCGATTTGTTTGATGAGGTCGGTGGCCGCCTCGCGGCTTATCTGCTGACCGTATTCGCTCCCGATGCCCATCACCATACCGACATGAAGCGGGACCACGCCGATGATTTCGCTTCCCGGAATCGGAATGATCGTGAGGGCCGCGGCGCCGTAGCCGCAGCGCTCGATGAGGGTTTTGAGCCGACGCTCTCGGTCTTCTTCCGTTCCCATCGCGCCACCATAGCAGCGGCCGCTGGCCCCGAATAGCAAGACCGAATAAGGTCCGGGGCCGTGGCTCGCCGACCGATCGTTCGAATCCTCAACGGCTTTGCCGATACGCTCCTTCAGCGAGCTCAGCCGGCGCTCCTCCAGTGGCTTTCGTCCCGCCTTGGGGACGGCGTGTCGGTCGGTCGGTTGCAGACCGAAGGAAGCTCCATCGTGGTGTACGACGCGGTTCTCCCCTTGGGAGCGGCGGTGCTGCACGTCGACCAGGCGACCTTTCGGATCGCCCTCGGCCAACATGGTGTCCCGGGTTCTCTGGTGGCGCTTCGGGGGGAGCTCGTCGTGCCGTCTGCGGCAGCGGGGACCGCCCCGACCTTTCGCGCTCCTCTGTCCTTTGTGTCCGATGGCGACGAGAGCGACGCGTGGATTCGCGGCAAGCTTCAGGTCAGCGACGCGTCCTGGGCCGTATCGGCCGGCCAAGATGCGCAGGCGCCGCTGAGCGGAACCTTCGAGCTCGAGGTGACTCGCGATCGCTTCCGTCTCGAAGACGGCGAAGCCACCGCGGGAGATGCCACCATTGCGCTATCGCTTGCGGGTCGATTCGACGACGCCGGTCAAACGGTGGACGAGGCGCGACTTCGGGTAGCGAACGCGCGGATCGGTCATTTTCTCGACGCCCTGGTCGCGCTTACCGGCCGTGAACTTCGTCTGCCGTTTCCGATTTCCGCCGAGGTGAAATGCACCGGTCGGATCGAACTCGTGGGCGACCGTCTCGAGGTGTCCCTCGGAGTGTCGAGCCAAGCCTCCCAGCTCATCGCGACCGGTCATGGGAACCGGAGCGCGATCGAACAAGGGAAGCTCGCCGGTCGACTTCACCCGTGGGACATTCTTTCCGCCGATCGATCCGTCCGCGAACGCGACCCCGACGGTGAGGAACCCTTCGGCGTCGAACTTCTCGTGCGCGGGCCGTTTGGAGAACTCGAGGGCGAACTGTCGCTTCAGTCGGGGGCGGCCAGTGCGGAAGGCTCCTTTGATCTCGGTGCCGGCGAACTCGCAGTCCGTTCTCTTGGGGCGCGTCTCGCGGTGCGCTGCCTTCGACTTGCGGGGGTGGGTGCGCTGGGAGTCACGCACGCGGAGGAAGGTCGCGCACCCGTGAAAGGGTTCGCGCTTCCCGACGATGCGACGGTGGATGCAATGCTCCAGTTCCGCGAACATCGCTGGTCGGGCGAGGTGGGCCTTCGCACTCCTCGAAGCGAGCTTCGGCTCGCGCCGTTCCACTATCGCAGAGCGGCCGGAGACTTTGAGGCCGGAGCCTTCGAGGGGAGCCGCCTCTTTGGAACCCTCGACGCTCACGATGCGGTGGCCGCGGGGCTCTTCCCATCGCCGCTTCGTCCGTCGGAGGGCTCGGCGGAACTCGATCTCGCGCTCCAGGGGGCCGGTCGGGAAACCTCGGTCGAAGGAACGGTCACTGCGGCGTCGCTCTTCTGGACTCTCGGAGGCGCTACCCCAGTAGAGCTGACCCATGCGAAGACGGGCCTTCGCGTGGATGGAAGCGCGGTGACGCTGACGGGCCTCGAGGGACGCCTTCTCGAAGGGACCATCGCGGTCGACACTCGAATCGTGTACCCGGTCGACGGCGTCTTCCATCTTCCCAAGGGAAGCTATCGGCTGAGTGGGGTTCGCGCGCGTCGGTGGCTCGGGGAACGCTTCGGGATCTCCCTTCCACCGGGAGTGGTGCTCGATACGGATC
>JBCCZL010000220.1:0-14156 GCA_039187775.1 Myxococcota bacterium
CCGGGTCGTATATCACGCCAAGGGTCTGCCAGGGATGGTTGAGCTGAGCCACCATTTGGCTCGCCGGGCTGAGCTCACCTGTGTCTTCAGGGATCTCCTCCGCCGCCTCCTCGGGCCAGTTGGAGACGAGGAGCGCACCGCGACCGCAGTTGTGCTCGGCAAAGTCCGCTCCGATTTTGTAGAACGGGTTCAGCCCTTGGCCAAACTGGTGGGCGTACTCCGGGAACGGCGCCGAGGGCTGCTCAAACCAACCGGGTTGGCCGAGCACCGCCATGCGCATGAAGTGCTGGATGATGTACACGGATCGCTTCTTGTTAAAGTCCAAGTAGCTCAACACACTTCCGTGGCCCTGGATGGGCGTGCCACATCGGCCGGTGCGGTTCGCGCCAAGATCCCGAGACCGATTGCCAAACCCCATGTCGTTGGTTTCGTCTCGGAAGCGGTGAAGGAGCTCGAAGAGATTCGCGTCCGTGGGATTCCCCACGTAGGCGTCTTCGAGGGCGTACCAGTTCGCATGATCGTTTGGAACTCGGCCGAGCCCGCTCAGGTAGTCATTGACCGTAGAGTGGTCCTCGCCGTTGAACCCATCTTCGGTCCACCGGGGCAGAGCCTGACCGATCGGCAGTCTCCGGAGGTCCGTTTCGACCATCTCGCGATACACCAACTTCGCGTCGTCGAGGGTTTCCACCACCCCGGTCACGAGCGTGTAGTTTCGACGTTGAAGTTCGCGCGCGAACGCGAGGTCCTGCTCCGCCGCGGTGTCTCCCGGAAGGACCGCCCCGCCCGGCTGGAGGGGCCGCCAGTCGCGCGAACACGGCTTGGTGATATTGAAGCGGCGACGCTGCGCGTGAATGAAATCGACCACCGCGGCCGCATCCTCGGCGGGAATATGAAGGCCGGAGCGCCGGAGGATCGCGTCGTCGGTGTAACCAATGATCGCCAGGTCGAGCGCATCGGGGCTATGGCAGTTGGCACAGGCCACACCTTCGTGATCGGGCTTGCGCCACGCCTCCATCCCCCGCGCAAGCGCATCCGCAACCTGTGCTTCCGTCCACGTCCATTCTCCTCCGGCGGGACGGAGATCCGCTGGCGCCGCGCCATTGAGCGCACCGAGGGCCTCGTAGTCGGCCCGAAGCGTGGCCTCGTCGATGAACCCTTCGGCAAACGACGGCATCGTCGCCCTGCCCTCCCGCACCACCGCGGCAAACTCTTCGAAGGTCAGCTCGCCAGGCACGCTTGGATAGGAGGCACCATCAAGGGTTTGGCCCTGGCCATAGAGCCCATGGCACGCTGCGCAGGATGTGGTGAACTGCCGGCTCAGCGCCGCGGTCGAACCACGGGTGTAGGGAGGAAGCTCCACCGTAGGGCAGTCGAGCACCCCCTCGACGCCCCCCTCGGGGACTCCTTCCTGGGTGGGAGGCAGGGGCGGCATCCCCGCGATCGGTGGTTGTTGGGTCGGAGGCTCGAGCGTGGGTGGGGGGGCATCTCGTGGCTCATCGAGCGTGGCCGAACATCCGATGATCCAACCCGTCAAACCCACGGCGACGATCCAACGCATATGCCACTCCCTTCGACTCCCACGTCCAGCGGAAACGAGGTCGGAAGCGGCAAGGCAAACCGGTCACAGAAAGTTGGACGGGTGCCGAGAAAGACCTGAGAAGGACCCGCGCCGGTCGATCTAACGTCGCCGACGGCGCAGGAGAAGGGCCGCCCCGGCGACGAGGAGCAGCCACGCGAGCCCGGGACTTGATCCGCCCCCGGCGGAGCACAGCGCGCCTCCGGAAAGGCCACCACTCGTCACGGCTTGGTTGGGCTCCAGATAGTCCGGAATCCCGGAGCCATCCGCGTCCCCCGGTTCATCCGCGGTGAGCACCCCGTCATCATCGTCGTCGTTGTCCCGAAGGTCCGGGACCCCATCCTCGTCGGTGTCCTGAAGCGGAGGCGCGGTGCCACCCGAGTCTGCATCGAAAGCATCGTCGAGCCCGTCGCCGTCACTGTCGACGCCGCTCGGCATCGAGTCAGCGACGCCATCGCCGTTCTGGTCGTTGGCCTCCGTCGCGTCAGGGATGCTGTCGCCATCGGAATCGGTGTCGAGGTAGTCGGGGGTACCGTTGCCGTCGGTGTCGGTGCAGGCGCTCGCATCCGCGCACTCGACCGCGTCGCTTACGCCATCGCCGTCGGCATCCACATCTCGGTAGTCGGGGTTCCCGTCGCCGTCGCTATCCTGGGTCGGTGCCCGCGTGCCTCCGCCGTCCGGGTCATAGGCATCGTCGAGCCCGTCCCCGTCGGCGTCGCTCCCCTGCGCTGCGCGATCCGCCTCACCGTTCATGTCCGCGTCGTGGCCTTCCGTCGCGTCGGTGAGCCCGTCGTTGTCGCTATCGAGGTCGAGATAGTCAGGGCTGCCGTCGCCGTCGGTATCTTGGCAATCGGGAGGCATCCCGCACTCCAGCGCGTCGACGATCCCGTCTCCGTCGGAGTCAACGTCGCGGTAATCGGGCACGCCATCCATGTCGCGATCCGCTGGGGCCGGCGCGGGATTGCCCTGGTCCACATCGAACGCATCGTCGACGCCGTCCATGTCCGCGTCGGTGCCGCTCGGCACGATATCGGCGGCGCCGTCGGCGTCTTGGTCCGACCCTTCGACCGCGTCGGCCACGCCATCGTCGTCGGCATCGGGGTCGTAGGGATCCGCACCGTCCGGGTTTCCATCGCTGTTCGGCGGAGAGAGGTCGACTCCATCGCACACTCCGTCCATCGGCGCCGTGTCCGCACAGCCGTCGGGCTCTCCGTTGCCATCGGCATCGGTACCTCCGGCCTCGGTGACATCGAGGATTCCGTCGTTGTCGGAGTCGCCGTCGAGGTACGACGGGATCCCGTCACCGTCCGCGTCGTTCATCGCCGCCGAATCCTGCACGAGCTCGGTCGCGGTCAGAATGCCGTCGTTGTCGTCGTCGGCATCCTGAAAGTCGGGAACTCCGTCGCCATCGCTATCCGGGCAACTCGCGGGATCGTTCACGTAGTCTCCCGGCGCTGGACACTCGATATGGTCCAGCACCCCATCCATGTCGGTGTCCTGAACCACCGCGTCCGGATCCAGATAGTCCGGCACGCCATCGCCATCGATATCCGTCGCCGGGTCCATCCCGCCTTCGGTCATGTCGTCGGCTCCGTCCCCATCGCTATCGAGGTCGAGGTAAGCGGGCGTCCCGTCGCCGTCCGGATCCGCGCCGTGGGTCATCCCATCCGTCACCTCGGTGGCGGTGGCGATGCCGTCGCCGTCGTCGTCGGTGTCGCGATAGTCGGGCATTCCGTCCATGTCGCTGTCCGGCAGCGTGGGCGGCTCCCCGAGGACCCCGCCCGGGCAAGGCGCGGCCATCGTGCAATCGGCGTCGAAAGCATCGTCGATGCCGTCGCCGTCGTCGTCGTTCATCGCCGGCATCGGCGCGACCGCATCGGCCTGACCGTCTCCATCGCGGTCATATCCTTCGACCGCATCGGCGACGCCATCCCCGTCGGAATCTTCCTCGAGATAATCGGGACTCCCGTCGGCATCGGCGTCGCGACACATCGGTGGACCCATCGGTCCGCACTCCACCGCGTCGGCGATCCCGTCGCCATCGGCGTCCCGGTCCCGATAGTCGGGTAGACCATCCATGTCGGTGTCCGGCTCCGGTGCCCCAACGCCCACGACGCCTCCGCAGGGCGCCGCCATGGTGCAGTCCGGATCGAACGCGTCATCGATGCCGTCGGCGTCGGCGTCGGCGCCGCTCGCCATGACGTCCGCCGCGCCGTTCATGTCGGCGTCGTGCCCCTCGATGGCGTCCGGCACCGTATCCCCGTCAGCGTCCAGCGACCGATAGTCGGGGGTTCCGTCCGTATCGCTGTCGCGGGCGGTCTCGGTCAGTCCGGCATCGTTGAGCCCGTCGCCGTCGCCATCGAGAAAGCCATCCGGTCGACCGTCCCGATCCGCGTCGCCGCTACCCGACTCCGAAGCGTCGGTCAGCCCGTCGCCATCGCTGTCGAGGTCGAGGAAGTCCGGGGCCCCGGACCCATCGGTATTGGGCACGGGCAACGCCGTCGCGTCCACCGAGTCGCAGACGCCATTCGTGTCGGTATCGACGCAGCCATCGATCGCGCCGTCGCCGTCCGCATCGACCGCCCCGCCCTCCAACGCGTCAGAGAGGCCGTCGTTGTCCGCGTCGAGGTCGAGATGATTGGCCACGCCATCGCCATCCCTGTCGTAGCGGTCGTCCACCCCATCCGCGTTCGCATCGACAAATCCCGGGGCGTCGCTGTCTTCGAAGTCGAGGATCTGGTCCCCGTCGGCGTCCTGGCTGGGGTCGGTCCCGCCTCCCTCCGTCGCATCAGGGATCCCGTCGTTGTCGTCGTCCGGATCCGCGGTGTCCGCGACTCCGTCGCGATCCGAGTCTCGGACGCAGATCCCCATCGGATTGCAGAGCGCGGCGCCTTCGCAGTCCGCCGTCGACGTGCAGGGCCCGGATCCGACATTAAATCGGCAGGCGGTACTGCACGAGTTCGTCGGACCGTTGGCCATGCCGTTGTCGCAGCTTTCCCCGACGTCGAGGACACCATCACCACACGAAAACGAGACGCAGAGATTCGAGTCACAGCGCTCGTCCCCCGCGCACTGCGAGTTGACGGTGCACTCGACGCAGCTTCCCCCCACGACCGACGTATCGCAAACTGGATTCGCGGCACTGCACCCGTCGTCCTGCGTCCCGCCCGCAGCGTTGTCGAGGCAGGTCACACAGAGATGCATCCCCGAGCCGCCGGACGTGTCGCACTGCTGGGCTCCAGGACACTGGGAGTCGTTGTCGAGGGGACCGGAGTTATCGTCGATGCAAACTTCACAGGTGTTCGCCGGCGTGCCGGCGGGCCCGGTGCAAACCCCGAGGGCGCCGTCGCAGCTCAACCCTGCGGCGATCGGCTCGTTGTTGCAGGCGCCCGCGGCGGTGCAGCTATCGGCCGTGCACACATTGAGGTCGTCGCAGTCGGTGGCCCCCGACGCGGCAAGACACTCCCGAATGTCGACGCTCGGCGTCACGTCCGCCCGGTAGTCGTTGATGCCGCCGGCTCCCGTCCGCTCGACCGAGGCCGCATTTCCCGACACCACTCGGCTACTCGCATCGTCCACTGCGTCGCTGGTCCAGGTCAGCTCCGCAGGCAGCGAGCGATCGCCGAACGAGGCGGCCGCGGCCACCGTCGCGGAGAGGGAAAACACAATCGGCGGCGCGCTGACTGGGATCGCATCCCAGGTGTAGCTCACCGTGCTCCCGGTGACCGAGCTCGTCGACGGAGACGTCGACGGAGGCGTGACCACCATCAGGTTTTCGAGGGACGCGGGGAGCGCAAAGCTATACACCGCATCGAACGCGGTGGCGTCGCTCGCACCGGAATGGTCGATCGTGACATCGAAGGTGACAGTGTCTCCTCGGCGCACCGCAGCCGGCCCCGCAGTCGTCGCGAGCGTCAGCGTCGGCTCGAGGATCGTGAGCGCATTTGCCGTCCGGGTGACGGTCCTCGTTCCGGTGCCGGGCGGATTGTTTCGATAGACCGCGCGGGCGCTATTCTGGGGTCGGTCTCCGCGCTGGTTTTCGGCGACATTCAGCGCCACTACGTCGTAGGCCACGGTGACGGTTTCGGGCACTGCGTTGTTTCGATTGCTGTTGGTCGCGGTGCCTAGCGCGAGCTCGATCTCGGCACCGCTCGCAGGCACCGTCGGGGTCGAGGATCCGACAAACGCGAGGTCCCCGGTCGAAACGCTCACCGTCGGCGTCCCGACCACCGCCAGACCCGGCGGCAAGACGTCCCGGAGGGTCAGCGTATCCTGGGTTCCCTCGGGAACCGTCCAGACGACTTCGTAGCGGCTCTCGGTCCGAATCGCGAGGGAGGTTGGGCTGCCCGCCGCCAAGCTTTTCGTGATGATGAAATCCCGGGACCTCGCCCGCCGCGACACCGCCGACTCATTCGGGTGAATGCTCGCGTAGTTCGTCGTGGCGAGGGCACCGCTCGTATAAAAGAGAATCTCGGCGTCGGAGAAATTGTCATGTCGCGCATCGACGGTTCCCGCGAGGACCGCCTCGAAGGTCACCACCACGATGCCCGCCCCATTGGCACCGCTCGCCGGGGGCAGGGGGTTCGTCAGAGTGAAGTCGAATACCGCGCCAGGCGTACCGTTATCGGTGTAGTCGGTCCCGGCCACCAGCGCGGTGCCGTCACCGTCGGTCACGCTGACGATCGTCGGGGCACCGAAGAAGTTCGTCGCTCGGAAGGTGTCGCGAATCCTTGCCCCGAACGCGGGAAAGCCCCCCTCGTTGGCCACCACCACTCGAAACTGCACCGTGTCTCCGGCGTCCGGCAGCGATGGATTGTTGTTCTGCACGTTGGCGGTGGGCGGGTTCGCCTGAAGGGTCGTCAGCGTCATCGGCACCGTCGCGCCCGTGCTTCCGCTGAATACTCCGCTCACCGGGTTCCCCATGTCGTCGCGAACTTCGCGCGCCCCCTGATAGAGCACGACAAATGGCTCCCCAGTGGTCAGCGGCTCGGCATCGACTGCGCCGATAAACCTTCCTGTCGCACCGGTCGATGCCTCGACGACATTCTGAATCGTGAACGAATCGTCCACCGGAGTGTTGTTGAGCGTGAGGTCGAGCTCGACCTGAAAAGTGAGCGGCGCCATCGCCGTCGCGACCGAGAACGCCCCCATCGAAAACTCGATCGCGTTGTCGGCCGCCGAGGAACTCGCGGTCACTGCCGGAAGTCCGGCGCTGTGCATGGGTCCGAGACGCACCGAACCCGTCGTGGTGAGAGGCGAAGTCAGGGGATCGCGCTCGGTCGCGTCGAACTTTGGCGGCAGATAGTCGGCGAGAGTGAAGCTCGCCTGATCGCCACTTTCGAACGTCGAGGTGATTCGAAAGGTCACCACATCGCCGGGACTCACCGGAGTTCCGACAACGTACGGCAGTCCGTTCAGCTGAGTGATGGTCTTGACGATGCTCGGCCGCTTGACCGATGCCTCGGGGTTGCGGATCACCGTTTCGGCCACAGCAAGGCTCATTCCGCCAACGATCATGCCGGTGAACTGATGGGAGAAATCAAAGGCATCACCGCCGAGCACCGGAGCACCGCCGCCGTAGGCCTCCTCCACGCGGAACGTCAGGGTCACCGAAGAGGTGGAGCCTGAAGCCAACGCGCCAAATGTGGTCGTCACGGTGGGAGGCGCACTCGTCGAACTCCCGCTGCTCATGACAAACGACGTACCGTTGGGAATGAGCGTCGCCAACGATCCACCGGTAAACGAGAAGTAGTCGCTCACGCACACTTCCACCGTCACCGCGGCGTTGTCTTCCGGACAAAACAGCGAACCCGCAGAACTGGCGTTGGCGACCGACTCCAAAATCAACACCGCATGGGCATCGATGGACTGGGGCTCCGTCAGGGTGGGGACCGCAGGAGCGCCGGCAGTGGCAAGCACCACATTTCGAATCTCGGCGGATGCGTTCACCGCCTGAGGGGCCCCGCTCATCGGATCAAGCACCGCGACTCCTCCGGCATCAAGCTGCGGCACGAAGCCGACAATCTCGATGACCAGCTCGTCTCCAGCCGCGCCGGTAAGTGGGCCGATCGTACCGGTGATCGCTCCCCCCGGCATCGACGGGACCACCCCCAGCGTCGCCGTACCGGTGGTCACCGTCGCCGTCGAGACCTGAAAGTTGCCGGGAACCGCGAACGAAAAGTCGGCCGAAGTCAGGTCGAAGCCGCTCGCGAGGTTCGCGCTCACCGTCCAACGCACCGGCCAGGTTGGGCCGCTGGTCGTCGCATTCGGCGATCCGTCTTTGCCTGCGACGACATGACTCATCGAGAGAAGGACCGGCGTGATGCTGCTCCCCGCGCCGACCACGACCGGCGGATCGGTGCCGGGATTGTTCTCTGCGTCCGCTCCAAAGGCGAACTGACACTCCGGTGAAAGCGCCACGGGCGCGTACGCGATGAGAGGAGACGCTGCGGCAACCGAGATCGTGAACTCGATGGCGCTCGCGCTCGGCGCGAGGCTATTGACCCCGGGCTCGACAAAATAGAGGCGCCCGTTGCTAGGGCCTCCGCTAAATGCGGCGCCGGTTCTCGGATGGGTACCGCCACCGGAGCCATCGAGGTTGCTCGAGAGGATCGACGCGCCGAGGAGGCTCGAGCTCGCGGCGCTTATCGTGGCGCCGGGAGGAAGGGGCAGAAGGACGCCTGGCACGAAGCCGACGGCCGTCCCGGTGTTGTCGAGGGTGACCACGATGTCGACGCTTTCCCCGAACACCGCCTCGCCACCGCCGCTGGCCGCGCAGGAGACCGTGGGCTGCGCCTCGACCTCAGCGACCGGCAGCGCCAGCGCCACCGCCATCAGTACTCCCATGCCGAGGCCGCGACCGACCCATTTCAATCCGCTCATCTCGAACCGTCCTTTGGGCAGGGCATGGACGCCCCGCTCCTCCACCACCGTGACACTCCACCGTGGCCGATGGATGTGAAGACACCGCCGTCTCCGAAGCCGCCGCAACTGCTCGACCAGCACTCAACCGCCATGCCAGTACGAAGCGCACCCACCCGAGGCGGGCCGGCGGGCGCCATCCCATGCGGAGCGTTGGCAGGAGCCCACAAGAGTGGGCAATCACCCTCGCCGTAGAACTCGGACCAACCCCCGCGCACGCTCATTGCACGGGAAGGATACCCGGTTTCGGCCCTGCCGGACGGTCTTTGGGCGGCCGCCGGCAACCCCCGGCAGAGCCCGCCGAGCTCCAAGGAACAACTCGCCGCCGTCGGTCGCGAAGCGCTAGGAAACCAGGCTGTCCACGAGGGCGATGTAAGCGGTCATCGCATCGTCTTTGGACATGCCCTTTCGCTTGGCCCAGGCGTCGTACTTTGCCCGGCCCCTCACGTCGAGCATGCCCGGGCGCTTGCCCGCGACATCTCCCGCCGAGCCCTGTTTGTAGAGCGAGTACAGCTCGAGGAGCTTGTCGGCCGGAGGCATGCTCGGAAGCTTCTTCACGCGTGCCTGGGCGTCGGCGAAATCGTCAGCAAGGGCCATGGGCCGGATGGTTGCCTAGATACGCGAGCCGGGCAAGAGGAGTCGCGCGCGGCGCCAGCTCGGCGCGATCACGTGGCGCCGAACCTCTTTCGCGGCGTGGAACACGCCGTCAGGAAGCGCGCGAAGACTCACATCGAGGTGACGCTCGTCGGTCTCCACTCCGTGAACGGTGATCACCGACGTGAAGAGCGAAATGAAATTCCGCACCGTGTCGTTTCCGCCGATCTTCGGGTGCTTCATCAGATCGAGGACGATGCGGTTGTCTGCCGCTTCCAGAAGAAGCGGAGGCTTGTCGGGGATGTGCTTTACCAAGTTCCCCGGCCTCGACAGATCCAGCGCGCCCGACTTGATGAGCATCGCCACCGGCGAGTCCGATTCGCCGGCCATCTGGAGCGATACATTCTCCAGCCGAACTTCGATTCGGGCTTGCTCTCCATCGAGGAGAATGCGCTCGACGTACACCACCGATGAGGCGCGCACCGGAGTCTTCATCACATCGATCGTCGCGGCCACGCGAATGCCCGGGGGGACCGGATCCACTTCGACTTCGTCGGCCTTGCCGGAGGATGCCGCCTGGTCCCCAAGCCAGCGGAACACATCGATGGGAACCCCGAGCCGGAGGCCGGCGAGGCTTCGAAGAATTCGAGCGACCTCCGTGGGGTTGCGTCGTAGGTAACGGGTGGCTGCCTTGAGGGCCCTGTCGCTCCGCATGCGCGGAGCATACATCAGCCTGACGCGAAGATCGTGCGGCCTTTTGCGCCCGCCGGCGCCGACCTCCGGCGGCTCGGACCGCGCTATGCAAGGTCGAGGGCGCTAGCCCTTCGCCAGCTTCCGGGCCCGGCGACGAACCGTCGTCCGGTCCACCTTGAGCACGCGGGAGGCCTGCGCCAGGTTATCGCTCGTGTGGTCGAGGACCCGCGCAAGATACCAGTCCGACACTTCGCGAAGGGAAGCCGTGCAGTCGCGAATCATCGGCGGAAGCACCGGACCAGAAGGGTTCGGCCGCTCTCCGCCCTCGCCAGGGCCGGGGTCGAGGCCAAGGATCGAATTCCGAAGCGCGTTCTGCAGCTCGCGCACATTGCCAGGCCAGGAGTAGCGACGAGGCGCCGGGCTCGCCAGCCACTGCTCGGTTCGGCGCCGCGTCTCCGCGAGGACCGCACCCGGCGGGAGATAGCGGTCCACGAACGCGAGGCCGATCTCTCGGATATCGTCCGGCCGCTCGCGAAGGGACGGAAGCGCGATGACGTTTCCCGCAAGGCGTTGATAGAGGTCCTTTCGGAACTCGCCCTCGTCCACCATCTCCTGAAGGTTCTTATGGGTCGCCGCGACGTACCGGACGTTCGCCTCGTAGCTGGTGTCGGAGCCAAGTGGGTTCACCTCGTCGGTCTCGATCACGCGAAGGAGCTTCACCTGCGTCGTCGGCTTGAGGTCACCCACTTCATCGAGAAAGAACGTGCCGCCGTGGGCGGACCGAATGCGCCCGATCCGCGACTCGGTAGCCCCGGTGAATGCGCCCTTCACATGGCCGAAAAGCTCGCTCTCCACCAAGGTGTCCGGGACTGCGGCCACATTGAGCGCCGACCGTGGCGCCACGATGCTCTCGGCGAAACCCGGGCAGCCCTCTTGAATCGCCTGAGCGATCGCTTCTTTGCCCGTTCCCGTCTCCCCAAAGATCAACACGTCGTGATCGTGAATCACCTGCCCCAGCGTGAGCGCATGCACGAGCGACTCACCAAAACACGCTGCCCAGGTCGCTTGTCGCACCTGCTTCATCTTCGGCGATTCGCCGACGATCGCGAGCAGCGCACGGCGACACCGACCTGCGGCGGCGACCACGCGAAGGTAGGCGCTTCGCGCGCGGGGCAACGCCTCGAGTACTTTCTTCGACAGGAACTTGCCGTCGTAGATCCAGTTCGAATCGTTCGGATCCTCCGCCGCTCGGAGATGTCCATGGGCCAGCACCACGCGGGTTGCGTCGTGGGTTTGTCCGGTGAAGGCGAGCTCCCGAAGCGCCGGAATGATCGGCGTATTGCGAAACACTTCCTCCGCGCGGGTCCAGGCGGCCGGATTGGCGGCAAAGGGGTTCTGAATCAGCACCCGAGCAGCTTTGACGACCTCATTCGGCATGGGGTCGCGACAGTAGCGCATCCTGCACCCGAGCGGCGAGACACCTATCGCGCGGTCGAGGACCCAGCTCCGTCGGCCTAGCCCGCGCCGGTCATCGGGCTAGCGAAGCACGGAGGGCAGCAGGGCCGGCCGCTCAATCCGTGCAACCAACGCGTCGATCGCGGCACGCGACGGCGTTCGATCTGCGGGCAGCGGACGGAACGCGTTTGGACTCACCGCCGGTCGCGTCGCGACAAACGCGCGATTCGCGAGGTAAGTTTCGCCATCGGGGCCATCGTAGAAGAACAGAACGATCGGACTCATCTGGATATTGGCGCGCCAGGCCCGCGTACTGACGGGGGTCATCATCGGCAGATACGCAATGCCCGCCATGTCCAGCGCCGGCATCGAGAGTCGGAGGTTGTCTCCCTCACGCGACACGATGACATCACCCACATTAAACGGGTCCGTGTAGGTGCCGACGAGCGCATCGAGCTCCTCCGCCACAAAGGGCGGCACTGGCGCGGCACCGGGCGCCGGGAGATCGACGAGGGTCCGCATCGCCACTTCCGCGCTCGGGCCGAAGTCCGCGCCGACGCCGTTCGCGAGAATCGAAATCGCGAACCGCTCCTCCGGGAGCACCATGAACAGCGAGGTATGCGTGAAGGTTGCTCCGCCGTGGATCCATGTTTCGACCCCCTCGTAATAGTCCGCCCCGAGAGTCAGGCCGTCGTACACAAAAAGGCCATAGCCGTAGTGGCCCGGGAGGTCCGGCGCGATCGGCGTGTGACGCTCCACAAGCGCTTCTCGAAGGTCGGACGAAAGCACCGCGTCATTGCCGTCCACCAGAAACTCGGCCAGCCGCATCTGGTCGCTCGGGGTTGACCACACAAGCCCCGCGGGCCGCACAAACGCGTTTTCCCAGGTGTCGTCGAGGGCCACCGGCGCAGGCGTTCGGTCCATGTTGGTGGCAAATCCCACGCCCGTGGAGTGATTTTCGTCCACCGCAGACCGCCGGGCGACGCTTCGCGTCATTCCGAGCGGCGCAAACACCCGCGCCTCGGCGAGGTCCGCCCAAGGCTCGGCGGCCGCCGCCTCGGCAAGCAGCCCCGCCATCGAAAAGTTCGGATTGCTGTAGTTGAAGAACACGCCGGGCGGATTCATCGAGTAGGCGCGCTGCGCGAACTCGCCGAACACAATGTTCCGAAGCTCGGCGTCGCTCGTCATCGCGCGAAGCCCGCCTGTGTAGTCGAGCACGCCTCCCTGCTGACTCAGAAGATCGTGCGCGGACGCTTGCAAATACGGCGCCGCGAAGCCAAGCCGAAGCTCGGGGAGCACCTCCGCAATCGTCGTGTCCGGCATGAGATCGCCAGCCGCGATCCGTTGGAGCAAAGTGATCGCGGCGATCTTTTTGGTGTCCGACCCAATCATGAAGAATGTGTCTTCGTCGGGAGGGAGACCTCCGTTGGGATCGCGCGTGCCGAAGCCCCCGACGTACATGACCTGGTCATCCATCCACACGGCCACCGACACCGCGGTCGCAGTACTCGCCGCAAGGTCTCGCTCGATCGCGTCCATGAGCGGGTCGAATCGAGGATCGACGGCTGCGCCGCCATCATCTGCCGCATCCGCCACCGCGTCGGGAAGCGAGGCGTCGACGGCCCCGTCCGGCGTACCGATCGCTGCGTCTTCGGGGTCGGACGCTCCATCGTCACCGCACCCGGCGACCGCACCGGCGCCCAAAAGAACCAGAACAAAAGCGAGATTCACCGATGCACGAAAGGTCATCTGGCTCACTTTGAGTCCGCGCACCGCCCGGCGCCACGACGAAGGCGACAAGTACCGAAATCCGGTCCCACATGGCTATGATGGCACCCATGTCGGATACTTCGATTTTCCCCCTGATCGCCCCGCTCCTCAAGCGCGCGGCCCGAAACCGGGGCGTGACCTACCGCGAACTCGGTGCCGCGCTGGGGCTTTCCGAATCCGCGATGAAGAAAGTCCTCAATGCGGCAGACTGTTCGATGAATCGCCTCGCCACGCTCTGCGACCTGCTCGGCCTCGACCTTACCCAAGTGATCGAGGTCGCGAAGAAGCAACCCATCGAGGAGACCGAGCTCACTCCCCGTCAGCAAACGTTCCTTCTTCAAAACCCCCTCGCACTCCGAGTGTTCTGGAAGGTGTTCGCCGAGGGGGCGAGCGCGCCCAAAGCAAGCCGAGAACTCGGCATCTCGCGTCGGCAGCTTCACGCCGTGCTGCGTCAGCTCGACGCCCGAGGCCTCCTTCGCTACGAGGGAAGGGGCCGCGTCGATGTCGGTCGACCCGAGCACCAAATCTGGGCCGGGGACGGTCCACTGATGCGGGTGGTGCGTGAAGAGTGGACCGAGGCAGTGCTGCGGCGAGCCTACGCTCATCCAAACGGTGACGGTTACCGAACGAGCATTCGCTATGTCCCGCTCACCGCCGCTTCGATGGCTCGCTTCGACGCCTCCATCACCGCACTGCTCGACGATCTCGCTCGCCAAGGCGCCGTCGAACGGAGCACCAATGCACGGGTCTCTCACTTTTCCGTAGTGGTGGCCACGGTACCCGAGAGCATTCTCGACTGCACGATGAGCGAGAACTCGCCCCCAACCTCCTAACCTACGAAGCGTCGTCGCAACGGCAGGGAAACGGTGGATCGAGCTCCCCCTCGCGGCGAAGGGTTCCGTCGCGGTTGACCAAGCGCCACCGCCTCCCCTCGGTGCGAAGCAACCTCCCTGAGTCAGGATAGTGGCACACGTCGTCTCGGACCCGCGTGCCGATCACGAGATACACGCAGGGGCTCGCCGAACGATTGATGAGGTGATGCGCGTTTTTGGCCCCGGCCTTCCACACGACCGCATCTCCGGCTCGGACGATATGCGCGCCATTGTCATCGACCAGTACCGCCTCTCCTTCGAGGACGAACACCATC
>JBCCZL010000221.1:0-14097 GCA_039187775.1 Myxococcota bacterium
ACCGGGTCAGAGCGGAAGGTTGCCGTGCTTCTTGGGCGGGTTCTGATCCCGCTTGTTCTCGAGCATGAGCAATGCCTGGATCACGCGGGTGCGGGTCTGTCGAGGAAGGATCACTTCGTCGATGAAGCCGAGTTCGGCGGCTTTGAACGGGTTGGCGAACTTGGCCCGGTACTCGGCCACAAACCGATCCTTGGTCTTAACTTTGTCGTTCGCTGCTTCGATCTCTTTTCGATACACGATATTGACGGCACCGTCTGGCCCCATCACTGCGATCTCGGCCGTCGGATAGGCATAGCTAATGTCGCCGCGAATGTGCTTCGAACTCATCACGTCGTACGCTCCGCCGTAGGCCTTGCGCGTGATCACCGTGATCTTCGGAACGGTGGCTTCGCAGTACGCATAAAGCAGCTTCGCTCCGTGTTTGATAATGCCGCCAAACTCCTGATCGGTTCCCGGGAGAAAGCCCGGGACGTCGACGAAGGTGAGAATCGGAATGTTGAAGCAGTCGCAGAAGCGAACGAAGCGCGCGGCTTTCACCGACGCATCGATGTCGAGGCAGCCGGCGAGAACCATCGGCTGGTTGGCCACGATCCCCACCGATCGGCCGGCTAAAGTGCCGAAACCACAGAGGATATTCTTGGCGAAGTCCTCTTGGACTTCGAAGAAAAAACTGTCGTCGACCACGCGTTCGACGATCGCCTTCATGTCGTAGGGCTTCATCGCCGAGGTGGGCACGATCGTGTCGAGTTCCGCATCCGCGCGGTCGGACGGATCGCTGGTGTCTCGGCGGGGAGGGTCTTCGTGGTTGTTCGATGGAAGGAACGATAGCAGCGTACGGACCGTGGCGATGCACTCCTCGTCGGTCTGGCAGTCGAAGTGAGCGACGCCGCTCTTCACATTGTGAGTCTTCGAGCCGCCGAGGTCTTCCTTGCTCACTTCTTCGTGCGTCACCGTTTTGATGACGTCGGGCCCGGTGATGAACATGTACGAGGACTCGGCAACCATCAGGATGAAGTCGGTGATCGCTGGGCTGTACACCGCGCCTCCGGCACACGGTCCCATGATCGCACTGATCTGCGGGATGACGCCGGATGCCAACGTGTTGCGAAGAAAGATGTCGGCGTAGCCGGCAAGCGATTCGACGCCTTCTTGAATTCGTGCGCCGCCCGAATCGTTGAGACCGATCACGGGTGCGCCCACCTTCAGGGCGAGGTCCATGATCTTGCAAATCTTCTTTGCGTACGATGCGCTCAGTGAGCCACCGAACACCGTGAAGTCCTGCGCGAACACGAAGACCTGTCGACCGTCGACCAAACCGTGACCCGTCACCACACCATCGCCCGGGATGCGCTGATCCTCCATGCCGAAGTCGGTGCACCGATGGACCACGAGGCGGTCCATTTCTACGAAGGTGCCGGCATCGAGCAGGGCGTCGATTCGCTCCCGGGCGGTGAGTTTGCCCTTCGCGTGCTGGCGGTCGATCCGGTCCTGGCCCCCGCCGAGGCGAGCCCGGCGGTCGAGCGCATCGAGGCGCTGAATGGGGTCGATCAGGAGAGATGTGTCGTCGTCGGCCTTCGTCATGCGAGGCTGTTAGCCTGGAATCAGGCATGACGTCGAGCCCAAATGTCGACGGTCAGGAAGCGCCTAGTGGGCGGAGGTCGGCGGGGTCGTGGACGAGGGTCGAAGCTCGTCGTGGGTGACCCCGGCAAGTTCGCTAAAGCCCAGTAAATACTCAACTTCTGAGCCTGCAGTGGGCGCGCTCACCCACACCTCGTGGTCGCCTCGCCCAAAGGCTCCCGTGACCTTCGGCGTTGGGGTGGGGGCACCGGAAGAGCACAGGTAGGCCCCGTCGGTCCGGATGACGACGGAGACCGGCTCGTCGCTCTCCACGAGCACGAACAGCTCCGCAAACGCCCCATCGGTGTGAAGTGCGTGGGGGAGGTCGGGGTCCACAAACCCGGTGCACGCCTCGTCCCACTCCGCGGCGTCGAATGTGCCGCGGGTGGTACCTTCGATGACCACCGGGTCGGGCATGAACCCGTTGAAGATCTCGACGTCCTCGACCGTGACCGGTGGAGTTTCGGGGCTGGGCGCCACCGTCTCCGGCGCGATGACCGGTGGGTCCGGCGCAGGCTGAATGATCGCTTCATCGTCGCAACCCGTCGGAGAAGAGGCGAGGAGGGCGCTGATGGCGATGCGGCGGAAAGGCGCTTGAATCACGCTCCCTCAAGGGCATCGACCAACCGGTCCAGGTCGCGTCGTTCGTGTTTCTCGGTCACCGCCACGAGAAACTCTTCTGGGCGGCCGACGCTCGCAAGGTCGACCCCGCCAAGGATCGACTGCGCACGGAGAGTGCTGAGGACGTCCTTTGCGGTTCCCTTGGTGCTCCGGACGGGAAACTCGTTGAAGGTGGGCGCCGAAACCGACACCTCGAATCCGGAGAGTCGGCTGATTTGTTGCTTCAGATACTCTGCGTTGTCGAGGCAACGTTTGCCGGTAGCCTCGAAGCCTCGGCGTCCAAGCATCGAAGTTCGGATCGCAAACGCGAGGGCGATGAGGCCGTGGTTCGTGCAGATGTTCGACGTCGCCCGCTCGCGACGGATGTGCTGCTCACGGGTCGAAAGGGTCAGCACAAAGCCCCGCTCCCCCGCCGCGTCGACCGTTTCACCGACCAGGCGTCCGGGCATCTGTCGGACATGTTTCTGCCGGCAGGCAAAGAGCCCCACGCCGGGTCCGCCGAGCTGGGGCGGGACCGCGAGGCCTTGGCCCTCGCCCACGACGATGTCGGCGCCGACAGCACCCGGCGCCTTCAGGAGAGAAAACGCGTAAGGTTCGGAGTTCGCGACGATGAGCAGGGCGTCGGGGCAGGCGGAACGAATCCGGGCCAGCTCTTCGACGCAGCCGAGAAAGTTCGGCTGCTGCACGATCACCGCCGCGGTTTCGGAAGTGACCGCCGCCCGAATGGCCTCGAGATCCGTACGGCCGTCGGCCTGGAGCGGCACGACGGTAAGCTTCGGAACTTCGTCCAGGCCCCCGAGATACGTCTCGACCGTGCGTCGATACTCGCCGTGCACCCCTTCACTGATCACGCAGTGCTGTTTTTTGGCGATCCGGCGCGCCATCAGGGCCGCTTCCGCGGTCGCGCTCCCCGCGTCGTACATCGACGCGTTGGCCACCTCCATGCCGTAAAGCTCGCACACGATACTCTGGAACTCGTAGATCGCTTGGAGCGTGCCTTGGGCGACTTCGGCCTGGTACGGCGTGTACGCGGTGTAGAACTCACTTCGCAGAAGCAGCTGGTCCACCGCCGGAGGAATGTGGTGGTCGTACATGCCGGCGCCGAGGAACGACAGGGCGTCGGCTGCGCTGTTCTTCTTGGCGAGGTCGCCGAGGTGCCGCATGAGGGAGAGCTCGTCGAGTCCCGCCTCGAGGCGAAGTCCGCCCTCCACTCGGGTGTCCTGGGGAATGTCTTCAAAAAGCGCATCGACCGACGCGACCCCGATCGTCCGCAGCATCGACCGGATCTCATCGTCGGTGTGGGGGAGATATCGCATGGGGCTCCTCAGCGGGAAGCTAGGGTCAGTCCGGTGCCGATCTCCAACGACGGGCTCCGTGGCGAGACACTAGAGCCTTCGATGGGGGCGTCAAGGCGATGCACCCGCGAACGGTGACGAAACGAACGGGTGGGGGCGAAGAGGTGTCCTCGTTGATTCCTTTCGCGCCGCCGAAAGGGATCGGTGCCCGTTGAAGACGAAAGAGTGCAGGCGACCTCGCGGGACAGTGCGGAGTCATGCCCGCCAACAAATCGGTCAGGCGTCGAGCGTTCCTAGGAACTCTTCGTAGCCGGCCGCGTCCATGAGGCGCTCGATCTCGGCGGGGTCCGACGGCTTGATCACGACCATCCAGCCTTGCTCGTAGGGGGCTTCATTGACCGCCTCGGGCGACGACTCGAGTTCGTCGTTCACCTCGACCACCTCTCCACTCACCGGAGCAAAGAGTTCGCTGACCGTCTTCACCGACTCGATGTCTCCGAAACGTTCGTGGGCCTGTACGTCGGTTCCGGCGGAGGGCAGCTCAACCATGGTCACATCCCCGAGCTGTTCCACGGCGTAAGCGGTGATCCCAATGCGAATATTGTCGCCTTCGATCCGGGCCCACTCGTGGTCCTTGGTGTACTTCAGGTCGTTGGGATATTGCGCCATCTGCTCAAGTGCTCCGCTTATAAAAAGGGGTTTTGACGACTACTGCTTCGATCACTTTTCCTCGGATTTCAATGCCGAGGGGAGTACCGACCTTGCTAAGGGTCTTGGGCACATACCCCAGTCCGATGTTCTTGCCCAGGGTTGGGGCGGGAGAACCGCTGGTCACGTGACCAATTTGTTGCCCCGCCGGGTCCAGGATCGGATAGCCCGCTCGGCCGATGCCCCTTCCGGTCATCTCGAAGCCAACGAGCTTCCTCGCCAGGCCTTCGGTCTTGAACTTTTGAAGCGAATCTCGGCCGAGGAAGTCGCCCTTGTCGAGCTTCACCACCCAGCCGAGACGAGCCTCGAAGGGATGCGTGGTCTCATCGATCTCGTTGCCGTAGAGAGAAAGACAGGCTTCGAGGCGGAGCGTGTCGCGACAGCCGAGTCCCGTAGGCTGGACCGATCCTTCGCCCGCCTCGAGGAGACCTCGAAACACCGCGGGAGCGTCTTTGTTGGCGCAGAAGATCTCGACCCCGTCTTCGCCGGTGTAACCGGTTCGGGCGATCGTTGCCTCGGCCCCAGAAAGTGTCGTCTGGCAGAGCGCAAAGCTTTCGAGGTTGAGCGTTGTCGCGTCGGCACCCGCTCGCTCGAGGATCGAAAACGCTTTTGGTCCCTGAAGCGCGAGGAGCGAGGTCGAAGCCGTCGCGTCCTCGTAAGAACACTGGTTCTTTGCCGCCGCCTCGAAGTGGGCGCTCATCTTGGCGTGGTTCGATGCGTTGCATACCACCAGGATGTCGTCTTCGCCCCGCCGGTAGATGATCAGGTCGTCGAGGATCCGGCCCACTTCGTTGCAGGCGACGGTGTAGAGGGCCTTTCCTACGGGAAGGTGCTTTACGTCGTTGGTCACGAGGCCGTCGACGACATCCACCGCGCGGTCCCCCCGAAGGATGAGCTCGCCCATATGGGAAACGTCGAAGAGGCCGGCCGCCTGTCGGACGGCGTGGTGCTCCTTGACGATGCCCGCGTACTGGACGGGCATGCGGTATCCGGCGAAGGGCACCATGCGGCCGCCGAGGCGCTCATGCTCCTCCGCCAAGGGGGTGGTTTTGAGAGATTCTCGTTGAGTTTCGGCCACGGAGGGGGCCGACATTAGCCTGAGCCCGATGACAAGTCACGGGGGGCATCACCCGGTTCCGCAACTCCCGTCGATGTCCGGCGATAAGAGGGAACTTTGCCGCCGCGAAAGGAGCTCGATGTGGACGTAGTGGTACTCAGCTATCGGGGGGAGCCTCTTCGGGAGTTTGCCCTCGACGGAATCCTCGAGGTGGGGCGTTCGCCGCACTGCGATATCGTCATTCACGACCGAAACGTGGCGCCCCGCGAGCTGCTCATCGACGCTCGGGCGAAGCTCCCGGTCTACTACCGCCTGAGCCGCCCCCCGACCCAACGGCGGCGCCATGCGTTGAGCATCAGTACGCGAGTTCCGGTGGGAGAGCGGTTCACTCTCGAGCGGGTCGCCGATCTTCCGGCCCGTCATGCGCCGAAGACCCCGTGGACCGTCCCGCTGCCGATTCACTCTCGGTACGTGCAGACGTTCTCTCTTCTCCTCGGCGACCCGTCGGCGCGCCGCCGGATCACCGTCCGGGAGCATCCGATCTATATCGGTTCAGACGAAAAGTGCGATCTTGTCCTCGAGGATCGGACGGTGAGCGCCTGCCACTGCCGCGTTGAGCGATGCGGCGATCGGTTGCGCGTCGTCGACATGGAGAGTCGAAACGGGACCTGGGTGGACGGCGTTCGGAGCGAGCGCGTGATCGTGGCCTCCGGCTCGAAGATCCGGCTTGGGCGCACCACCATCGATGTCCTGGCGCGTGGCACCCCTGGCGACGCGCGGACCGAAGGGCTGATCGCCGTGTCGGAGGAAATGCTCGCCGTGGTGGCGGACGTCGAACGATACGCACACCTCACGTGGCCGCTCTTGATCCTCGGAGAAAGTGGGACGGGAAAGGAAGCGGTCGCCCGGGCCCTTCATCAGCGCGGCCCCCGAGCGCAGAAGCCATTTGTGGCGATCAACGCCGGAGGCCTTCCTCCCGAGCTGATCGAAAGTGAGCTCTTTGGCCACGAGCGAGGCGCGTTTACCGGGGCGGTGGGTGCCCATCTCGGAGTATTTGAGCAGGCCGCGGGGGGCACGCTCTTCCTCGACGAGATCGGCGAGCTGCCGCTTGCCCTTCAGGCCCGTCTTCTTCGGGTGCTCGAGGAGTGGCGCGTCCGGCGAGTGGGCGGAGAGCGGTCGATTCCGCTCGACGTGCGACTGGTGTGCGCAACCCATCGGGACGTTTCTGGCGCGGTCCGGGACCGGACGTTTCGAGAAGATCTCTTTTACCGAATCGCTCGCCTGGTGGTGCGGCTTCCTCCCCTTCGTCGCCGACCGGAGGACATCGAGGCGCTCGCCCGTGAGTTTCTTGCCGTCGCCGAGCGCGAGGTCGGACGAAAGATGCTGAGCGACGACGCGCTCGCTCAACTCCTGCGGCACCGCTGGCCTGGCAATGTGCGCGAACTCCGCAATGTGGTGTTCGCCGCCGCGGCCAACTCCCCCGGCGAGCGGATCGAGGGGGTTGACGTGACCATCGCGCTTCGCCAGCTTGGCGTTGGCGGGCCGTCGGTGAAGGTCACAGACCAAACGCTCGCCGCGGTCGTCCACGAGTGCGAGGGAAACTACTCCGCCGCGGCCCGACGCCTTGGTATTCCTCGGTCGACGCTGCGGGACCGGCTTCGCGCGTGCCGACCGGAGAAGAAGGAGCGCGCGGCTACCGGATCGTAACGCCCGCGTAGCCTACCACCCGCGAATGGTCCCCGGACACTGTGCCGCTGTGGGTGTACCGATGAACGACCGCCTCGGTCGCCCCGAGCGCTTTCGCGGCGGCGAGCACCACGGTGGTGGGAATGACACCGCACATCGAGATGTCGTTGTCGAAGACCGTGCGATAGAGCGCCTCGGCGTCCAGGGCCTGGATCGGCTCGAGGGCCATCCCGTCGAGCCGCGCCGCTTCCTCGGCGGGCAGGTAGTGACTCATGTCCGTCGACGCGACGAGCAGCACGTCTCGGCCATGCCGAATCACGATATCCGCAAGGGCGCTTCCGATGCGCATGCACGATTCGAAGGGCAGTCGGCCGAGGCACACTGGAACGAGGCGTGTCTTCGGGTTCCGATGCAGCAAGAACGGAAGCTGCACCTCGAGCGAGTGTTCGGTCTGGTGGGCCACGCTGTCTTCGGTGAGGAGGGCTACCGCGCGGAGCTCCTCGGCGACTGCGCTATCGATCGGCATCGCGCCGCCAGGCAGAGTGAAGCGGCCGTGACTCATGATCGCGGCCCGGGCGCCTCGACCGGTATGGTTGGGACCGAGGACCACGGTGACCGGCGGGACCCGAAGTCGCCGAAAGACGTCTCCCGCGACCGCTCCGCTGTACATGTAGCCGGCGTGAGGCGAAATGCAGGCGACGACCGATGCGTCGCCGAGGGGTTCGCCAAGGAGCGCTCGTACCTGCTGCCGGAGCGCTCCTTCGTCATCGGGGTAGAACCGTCCTGCGACGGCCGGGGGGCGATTCATGGAGGAAGGGTAGGGGCTTTTATCGAATCGGGCGATTTCGGGTTGTTCGCGGCGGCGCCGGACGCTTCGGACTCGTGTGCCGGGGACTCCTCGTCTTCGGCGACCACCGGCCAGAGGAGGTGGGCGAGCCCTCCGAGGAGCGCCACGATCCACTGAACCGCGAGCATCGCGACGGAGGCGGCGGTTGCGTCTTCGGGGCTCGTTCCGATCGACCGAAAGAGGGATACGAAGGCGGCTTCGCGGACGCCCAGGCCGGAGACGGTAAACGGAAAGTAGATCGCCGCCATGGCGAGCGGCACGATCACGACCGACTGAGTAAACGCGACCCGTTCGTCGAGGCCCATGATCAAGAGATGACCGATGATCGCCACGATGGACTGGGACACCACGGAAAGCGCGAGTACACCGAGGAGCGGAAGCGGCTTGTCGATTTTCGGAAGGCCCGACAGCTGGGCGCCGATCCGTCCGGGAAGCACCCCTCCGAAGCGTCGTCCGAGGAAAGGGACGAGCATCGCGGTGGCCGCGAGGCTCAGGGCGCCGATGCCGATGAGCGAAAGGGGGATCTCCATCTCGAGGGGAAAGAGAATCAGACCCGTGGCGCAAACGATGAGGAGCCCCGACAGGCCATACAGCCGTTCGACGAACACGATGAGAAAGGCCCCGGACTTTGCCTGGAACGAACGACGGGTGACGAAGCCCCGGAGCACGTCGCCACCGACATTGCCCGGCAAAAAAGAGTTGTAGAAAAGCCCCACGAAATAGACGCGGAAGAGAAAACTGATCGGCGGCGGATCCTTCGCGCCATAGGCCGAGAGAAGAAGACGCCAGCGGACCGCTCCCACGAGGAGACCGACCACCGAGAGGCCGATCCCTGCGCCCACCGCGGCAAGCGAGACAGATTGAAGGCTTTCGATGAGCGGGCCGAACTCGGTTTGGGAAAAGGTCCACACCAGGGCCGCGGCCGCCACGGCAAGGCGAAGGCCAAGCCAAAGCCACTTCCGGGTGCGCTTACTCATCGAAGTGCGCGCTCCAGGGTGGATGCATCCTCGAGTTCGGGGGCGCGGGCACGAACCGTCGCGAGGATATTGCGCGCCCGTTCACCATCTCCCGCGGCGAGCGCGATCCAACCGAGCTGGAGGAGGGACCGGGGATCGTCCTCCACGAGGGGCGAAAGAAGTGCCTCGGCGGTTTCGGACGCTCCCATGGCGGCGACCAGGCCCGCTGCGGCACGGACCGCGTCGGCGCGACTCAACCCCACGCCCGATGGGTCTCGGACGAGCGGCACGAACGGACGCGTCGGTGCGGCAAAGGTCTCCCGCTCCACGAGTTCCTGCGCCCACGGGTCGGCCCGAAGGGCCGCGATGGTTCGCTGCTGGGCGAGCGTAGGGGCACTCCGGAGGAGTAGGCGCTGGGCCCGCGTCAGCTCGAACTCTCGCACCACCGAGTGCACCGAATCGCTATCTCCCGGCAGGCCCTCGCTGGTCAAGGTCGAAAGGTGGGGAGACCAGCGTTCGCCCATCGCGCTGGTGTGCCGCGGCGCGACGCTCGGTACCCCGTCGGCGGCGAGGACAAGGTGCGCGCCACGAAGCGTTCCGTGTTCCCGCACCGGCCAGCCGATTTCGCTGACGATCGGCGCGCGTTCGAGCGCGACTCCGAGCGCGCCTTGAACGTAGCGCTCTTTGGCGGTGGCCCCATCGCCAGCGACGGGATCGCCGGAGTAGAGGGGGTGCCGGTCGAGGCTCCGCCAGTGCCACGACGAAGTGGAGAGCCCCACCACGAATACCGCGGCATCCGGCCGTGCGCCGGCGATCGTGCGTTCCGTGAACCAGGTGCCGGCGACGAAGTCCGTCTCGGCGAGGACCAGAGCCCGAGGAGGAACGTCGAGGAGAATGTCCCGGTAGGCGTCGAGGGCAGGATGGTCGCTTTGGGTGTGCTCGGCGAAGGAAAGCGCCCCCAACGGATGAAGCCCGATCAGAAGGACCACGGTGAGCCCGACATAGCGACGGGCTGCGTTCTCGGACGATGCAAACGTTGCTGCGGCAAGCACTCCGAACACGATAAAGAGCGCCACTGCGGGTCCCGCGTAGGCCACCGAATCGGGGTTCGTTTCCACCAGTTCCGCAAAGAGCGGGCCGATGAGGGCAGCGCTCGCCGCGGCGAAGATCGCGAGGATGGGTTGCCGCCGCTCCGGTTCGCGCCGGACGGCGAAGAGCCAGGCCAGGCCCAGGAACGGAGGGAGGATTCCCGTGGCGACAAGAACGTGGCGCCCCACGTTTGGCGAAAGAAAGTAGGAGCTCACCGCGGTCGACTGGTTCATTCGATAGGCGGCACCGCTCGCGTAGTCATAAAAGCCTCCGAGGGTGGTGGGATCGCCCCACATCGATGCGCCCGCGCTGGCGCGGAGGGGAAGATAGACATATACCGCGGCCGCGGTGCCGAGGAGCACCAGCGGCGTCGAGACCAGCGGAAGCCAGCGTCGCTCCGACGGGTTTCGGTCGCGTGCGCCGATAAGAAGCGCGAGGAGTGCGAACAGCCCGAGCATCGCATGCGGAGGATGGAGCGCGGCGGAAAGCCCCAAAAGGAGCCCGCCACCGATCGCTCCGGTGAGCCGGGACCGATGCCGAAGGCCGACCACCAGCGCCCCGAGGGTAAGGGCCAGCGCCGTCCCGTAGACTTCGACCCGGGTGGCCTGCCGGGCGACGCTCGGGCTCAGAAGGACCGCAACTTCGGTCGCAAGCACCGCGAAGGGAAGAGCGCGATCGGAGACCCCGACCCGCGACCCGAGGGTTTCGGTCAAGAGCCCTGCGCACCGGGCGGCAGCGAAGACCGAGAGAGTACTGAGGAGCGCGATGCGAAAGGGAATCGATCCGATCGGCAGCCAGCTCACGAGCTGCCCGAGGAGCGCGTGAAGCGGTTGCCCCGGTGGATGGGACGCCCCGAGGTCCCATGCAGCGGCCACGAGTTCGCCGGTGTCGTAGAGCTGGCTTCCCCCCTGAAGGCCCGACGCGAGGACGAGGAAGGCGCCGGCGTAGAGTGAAACGCGCAACGCCAGCACGGCTCGAATGAGTGTCGGAGAGGAGTGCCGCGCAGTCACGCGGCACCGATCATCACTCGAGACTGATCCGTTGTCTCGGGGTTTCGCCGGGGCGAATGGTCACGGTCACGGTCCGGGTGCCGAGCTCTGGGTTCCGACAGGTCACTCGGTGCGTTCCAGCACTGAGGGTTCGGTTGACAATCGGGGTTTGGCCAACGGGGCTTCCATCGATGGCCACGTTGCACCACGGTCGCGCATCGAAGGTCAGGCGTCCCGGGCCGGCGGCCACTGGAGCGTCCGCGACCATCATGGTGGGCCGCCCGGCGGCGGGGGTGCCAGCCTGGGGCCGCAACGTGACCGCGAGCTCGGTCACTTCGCCCCCAGGAAGGCGCAGGCGCTCGTCCCGATCGCGATAGCCGGTCTCGGCGACCCGAAAGCGATAGGTGCGCGCCGGTACCCGAAACTCGTAGGGGCTCCCGGTGCTGTGCCATTCGCCCTCCCATCGAATGCGGGCCTCGGCAGGTTCGACGACGATTCGCGCGATCGCCTCATCGGGCCCGAGGGGGGTGCGCTCGAGCTCGAACGAAAGCTCCTCCACCTGGCCGGCGGTGAGCGTGAGCGGTACCTGCCGAGTGACATAGCCGTCGAAGCTGAGGACGAGATTGTGAGCCACTCCGGGCTCGATCTCGGGCACCGTGGCGGGGGTTCGGAGCCCGGTGTCGGATCCATCGAACAAGATCGTGGCGCCGGACGGAACCGTCCGCACATTGATCACGGCGTAGCTATCCGCCGATGGCCGTGCGAGCGTTGCCTCGATCCGGCCTGCCGGAGCCTCGTCGCTCAGGGCGACCTCCTGGCTGAACGGAGCAAACCCATCTGCGGTCAACTTCACCGCGTAGGTTGCGCCGAGCGGAAGGCCGGAGATCGTGGTGGGGGTGCGTTCCGATTGCCGATCGCCGTCCACCCAGATCGCGGCACCCGGAGGTGTGCTTTCCACGACGAGCTGCCCTTCGGGCACGATCGCTGCGCTCGGCTCGTTGGTGGCGAGAAAGTACGCCAACACTGCGAGGAGTCCGAGGAGAGGAATCGCGACGCCGAGCACGAGCGGGAGCGGGTTTCGGGGCTTGGGTCGGACCCCGCTCGCCACCGAAGGGATGATCGATTCGGTGTCATCGAGGCGCGGCTGCGACGCGATCACTTCGGCAAGCTGGCGGCCCTGGGACAGGAGCTCTTTTTGCTCTTGGAGTTTTTCCGCGAACAGTCCTCGCATCCACTCGCCGAGCGACAGTGGGCTCACCGCAAGCTGCTGATCGCGGATGAAGCTTTCGAGGTCCGCCTGAAACTCGCGCGCGCTCTGGTATCGAACGTTCCGGTCTTTTGCGAGGGCGCGCATCACGATTTCTTCGAGGCGCTCCGGAAGGTTCGGATTGATCAGCCGCGGACGGGGATACTCGCCGTCCACGATGAGCCGCATCGTGTCGTACTCGCCGTTTCCCTTGAAGAGGCGCCGTCCGGTGGTGAGCTCGAAGAGAATGACCCCTAGCGAGAACACGTCGCTGCGCGCATCGAGGTCGAGACCCTGCGCTTGCTCGGGGCTCATGTAGGGGACCTTGCCCTTCAGTTTCTCGCTCTTCGCTTCCTGAAACCCGCCGCCGGCTTTGGCGATGCCGAAGTCGACGAGCTTTACGTCGCCGCTGAAGGTGACGAGGATGTTTTGCGGGCTCACGTCGCGGTGTACGATGCCGAGCGCCTCGCCATCGAGGTCACGCTTTTCGTGCGCATAGGCAAGACCGGCGCAGCAGCCTTGGACGATCGCGAGACTGTGTTCCAGCGGGAACGCACGCACTTTCTGGGCTCGCATCTGGCGAACGATGGAGCGAAGATCCTCGCCATGGATATGCTCCATGGCGATGTAGTACTGACCCTCGAAGACGCCGACGTCGTAGATGTGTGCGACGTTGGGATGGTTGAGGGTGGCGGCGATTCGCGCCTCGTCCAAGAGCATTTGGACGAAGTCTTTGTCGGTGGCGAGGCTCGGAAGCACCCGCTTGATGACGATGAGCTTTTCGAAGCCGGCAACCGAACGCTGAATCCCGAGGAACAGTTCGGCCATGCCGCCCACGGCCAGTTGCCGAAGGAGCGTGTACTTACCGAAACGCGTCGGCATCTCTCCCATGGAGGAACCCCCTCCTGCCGGTTGTTCGTTGGCCGCTGCTAAGGGAGCGGGGGCCTGTGGTTGCGCGCCCATCACTCAGTTACCGAGAAGCTCTGTCTCCAGAAGGTCCGAAAGCTCTTTCCAAAAAGCCCGTTCCAAGAGCCCTTTCCAAAAAGATGTGGTTTGCATCCGCGAAGGTCGTCGAAGGAAGTCGCCGCACAAGGAACTCGCATCACAAGGAGCCCCCATGATCGGTGCAGTCGCACCGAGTTATGGAAGCCGTGTCACCGACTCCTGCGTCATCCGTTCGCCGGTAACCCCCACGAAAACCCTGTGTGACGTGACCGTATCATGCGGAGCGGAAGCTGTCCCGTGGCTGAACCCCCCACCGACCGACTGTCACAGAGCGTCGCCGATCCCCGTGCGCACTTCGTCCATCAACGTCCCCACGTGGGGAGCCAGGTCTCGCTGCATCTTTCTAGTCCAGCTGTGAACGTCGTCGGCTCGTTCCGGTGGAATCGCGAGCCGACGCCGAGGCCGGAGGATGTCGAAAAGGCGCTCGGCAACCCAGTCTGGATCGGCGTATGCGGTCGGCGCGCCATACCCTCGAAGCCGGCCCACCAGCTTTCCCACCGCGCTATCCCCCGCTTCGCCCAACCCGAACGCCGCTTGGGCCTCCGCCGCCGCAAGCGCGTCGAGATATGCCGCCACCGCGGGCGCAGATTCGACCAGATGGCCATCGAGCAGCATCTCCGTTCCAACATGCGCGATCGCCAATGCGGCTCCTCGACCCACTTTGGGCCGAAGCTCGTTGAACGCGGACCGCTCTGCCTCCACGAAGGTCTTCGCCCGGTGGAACACGGCGTCGGTCTGGTGATGAAAGCGGACACCCGCATCGACCGCGGCGGGGGCGAGGGGAGGGCGAATGCGGACGCGGGTCATCGACGCAAAGTCCGGCAGCATGCTGCCGAACACAAAGAGCGGGTCGTCTGGCGCGGGCCCGCTTTCGAGCGATATCACGACATGGCCAAAGAAGTTCATGGGCCTCCAGAATCGAGGAACTGTTCGACGGCGGCGATGTGGCGGGGAGATTCGGGAGCGGTGGAAACGTCACCC
>JBCCZL010000222.1:0-14084 GCA_039187775.1 Myxococcota bacterium
GAATCATACGCTGTGCGATTCGTGGCGAGCCGCGCGGCTGGGTCACCGATCGCGTAGAGACAACATCTCTCGCGTCATCGTCGACAGGTGTCGGACGATGGCCTGTTCCTGCTCCGCCGGTACGGACGTGCCGCACACTTCCTCCAGCTCCGGAGGTGACAGGAGAGCATAGCGAGTCACGAGAAAGATCACGCTCCGCACCACCATCCGGGCGGAGAGCCGCTCGATCCCATAGGCCGCCGCAAGCGCGTCACCGAGCATTCGAACCGTTTTGCGCTCGTCTCTGCTTCGACCGCCGGGGAGACGGCCGTCGTGGACGGCGAGCACTGCTTGCGCGCGAATCGGGGCGTCGTGAGTTCGTGCGAAGCGGACGCCGCGACGGAGAATGTCCTCGAGGGTTTCTCGCGTGGGTGGGCCGTTCCAGAACGATGTCCGTACCGCCTCGGCGAGCTCGTCGAGTTCGTCGTTGGCAGTCTTCAGGACCGCTTGGATGAGGGCGCCGCGATTGTCGAAGTGGTGGGAAACGGTGGCCACACCTACACCGGCGGCTTGCGCCACTCGGCGTACGCTGAACGACAATAGTCCCACGTCGGCGAGATGTTCCACGGCAGCGTCGAGAATGCGCTGCCGTGTGGGATCGTCCGCGCTCATCCCGGGCAACTAGGGAGCTGGGGACACGACGTAGGTTCCGGCGACGGACGGCGTACCGAAGCTCGATGACGTCGCGAAGAGAAACACCGGCCGGTCTCGGTCGTCCAGGAGCATCTCCATGCCGGTGAACGTAGCATAGGTGGGCGGAGACGGCGCCCGGGCGGCGTACGTCGCGTTTCCGAGAATCGTGGTCGACCATGTGCCCGGCGCGTTCTCTCGAACGTATTCGATGGCTCCGGTCGCGTTCACCAATCCAACGAGCGCACGGTTGCCGCGATTGAATGTCAGCGCGATGTCCTGCCCGAGCCGAGCCCGATCCGGGAGGGCGGTCGACGCCCAGCCGGTTCCATCGAAGCGGTGGAGCGCGAGGGTGGCCAAGCGATGATCCCCGGTGCCGGAGCTCGTGAGCGAGCGACGTACCGCCACTACGGGGACCCCGTTCCGATCGAACGCGCCCGCGCCGATGAGCGCACCTCCGCTTCCATGGGTCCCAAGAGTCCAGCTCCGGTGGCGATAAGCGGCGGCTGATGGGTCCCAGTCGACAAGATGCGCATTGAGAGCGCGACTCGAGGAGACCGCAGAAAAGGTGTTCCCCACGAGGAGGAGCTTGATGCGGCCGCCGCTCACGTGGAGCACGGTGCTCGAAAACCACTGATCTCCGGAGACGTCTGGGAGTGGCACCGAGGTCACGCCGCTTGGGCGTTCGATGACGAGGCGTGCAGGGTGAACTAGACCGGTGCGTTCCACGCCGACGACATAGAGGTCGCTCCCGTCGGCCTTCGCCGCGACCGTTACCGCGCTGCGGACGCCAAGGTCGACGACCGAGCGCGATCGGAATACACCGGCGCCATCTCGTGAACCGATGTGAATCTCGGTCCGGCGGCCTGATGAACGATAGAGCGCCGCAGCATAGTCCACGGCCGTTCCGCGATCGACGATCGAGATCCCCTTGAGAGCGAATAGGCCATAGTCGTACGCTACCGTCTCGTTGCCCGTGGTCGCGCCCTCCGCCCACGAAACGTTGGGGAGCTGCGTCCCCGCGTAGGACCGGCTGCCCACCCGGCTCACGGACAGCGGGGCCACCACCTGGGGAAGATACTGCGACTGGTAGCTCGGGAGTCCGGTTCCGCAGGCTCCCGTGGTCGGCTCGCAGTAGCCGATGCCGCAGCCGCTGGTTCGGCAGTCGCAACCTTCGTCGACCATACCGTCACAGTCGTCGTCGATCGCGTCTCCACACACCTCCGCGGTGGGGGAGACTGCCCCACTACAGCTTCCCCAACGGCCGGACCCGCAGGTCTCGGTTCCTTGTTCGCAGGCACCAACGCTGGAACCGCAGGGGCGGGTTTCCCCGTTCACGCAACCGCAGCCTTCATCCACCGTGCCGTCGCAGTCGTCGTCGATCGTCCCGTCGCAGAGTTCCGGCGTGGGGCCCGTTCCGCCGGTGCACACCGACCAGAACCCCGTCGCGCAGGTCTGTGAACCGGCCATGCATGCGCCGATGTCCGCTCCGCACTGCCGCACCGTGCCCGATGTGCACTCGCAGCCCTCGTCGATCACCCCGTCACAGTCGTCGTCGACCGACCCGTCACACGCCTCCGTAGTGGGCCCCGTCGCCCCCGTGCAGCTGGCCCAGTTCCCACCGGCACAGGTTTCAGTCCCCGAAACGCATGCGCCGACATCACTTCCGCAGCTCCGGGTTTCGCCGTTGGTGCAGGTGCACGATTCGTCCACCATCCCGTCGCAGTCCTCGTCCACGGTGCCATCGCAGACCTCACCGCTCGGTCCTACGCTGCCGGTGCACGACTCGAATCGTCCGCTGGTGCACCGTTGGATCCCTGCGCGGCAGCTCCCGACGTCGCTTCCACAGGTGCGCGTCGTTCCGTTGGTGCACGCGCACCCTTCATCCACGATGCCGTCGCAATCGTCGTCGGCCACACCATCGCAGCGCTCGACCGACGGGCCCACCGCTCCCGTGCAGGCGCCGAATCGGCCCATGATGCACGTTTGAGTCCCGGCGACGCAGGCCCCGATCTGACTGCCGCACGCACGGGTGCTCCCGTTGGTGCATTCGCAACCTTCATCGACGATCCCGTCACAATCGTCGTCGGCCACGCCGTCACACTCCTCTGCCGTCGGCGCAGTACCGCCATCACACGATCCCCACCCCGATGCGCTGCAACGCTGCTCCCCTGCGCGACAGGCACCGACGCTGGAGCCACAGGTCCGAATTGCCCCGAGCGTGCAGGTGCAACCCTCATCGACCGCGCCGTCGCAATCGTCGTCGGCAGCTCCATCGCAGATTTCGGGCACCGGGCCTTGCGCACCCGTGCAGGTCCCGAAGCGCCCACCCTCGCACCGCTCCACCCCCGCCGAACATGTCCCGACGTCTGTTCCACAAGCTCGCATGGTCCCATTGGTGCACTCGCAGCCCTCGTCAACGAAACCATCGCAGTCGTCGTCCTCCACGCCATCGCAGGCTTCTATCGCCGCCTGCGTCGCGCCCACACATTCGAGCCATCGGCCGTCCGTGCAGCGCTGCTCCCCGGCGGTGCAGCGGCCGATGTCGCTCCCGCACCCGCGAGTGCTCCCGCTGACGCAATCGCAGCCCTCGTCGACCGTGCCATCGCAGTCGTCGTCGGTCCCGTTGCACTGCTCGATTCCACACACCGGGCGCCCGTCCGAAGTGGCATCGTTCCCCGCGTCAGGGCCGACGCCATCGGGGGCGTTGGCGTCCGGGCGAGCAACGTCGGTGTCGGAGTTGCCGCTCGCACACCCCGAGAAAAGCGAAAGAAAACAAATACTTAGTGTTGCTGCCGAGGCTCGGCTCATCGCTACCTCCCGCGACGTGTCGGTCGCTTGGTCCAGAAGTACGGACAGAAGTGCCCCCTGTCCCGATCACTGATCGGGTGGGGACAACCGGCGGAGGTTCGCGCTGGTTCTTTTCACACTACCGCCGCGGCCCGGCCCCGGCTCAAGCCGGAGTGGCGGTTCGCGGCTCGGACACGAATCGTGCCGCGGGGATCAGATGGCGTAGATGTTGGAGACGAAGCGCTCGATGTCGGGCCGGTGACTGGAGAGCACGGCGTTGCTTCCGTAGATGAAGACGACGTGGCTCACCGGCCGCATTCCACTGTGGCCCGCGATGCCGACGAGGGTGTTGACGTTGTCGGATGCCGACCAGCCTTCGGCAAAGTTGTAGCCGTTCACGTTCTGACGCTCGCCTTCCCAACGCCAATAGCCCGGGGGCACATCCGAGAGGGTGATCGCGTAATCGCGAAGCTCGGAGATGGTCATCGCCCGCGGCACGGCGAACACCTCGATCCGCACATTGCCGTAGTCGCAATAGATATGTCCGGTGCCCCGCGCGTTGGTGTCCTGTCGGCAGCGCTGCGGGTCGGGCACCGACAGCCGAATTCCCCACGGTTGGCTCTCGTAGGTTTGCCACTCGGATCCCCCGAAGATGGAGGTCTCCGTCGGAGTCGTGGTCGTGGTCGTGGCGGAGCCGCCGCCACAGGCCAAAAGGGTGCACACTGCCAGGGTGCCTAGAGCCAGCTTGTACACCGCCGGCCTGTACACCGCCGGCCGGTACAGCGCCAGCCTGTACACCGCCATTGTCGTTCGCTTGGTCATCTCCCCTCGATTCTCCCGTCGCGGTCCCTGCCGAGACCGGCCCATTTATACACGAAGCTCCGGGGCTGTCGCGCGGTGCCTGGTTCGCGGTGCCTCTTTCGCGGTGCCTGTCTCGCTGTGCCTTGCCACTGCTCGGTGGCCTGCGCTACACGCGGTTCATGCACGTCTTGGTCAAAACCCTTCCGCTCCTGTTGGCCCTCCAAGCCTGCGGTTCCTCGGCCACTCCGGACGGCACCACTCCCGATCCTCTGACGGCCACCGAACGAGAACAAGAGGCCCCGATGCGACCGCCGATTGCGAAGACTGTTCCCCATCCGCTGACCCATCACGGCCACGTGCGCGAAGATCCTTACTACTGGCTTCGCGACGACAACCGGGAAGACCCAGAGATCCTCGCCTATCTGAACGAGGAGAACGCATACACCGATGCGATGCTCGAGCCGCTGAGCGGCTTCCGAGAAAACCTCTACCAGGAAATCGTCGCTCGAATTCCTCAGGAGGATCGGTCCGTCCCCTATCGGAAAGATGGCTTCTGGTACTACCGGCGCGACGAAGAAGGCAAAGAGTACGGCATTCATTGCCGCCGCGCCGACGGCGACAACTGGCAAACCGAGAGCGAAGAACAGGTCATCCTCGATGGAAACCTCGAGGCCCAGGGACATGAATACTGGGCGCTCGGAGGCATGAGCGTGAGCGTTGACGGCAAGACGATGGCCTACGGCGAGGACACGCTGAGCCGGCGCATTTACACCCTCCGCTTTCGCAATCTCGAGACCGGAGACAACCACGAGGAAGCGATCGAAGGCACCACCGGTCGAGCGGTGTGGGCGCTCGATCACCGGACCGTGTTTTACGTGCGTCGTGAAGAGGGAACGCTCCGCGCTTATCAGGTCTGGCGTCATGTGCTCGGCACCGAGCCGAGCGAGGATGTGCTCATCTATGAGGAGGAGGACGACGAGTTTTACGTGGGAATTCGCCGAAGCCGCTCCCGCGACTACATTCTGATCGGGAGCTATCAGACGCTGTCCCACGAATACCGGACGATCGACGCGCGGCGGCCGACCTCGGAGCCGGTGGTGTTTCTGCCCCGGGAGCGCGAGCACGAATACGATATCGATCACGCCAACGGACGCTTTTATGTTCGGACGAACTGGGAGGCGCGAGACTTCCGGCTCATGTCGGTGACACCCCGGCGCACCGCGGACAAGGACCGCTGGCAAGAAGAGATCCCCGCGCGCGATGGGATCCTATTTCGGGGCTTCGAGCTTTTCGAACGACACCTGGTGGTGTCCGAGCGTCGCGAGGGGATTCTTCGGCTGCGGGTGATCCCGTGGCGCAATCGCGACCGCGAGCACGAGGTCGCCTTCGAAGACGCGGCGTACTATGCGGACCTGAGCACGAACTCGGAGTTCGACACCAACACGCTTCGTTTTGGCTTCACGTCGATGTCGACGCCGAACTCGATCTACGACTACGACATGGAGACGCGGGAGCGAACCCTGCTCAAGCAGCAGGAAGTGGTGGGCGACTTTGATTCCGCCGAGTACGTCACCGCTCGAATTACCGTGCGGGCACGCGATGGAATCGAGGTTCCGGTGTCGATCGTGCATCGCCGCGACCTCGACCGCAGCCAGCCTCAGCCGCTGCTCCTTTACGGCTACGGCTCGTATGGCTACTCGCTCGACCCCACCTTTTCGTCCCCGCGGCTCAGCCTTCTCGATCGTGGCGTCATCTATGCGATCGCCCACATTCGAGGCGGCCAAGAAATGGGCCGAGCCTGGTACGAAAACGGCAAGCTTCTCCAGAAGCGGAACACGTTTACCGACTTCATCGATTGCGCGGCGCATCTCGTCGAGGAAGGTTGGACCGCGTCGGACAAGCTCTTTGCCCATGGCGGGAGCGCCGGTGGACTATTGATGGGGGCGGTCGCCAATATGCGGCCCGATCTTTTTAACGCGGTGGTCGCGGATGTGCCGTTCGTTGATGTGGTGACGACGATGCTCGACGAGTCGATCCCGCTCACCACCTTCGAGTACGACGAGTGGGGCAATCCCAACCAGGAAGAGTTCTACCGCTACATGCTCACCTACTCGCCCTACGACAATGTAACGGCCCAGGACTATCCGAACATGCTCGTCCTTACCGGTCTTCACGACTCGCAGGTCCAGTACTGGGAGCCGGCGAAGTGGGTGGCGCGGCTTCGCGCGACGAAGACCGACGACAACCGGCTTCTTTTTGCGGTCAACATGGATGCGGGGCACGGGGGGGCGTCCGGACGGTTTCGTCGCCATCGCGAGACCGCGCTCATCTACGCGTTCCTCTTGGATCTCGTTGGCGTCCGCGAGTAGCCAGCGCTTGGCGAAAGCTCGGCGGGGGCGGCGATGAGTCGCCCCACCAACGCCGACGCCGCGGCGACCCGGGCCAAGGTCCTCGAGGCGACGCTACGGCTCCTGGACGAGGAGGGCGCCCCGCCAAGCAGCCGAGCGGTGGCTCGCGCCGCGGGGGTGAGCGTAGCGGTCGTTCACCACTACTACGGCAACAAAAAGGGCCTCATGGATGCGTGCATCGACACGATGTACGACGGCATCGCGCAACGAGCCGGAGCGTTTGCCGGGCGGCTTCACGATGTGCGAGAGCGGCGAAGCGCGCTCAAGGACACCATTCGCGAGGGGTATCGCTACGCGCGACGTCACCGCGCGGTGTTGCGATTGCTGCTCGTCGAGGTGGCGACCGAAGGAGGCCTCGACCCGGCCCGGAAGCGGCTGACCGCGGGACCGTTTCTCGCGTCGGCCTCTGCGGCCCTCGGATCGGAGCTCGGCCTCAGCCCGCCGGAAGTCCGACTCCGGATCCAAACGATCGTTTCCACGCTCGCTCGCTACGCCACGTCGTCGCTCGAGGACCTCCAGCACATCACCGGGTTATCCGATGAGGAGGAGATCCATCGAGCGATCGAAGCCCATCTCGTGCAGCTCGCGCTGGGCCTCGCCACCGCGAAGCGCTAACGACTGGCCCAGCGATTCATAAACCGGGTGTTGCCGCAGTCTTGCACTTCTTCGAGGCTATCGTGGTCGAGGATGCATTGGGCGACAGGGGCGTTGGCTTCGTCGTTGAGGTCGCCCGCCGCTTCGCACGCGGTGATCCATTCGCCTTTGTTGTCATGGGTAATGAACGCGCCCTCCTGCGACTCGGTCAGGGTGGCAAAGTGCTCGAGGAACGCCGTGCAGGTGAGCTCGTTGGAAGGCGCCTCCTCGGCTTCCGGGGCTTCCTCCGCTTCCGGGGCCTGCTCGGCGGTGGGAGGGCTGGCGGCGGGCTCGGGTTCGGGGGTGGTCTCTTCGCAGCCGAATCCCAGCGACATCATCATCGCAAACGCGCATACAGTGGAATGAGTCTTCATGTCTTTCTCCAGTCGGAAGGTCCGAACGAGGGATAGCGCGCCCAAGATCCGCCGGTAGATCACTGTTTAGTTCCATCCGCGGACGATCCTGGGGGTTGGCGAATTATTTTTGTCACCAATCCGCGGGATGCTGCGTTGACCCGGCGAACCCTCACTGGAGAGAACGCCCATGACCCAGCCGCTAATGAAACTAGACGAAACAACGAACGATTCAGGCCGGGGGTCCGGTGGTCGGCTGGTGGCCGTCGATGGCCGCGAGCTTCCGCTCCGGAGCGTCGACCTCGAAGTCGAGGCGACGGGGGGCCTTGCGCGAGTGGTGCTCACCCAGCGCTTTCGGAACCCTTACGACGAACCCCTGCACGTAAGCTATCGGCTGCCCCTCCCGGCGGACGGGGCGGTGAGCGGCTTTTCGTTCGTGCTTGGCGAAGCGACGATCGTGGGCGAAGTCCGCGGCCGGGCCGACGCCCGCGAGCGATTCGAGTCCGCGGTGGCGGAAGGCAAGACCGCGGCGCTCATCGAACAAGAAACCGACAGTCTGTTTACCCAGGAGATCGGAAACGTTCCGCCGGGACAGGAGCTCCTGGCCGAGATCATCGTCGACCAGCCGCTCAAGTGGCTCGCCGAAGGGGCGTGGGAGTGGCGCTTCCCTACCGTCGTCGGTCCCCGCTACACCGGGAGCCGTTCACGCACGGCGTCGTCCGTCGTCGACATTGCAGACGTCGACATTGCAGACGTCGACATTGCGGAGCGGGACACCGGGGTTCGCGCGACGCTAAGCCTCACGATCGGCGATGAGGTAAGCCGGGTTGACTCGCCCACCCATGAGACGTCAGTACGCGACGGTCGGGTCACCTTCGGGGGAGACCGCGGGGTGGCGCTGGATCGGGACATCGCGGTGCGCTGGGAGGTCGCTCGGGCGGAGGTCGGGGCGTCGCTCTCGACCTCTCGGTCCGCGCGGCCTGAGCTCCCGGACGCCCACGGTCTTCTTACCTTGGTTCCGCCGGAGTCTGGGGCTGCCGCGGCGATGAAGCGGGACCTAATTTTCCTGATCGACGTGAGTGGTTCGATGGGTGGTCGTCCGCTTCAGCAGGCGAAACGGTTATCGCTTCGGATGCTCGACACCCTCGGCTCCGAAGATACGGTCGAGCTCATTGCTTTTGGCTCGACGCCGGTCCGGTTCCGAAAGGACGCGCTTATCGCCACGCGGGACGGCAAGAGAGCAGCCGCCAAATGGATTCAGAAGCTTCGGGCGAGCGGCGGCACCGAGATGGGCGCGGCGATCCTCGAGGCCCTCACGCCGCTCCGAGACGACAGCCAGCGGCAGGTGGTGCTGATCACCGACGGCTGGATCGGCTTTGAGCAGCAGGTCATTTCCGAAGTCGCGAACAAGCTTCCGAAAGGCGCGCGGCTCCACGTGGTCGGCGTCGGCTCCGCGCCCAACCGCACCCTCACTCAAGGGGCTTCCCGTGCGGGTAACGGCGTCGAAGTGATCGCCGGCCTGGACGAGGATGTCGAGCAGGTGGGCGAACGGCTGCTCGAGCGGACGGTGGCGCCGGTGGTCACCGACGTGGTGGTCGAGGGCACCGCCCTTCGGGACATGGCCCCGGCCCGGGTGCCCGACCTCTATCGGAACAGCCCCTCGATGCTCAGCGTCCGGCTAAATCCGGAAGGCGGCACGCTCCGTGTCCGCGGCCGCACGGCCGAAGGCGACTACGTGCACACCGTGAACTTTGGTGCGGTGCGCCCCGGCGAAGGCAACCAGGCCTTTGCCGCCCGGTTCGGCCGGGAGCGGGTGGAAGATCTGGAGATGAAGCTCTCGGCGGGCGGGGACTTTGCGGCGATCGATCGCGACATCGAGGAAACCGGCGTGGCCTACCAAATCGGTACCCGGTGCACCTCATGGATCGCCGTCACCGCGGAGCGCACGGTGGACGGTCCGGGGCGGCACGAGACGATGCCGCACGAGCTGCCCTACGGTACGTCGATCGAAGGGCTTGGCCTAAGGGGAGGCGGCCTTCGCGCGGCGGATGAATGGGTGGCAAATGTGGCCGTCGGGAGCGCGTACGGCGGGGTTGAGCTTGCCGAGGTCGCCGATTTCGAAGACGCGCGGATGATGCGCGCGCCCGCGCCTCCGATGGCGAAGAAGAAAGAGGCTCCGGGAGCGGGGCGGAAGCGCGCATCGGCTCCGGTTCCCGGGCGACCGGCCACGCCCTCGCGTCCTGCTTCGCCGACGGGCGCTCCCCGAAAGGGCACGGCGAGAGACGAAGACGATGCAGCCTTGCCGTCTTCGCTCGCGACGGAAGACTTGCTCGAAGAATCTGCTTCCATCGCCCGGTCCGAGGAACCGCGGCCACCCGTCCCGGCGCGCAAGGCGGGGTGGTACGCGATTCTGCTGGCGCTCCTTGCCGCCCTTGCGGCGCTTCTTTGGTGGCTCTTGGGCACTTGATGATCGACCTTGACGTTCATCTCGAGGCGATCTCTTCGGGAGACGCCGACGCGTTTGGCACGTGGATGATCCAGGCCGAGCCATCGCTTCGGCGCTCCCTCCGGTCGTTTGCGCGGAGCGTGGACGTCGAGGCGGTGGTGCAGGAGGCGCTCCTCCGCACCTGGCAGGTCGCCCCCAAAATCAGCTCCGACGGAAGGCCCAACTCGCTCCTTCGAATGAGCGGGCGGATCGCGCGCAACCTAGCGGTTAGCGAGACCCGACGACGACGGCATGCGGCAGTGGAATCCGAAGCCGTCGTCCAAGTATCGCCCCACTCGCCCGATCCGTTGCTTCGTCGCGTAATCCAGCGCTGCCGAGAGAAGCTGCCAAAGCAACCCGCGGCCGCGTTGATGGCCCGCCTCTCCGCCCAGGCCCATACGTCGGACGGGCGCCTCGCCGAGGAACTGTCGATGACCAAGAACACGTTTCTTCAGAACTTCGGTCGAGCGCGAAAGCTCTTGGCCGCGTGTTTGGAAAAGAACGGCGTGGTGCTTCGGGAGGTGATCTCGTGACCGAAGAAGAGCGAAGCGAGCTCATTGAAGAGGTGGCCGGTCCCCACCGAGCCACCGATCCCCGGCAGGTGGTGTTCCTTCCCGCCTGGCACGATCTGGACGAGGAAGGCCGCGAACAGGCGTTCGAGCTCTCCCGCGAACTCCGCGCGATGGAGGCCGCCCTCGATGAGGAAGGCTACAGCGGCACCGTGCGGGCGGTGCTCGCGCGCATCCGACGGAGCTAGTGTTGGCACGCATCCGTCACCAGTCGGGTGTGCCTCGCGTCCAAAGTCACCGCATTCTCATGGTCTGCTTCCCCCACCCGTCCTCGCGGTACATCGAGTACAGCGTCTTCCGGTTGACTTGGCGCACCCGACTCGAGTGAACGCTATGAACAGCCACCAATGACACCACGAGCGATTCAGGTCGTTGCCACCGTCGGACCATCTCCTGATGGACCTGACATCGGTACGGAGATCCGGGAGCCGATGAACTGCAGCCCGAAACGACGGAGCTTCTTCACCTCGAAACGAAGACGGACCGACGCCGTTCTTCAACCTCGTCACGGTCCATGTGACGTCTTCGGTTTGGAGTCGATCGGCAGCGATTGAGCCGGCTGGCAGAGGGCTATTCACGAGACCCTCGAATGTTTGAAGCGTCGAGCACCCGGTTCCCGATTCCTATTGGGATGGGTGGACTTGCCGGCCAAGTCTCCGGCGTCGTTGTCGCGTTCGAAGACCCCGCTCCCAGCGGCAGAGACTCCAACGCTCACTTCCGCGGGCTTGTGTAGTGGCATGTCCTTCAATGACGGTACCAGCCGCTACCGCCGCCGAAGCGGCCTTTTTGCGCTCAAAGAAAAGCCCTCAAGCGTCTGAAATCAGGAGCAGCTCCAACTGTAGGCCAAAAGAGAGAGCACTCTCCAGATGGAGAATCCGCGACTTGGCGACGCTCCACTCGACAAGGGCCGCGCGAAACAAAGTGCAACCGGAGCACGCTAGGATGCTGTGGCGTCCCCTGTTTAGCGAAGGGGGATGGGGAACGGTTAGTTGCAAATCATCAACGTGGCCAGAAGCCTGCCTACGACTGACTCCGATCTGCCGTGTGTTCCGGGCACCACGTACTCCCGGTACTCGTGGTCCGCTCCGCCTTCCGGATGCATGGTGATGGAGCAGAGAAAGCACCCCCTCCATACCAAGGGTGTGTAGCCGAATACGGGCGCGTCTGGTTTTGAGCACAGTAGATCTAGAATTTTATGTGAGCTTCATTTTGGTGCCTAAGCAGCAAATTTAATCACACGGCTGACACATCCGCGGGTTGCGCTCCTGAGAAGGTTTGGTAAGACGAAGGTCACAGGAGGGGATACCTGCCGATTGACGGTCGTCGTAGCCGTCCGAGGCCGCTACAGGGGATAGAGAAGTCCGCGCGAGTGGTGCTCAGTAAGTGCCGGCCGCAGGCAAAAGCGTTTGATGTCACTACAACTTTGGCGGCTTGCCGAAGCCGCAGGGAACCCGTCCGTCCCGAACCAACAGGGAATAGAAATGAACACAGCTACTAGGATCTTGTCACTCGGTGCAGTGTGGGTTTCGGCCTGCACTCTGCAGACGAACGAAGCGGAGATCGCGCAGGTGACGTCGAGTCTCAGTTTTGAGCAGATGCAGATTCAAACGGGGCAGACTGAGGGGGTGGGTCGGATAGGCGGCACCTTCTCTGTTGGGCCAGCCGGTCAGGCCACCTACGAGATTCCCTTTTCCGTTCCGCCAGGACGGCAAGGGATGAGTCCGCAGCTAGGTATTTCCTATGACAGTTTGCGAGGGCACGGGGCCGTCGGACGGGGATGGTATTTAGCTGGACTCTCAAGAATCTCGCGGTGCTATCGAAACCGTGAGACCGAAGCTGGTCGCCACGGGCTCATAGCTAACGACGGATTCTGTCTGGATGGGATGGAACTGGTTCAGGTGGGTACTTCGATTGATGGCGACGTCTACCGCACCGTTCCTGATGAACATATGGAGATAACGCGCCTTAGTGATGGTCTTGCTGCATGGAGAGTCCGCACTAAGACCGGTCGTGTCTCCTACTACGGTGCATCCCCCGAGAGTCGCGTTGCCGCAAGCATGTTTGCAGGATTCAGTGAGGTAGTCGCGTGGGACTTGTCACGAGTCGAGGACAAGCACGGCAACCACGTCAGTTTCTTGTACGATAGCTTTGTAAACGGAACTGAGTTCGGCGGAACTCGAGAACACTACCTGGCAGAGGTAAGGTATACCGGCCACGCCGAACAGGAGGGAATCCGATTCGTCAGGTTTAACTATCGGCCCCGTGCCGACGTTACGAAAGGGTACGTTCGGTGGGTTCCCGTACGGATATCGCGGTTGCTCCAGTCCATTGAGATGCACGCTCCCGATGGGACCCGTCGTAGCGTTGCCGGGGACCCGGTGCCAGTGGTCCGTGCCGTGAGACGGTATAACCTTTCGTACCTCGACTTGGCCTCGCACCGTGCATCCTTGGTAGGGCTCGAGGAGTGTGTGCTGCCGACCTCAGGTGCATCAGTCTGCAAACCAACAGTTGAGTTCGACTACTCTCATCACACGTCTCTAGATTTCCCCTCCGACGGCGCTGACCCCGTCGAGTTCGCGAACTTGGTCTACAACGATACCACCGCTCACGCTCCGGCCAACGCCGGTGATATTGACGGTATCCCCGGAGAAGAGCTCCTGCAAATGCGGGGCTCTGAACCGTTGGTTCTGCGGATCTCGCGGGATCGTGAACGCCAAGATCGCGGCATTGTGAACGCCGAGATCGCTGGATTGTGAACACCGAGATCGGCATTGTGAACGCCGAGATCGCGGAACGTGAACACCGAGATCGGCATCGTGAACGTCAAGATCGCGGATTGTGAACACTGAGATCGGGGATCGTGAACGCGGTGATGGGATCACCGCTGACACGGTGACGAGGGGCGTCGCTTCGATCATCGCAGAGCCAAACGGAGGCATCTGCGATGGCCAAGGAACGATTGCCCATGATGAAGATTCGAGAGATCCTGAGACTGCGCTGGCTGCTGGGCCGAAGCGTGCGCGAGACGGCGCAGAGCGTCGGCGTGAGCACGGGGATCGTGTCGCAGACGGTTCAGCGAGCGGAGCACGCGGGGCTGAGCTGGGAGTCCGCAGACAAGCTGGATGACGGCGAGCTAAACGACCGAGTCTACGGCGCTGCACCCGGCGGGAGCGAAGCGAAGGCGGAGCGTCCGAGACCCGACCCGTTGTACATTCACCAGGAGCTGCGTCGTGCCGGTGTAACGCTGGAACTCCTGCACTTGGAGTACTTGGAGGAGCACCCCGATGGGTACAAGTACACCGCGTTCTGCGACGTGTACCGCAAGTGGTTGAAGAGGCGCGGTGTGACGATGCGCCAGCTGCACAAGGCGGGCGAC
>JBCCZL010000223.1:0-13993 GCA_039187775.1 Myxococcota bacterium
CTCCCACTTCGGAAGCACAGCCGCTGTGGCTCAGACCACCGGCCAGAAGAGACAAAACGAATACGCGAAATAGAATTCGGGAAACCATCGGACCTCCTCCTCTGGGCTGGGCAAGTCCGGTGCCACCGCCTCGAGGGCTGCAATTCCGATGGGTTGGGCTCGGCGCGCGAGAAAGTGCTTAGTCCACCCTGCAGGCGGGAGCCCCGGGTTCGGGGATCTTGCCCCGAGCAAACAAGCCAAGCGCCTTCGGTTCGCGGCTGGCACTCCGCTTGCGGCACGCCGGGATGAGGAGGCCTCCGTGCGACTTGCCCAGCTGACCATTTTGGTAATCACCGCGAACGTTCTCGCATCCCCGGCATCGGCCCAGAGTCCGAGCGTTCCGCCCACCGAAGCAGACATCGTGGCCGATGTGTTCGGCAACGTGGCCAATGCCCCGCTTGCCTGCGCGTGGGGAGATGGGCCATGCGTTCCGTGGGTGGATCATCTGTCTCCGGTTCCCTCGGCCGCGGTTCCCCCGGCGGCCGCGTGCAGCTCCGGCAGCGCGACGCTCGCCGCGTGTTATCGCGGTGCGATCGTCCGGCTGAAAGCGGCGTTGGAGAGCGGAAGTGTGCTTCAGTTCATGGACGCGGGTGCCCGACTGCGGGATACGATGATCCGCGCTCAAGCGACCGGAGGGCCCGCATGGCTCCGCGCGAACGATGCAACCAATCTTGCGGCCGAGTACTTCCACTCGCGGGGGATCGACCTTGCCGACTTGGCGCGGTGCCGGAGCGGGGACGAGGCCTCGCGCTATCGGTGTGTTGCCGAACCCACCGGGCCGTCTCGGGCGACGTTCCGAGCTGCCATCGATGCCCTCGAGGAGCACAATGCGATCTTGGTATTGAAGGGGCGGCGAAACGCTGCCGCCATGCGCGCGCTCTCGATCTATGAAAGTGGCAGCGGGCCCTTTGCCCACCATGCGAGCACCAAGAACGAGCTCGACCCGATGTTTCGGCTTGGAATGCCGGGGCTTCGCTCGTTGGCGATTCACTCTTTCCTGCGCGCGCTCTTGGGCGACGTGGCGACGAGCTGGGAGGCTGAAAGGACTATCCTTGCGGCCCATGAGTTTCACCCGTCGACCCACGCCGGGGGAAGCTCCGAGTTCGCGGTCGGCCCGCTGTTGTTTGCGGCAGCGCGGATGGCCACCGAGTGGAACCCGCGCACCCATACGCTGTCGGCGCGACAGGCCGAAATGGATCAGGAGATGAAATCGAGCCTCGGAGTAATGTTTCAGGCTGTGACGTTGGCCACGGTGCGGGGCGATGCGCTGGCTGCGACGACCCTCGCGGGCAATGTTCGGCTCTGGGCGAATATGATGATCTCCTCGCGATTCGAGGCGCAGTACCGGGACCTTTCCAGCATTCCGATGACGGACCTCCTGACGGACGCGACGCTCTCGTCGCTCCTCCGGTTCACGGACCCATGCGGATGGATCAATCCCGTCGATATGGTGTTCTCCAACATCACCTACGGATGGGTCGTCGACACCGAAAACTGCGACGAAGTGAACTTGTCCGGGGCGAGTGCGGTGCTGTGCCCCATGAAGTGGGGGGTGGTGGGAGTTGCGATAGGGATCACCGAAGTGGACGCTCTTTCCGTTTCGCTTCGAGACAACTACCGCGCGCTTATCGATTCGTGGGACGGGGTCCCGTACGACTACGAAGGCGACGGCGAGACTGATCTGACGTACATCGACGGCGAACACGACACGTCCACGATCCTGCGGGCCGGCGTGAGAGCGGACGAATGCAAGACCGAGCTCGACGACGTGAGCGGCCGTCACTCCGCGGCGGGAGCGACGCTGACGTGCACTTCCCAGAGTGACGAATACCACGGATGGGACGACGGCTGCGAAGGCCAGCTCACCGCCACTCCGGTGGCTGGAGGCGAGACGTTCATACCCTTTCCGATCGCTGCCCGGATCTGCCCGGATCGGGTGGCCGATGTGGTGGGGCTAAACGACGACACGAGGACCGGACTCCTTGCCTACTGCGCAACCCCGTATGCGTACGTGAGTGCGGTGGCGGACATGCTCTGGCACGACGACGCGGCGTTTTGGTTTGAACAGGGGACGGCGGCTTCGGTGGCCGCGGGAGATGAAACCATCGCCACGACGATCGTGGACTTCGCCACGGAGGCCATGTTGCTTTCGTCTCCGGTGGCGGTGGTCCAGCAGAACCGTGGGGACTTGGCCTACATTGCGGACAACACCTTCGCCGGCGACTGCGGACAAGGCTCTTACACGGATTGCTACGGACTGGACGTCACCGAGGCGCGGCTGGAGGAGGCGGCACACGCGCTTGAACGAGGCCTTTCCCTCGTGGAGCGGTTTGGCGCCCTCGGCCAGCCCGATTGGACGACCGATGGCGCGCACGCGATCGCCACGCTTTCCGATGCCGCGGTAGGCGTGTGCGACTCGACCGGGTGCGGCCAGAACCAAACGGATCACGTTCGAGCAACTCACTATCGGCGCCTGCAGGAGATGCTCGTGACCAAACACCAGGTGGATCGCGACCGGTTCGAGATGATCTGGCGAAGAATCGACATCGCGGAAGGCGAGTGCCTGGTGTGGAGCGACACGACCGGCGATGGGGTCATCGATACGCTTGCCTGCGATACCTCGAGCTCATGTGTCGCCGCCCCCGAGTGCGAGCTGTTGGTGGAGGCAGAAGCGTTCGTGACGGCTCAGTCGGATGACCTTCTGGGCCTTGCGACGAACCTGGACGAGCAGCTCGGCCATCTAACGAACGACCACGACCTTGCGGACTTTGTGTTGTCGTTGTCTCGCTACACGGATCTGATGGCCCAAGGGCTGGATGCTCAGCTGGTGTCCCTGAAATCGGGGACGGACTGGCTCGGGTTCAGAGGGGAACGAAGCTACTCGACCGATGACCCGGCGGCGCTCGGTCAAGAGATTGAGGGTGATGCACTGGCGTTGTCGACCGCCTATCGAGACTTCGTTGAGGCCTACGTCTCACGTACGACCGCGGAGGCCACCTTCGTCGCAGAAGCGGAGCTCATGAGCGCCGAGGCCGACGCTTCCGTAGCATCGTTCTGTGCCGATGCCGCGAACAACTCTGCGCCCACGGGGTGTGGAGCCACCGACGAATGGCGCGCTCGAGGGGCCGCGGCTGGCTACCAGTTGATCAAGGACATCAACGATGGCTTCCAGGAGCTCTGCGACCTCGAGGTCGAGCTTCCCGACTACGACGGCAGCGGGACCACCGTGTTTCCGGTAGGCGACGATGCCATGGCAGAGCTCGGCTTCCAGGAAGACGACGCGTGTCCCGAGCTGATCAGCCCCGACCTGGCGACATGGGACGATCACACCGGGTCCCTCGCGCTTCAGCTGCAGCAGCTGGAGCAGCTCCTGGAGGAGATCCGCGTGCAGCTCGACCGGATCCATGCCCAGATCGCCGCGATCGAACACAACATCCGCACCTGGCGCGACTACCTCGACGAGCTGGACTATCAAACCGAACAGGCGGACGCCAACGAACGACTCCGCGACAGCATCGTATGCATCACCTCCGGGGTGGTCGCGGCGGGAATGTGGGTCCTTACGATTCCTTCAGCGGGCGTCAGCACGGGTGCCGCTGTCGCAAGTACCTCTGCAGCCATCTCCACCTGCGCAGGCGTGTTCAGTGACGACGTCGCCTCGGCGGTTCACGACCTCACCGACCCCGAGGACCTCGCGCTCCTCGCGGGAATCCTTCAGGCCGAACTCAGTCTAAGCAACGAGGTCGCGCAGCTGATCGACCACACGTTTACCCTCATCCTCCAGCTCGTGGGTTACGAGTCGGTCACGCTTGCCTACGCCACGGAGCTTGCGGCGATGGAGCGCGCGATCGTGATGGGCGATACCACCATCGAGCACCTGTACACGTCGTTCGCGGTCTCGCAGTGGCTGAATCCGGTGGCTACGCACTTTGCCGAGCAAGAGTCCTACCGCTTGAAAGCGAACTTTCGGGGGTACGCTCGAGACATCCGAAGGCTCACTCGGGCAGTCGAGTATCGAATCGGCAATGGGCTCCCCGAGGGCGAAACCTACGACATCGGATCCACGCCGTACTATCTGCCTCACTTGAGTGAGATCACCGCCATCGCGAGCACATCGAGCTTCGACCAAGCGGTCGAGGAGCTCCGCTACCCTCTTGGGACCACCCCGGAGGACCTCGAGGAGGCAGGGGCCCTCAATCTTGTGGCGGTGGCGAGTCTAGTCCACGAGATCGGCACCCAGTTCGGTACGCTCTACGGCAAGACGTGCTCGGGCTCCGACCCAAGCTGCGTCACCGGAGACCGGTTCACGAGCGACGTGTGGATCGTTGGAGAGCACAGCTTGCTGGACACTCCGTCGAATCCTGGCGAGTTCGGAAACCAGGGCGAACTCGCGCTCCTCGGCCGTTCGGGGTTTTACGCGCCGCAGCGACACACGTGCATCGACGGCACAACCACGATGGAGGGGTGGCTCGACCTCGCCCACTACTGTGACCGCTTCGCCGATGGTTCGACCGTGGATTCGGGGACTTGCTTCGACCCCTACACGATGGATACCGGTGAACGCGTGTCGATGGCCTTTCTCGACCACATGATCGTGGGCGTGGGAGTGGAGCCCTTTCGATGCACCCGACTCGAAACAACCCCCGGGAGCGGGGCCTACGAATATCAGATTGAGCCCGCGTTCGATGCCCACGTGGTCAGCTATGCCGACCTCGAGGGTGATCCGAACCTCGTCTACGATGGCGACAGTACCACCATCAACCGTTGGGACGAGCTTGCCTCGACCGACGCGATTCCCAACCGCTTCTACAACGCACAGACCAACACGGTGAAAGAGATCCTGGAGCGGCTGGTTGGGGAAGTCGCTGCATCGCCTTCCCTCAGCATGTATCAGCCATCCCTCCTCCCGGGGAACTACCTCTTCTGGATCGACACCGCTACCGCGGAGAACGACCCGGAGGACCAGCTGTTGAGCGGCTCGCTCTTTACGACGCTGACCTCGCAGGCGGAGCACCTCGAGAGCATCGCCCTCCTGTGCGAAAACGGTCTCTGCGATGACGACTCCTCGGCCTCTGCCCAGCTCATGCTGTTGGGCAACGCGTGGCAGCGAAATCGCTGCTACCTGTTCGGGGGTGCACAAGAAGCGGTGTCCTACCAGATGGGCACCACGCTCATTGCGGGAACCAACTGGACGTGGGCTACCCACGACTTCACGCCACCTCTCGAACCGATGGTGGAGAGCATTCTGGGCGGCTCCGACATGCTTGGCGCGATCGGAGGCCGACCACTTCACGTCTCCGGGATGATCCTGTCGGTCAACGGCCTCCGGACGCCTGAGCACGATGAGGCGCCGCGCTGGGTGCTCTTCCAACCGGCCTCGCCTCCCGCCGCAGGATTGGACTGGAAGTCACGCCTGCGACTGCGCGTTCGAATGAGCTACTTTAATACCACCCTCGAATCGGGCAGTTCCACCATCGACGTCGCCGACGTCATGCCGTGCCAGGTCCCCGAGCTCGCCCTCCCGATCGGGCAGCCGTTCTGACCCCCGACGCTAGTTTGGGTAGACGCCGATGTATACCTCGCCGGGACCGTTGCTGGTGCTGCACGTGCCCGGCGAGGGTCCGGCGATGTCGTCGAAGCTGGTGTTGATTTCGCAGGCCTCGGGGTCGGTGCTGATGCGAATGCGACCGATCCCGCCGTCGCCTCCGGCGTGCGCCGCATTCCCGGTTTGGCCGCCCTCGCCGCCGTTCGCAGTGACCCTTCCGCCCAGCGAGATCTGAAGCTCGGGGGCGGCGAGGTAGACCACCCCTCCGGAGCCGCCGCCCCCGCCCTGGGTGCTCTGGCCGGAAATCAGGGTGCTGCCGCCATTGGCGAACACGCCTCCCGTGATTTCGATTCGGACGAGGCTCGAGATTCGAATCGCCCCGCCGCCGCCGCCGCCGCCGGTTCCTCCACTTCCGGTGTTGGCGTTGCCTCCGCCGCCGCCACCCGACCCGGGCCGGAAGGTCGCGGCCACCGGAAGGTCCGCGACAGCGGCCATGCCGATCGAGCCACCGCCGCCGCCGCCGCCTTGGCCCATGGCATCGCACACTCCCGCGCCGTCACTCCCCGCGTACGGTCCGGGAGGCCCTCCCCCGCGGCCGCCTTCGCACACGTTGCCGCCGGCACCCGCACTCGGTCCTCCACCATCGCCACCGACGCCCACGGTGCCGTCTCCCACGCCGCCGCCGCCGCCGCCGCCGCCGTAACCGCCGCCGCCGCCGCCACCGCTTGAACGATAGCCGCCCATTCCGCCGCCGTAGTTGCCGCCTTCGGCGCATCCTCCGATCACGCCCACCGCCCGGCGGCCCTCACTGCCCGAGCCTCCCTGCCCCGGAAGCTCATCGCAGCGACGATCCACCGTGCCCTCCGTCGGAGTTCCCGTGGGCCCGCCCGAGGCGCTGGTGTTGATCAGGCCGTGGGTTCCCCCATCGCCGCCGGACACATCGATCGTCCCTTCGATGCGCACGGTTTCGGTGGCGTACAGCTCAAGGATCGCGACGCCGGATGTCGTGACGGTCACTCCGGTAGGAATGTGAATCGAGGTGTAGTGGTAGCGGCCAGGCGCGAGGACGGTATCTTCGGTGGGGGCAAACGGCCCGTCGCTTCCGTCCGAGGGAAATGCGGGTAACTCGCAGCGGCCCTCGATGCAGATCTCGTCGTCGTTGCATGGGTCTCCACACGCGCCGCAGTTTTGTTCGTCGTTGTTGACGGGAAACTCGCAACCGTCGCTGAGCATTTGATTGCAGTCCCCAAGAAGGGGAAGGCACTCGATCTCACACATGCTCATTTCGCAGACCGGCGTCGCGTTGCGGGCGTCTTCGCACGCGTTGGTGCAGCTCCCGCAATTCAGCGGATCCGAAGATGTATCGGTCTCGCAGATGGTGCTCGGATCGCCATCGCATTCCGCCATCGGAGGGACGCACCCTCCGTCGGACATCGGCGCGTCCATCCCTCCGTCCATCCCCCCATCGATCGGCGGGGCGGGGAGCCCGTCGACGCAGAACGAGTTCATGCACACTTGGCTACGAAGGCAGGACCGGTCATCGATGCATTGCGTCCGGCAGTTCCGATCGAGATCGACCGCGCAGACCAAACCTGCGGGGCAGGTAGCGTTGCTCGAGCAGTTGGTTTCATCGGGGAGCAGGCATGAGCCAAAACCCCGATTGTCCGGGACGCAGAACGTGAAGGTGGGGCAGTCCCGGTCCCCCGCGCACTCCTCTCGGCACCGGCTGAGCCGGCAAACGAGGGGCTGTTCGCAGTCGGTGGTGAGATCGCACTGCGCACCGAGCTCGAAACCCTCCGAAAAACACCCCGACATCAGGCCTGCGAGGCCCGAGACCAAAACCATCAAACGTTGCATCCGATTGCAGGGCGAAGTCGCCCCTCCCTCGCTCACCATACTGCAATCCGACCACGAATGCGGTCCTCCTCGGCAGTTCGCCTAGTTTGACCCCAAAACGCGGTATGGCGACTTGCTGACAGAAGCAGCTTCAGAGATCGGAGGCGGCGCCAACTTCGCAGCAGGCGGGGGCACTTTCGGCGCTTCGAAGCGTGGGCAACGGACGGATCGCGAAGAGTACAGCGCCCACGGCGAGGGCGGCCGCGGCGATCCGGCTCGCGGTCTTTCGACGCGGCGCGGTGAGCCAACCGAACATCCAGCCGGCTCCGAGGAGTCCGGCCGCGCTCGTGGTCGCGAATGCAATCATGCCGAGCGCTCCTCCGAGCGGTGAGCCGGCACCGGCGGCGAGGGCGATCGCCCCATAGAGTGCACCGCAAGGAAGAAGGCCGGTGAGGAGACCCAGGAAGAGGCCATCGCGGGGAAGAAGCCTGGCGATGCGCTCCGTCAAGGTTCGATCGGACTTGGAGAGGCGGAGACGAACGGTGGCGGTTTGGGGTTGCCATAGACGGTAGGCGGCAGTCGCCAACACCACCGCGAGGATCCAGGAGATCGCCGCGCTTGCCCAGGTGGAGGTGAGCGCCTCTTTGGCGAGGCCACCGAGGGCTCCGGCTCCTGCCCCGAGGGCCCCGTAGGCACTGAGTCTCCCCAAGTGATAGCGAAGGGTTCGCGTGCCGGTGGTTTGGACCGGGTTCGGGCCAGAGGAGCCTCGAGCGTCGGAGTCGCGGCGCGGTCCCGAGCGCGCGAGCCCGGCGATCGGTCCACACATCAATGCACAGTGGGGAATCGAAAGGAGGCCGGCCACCGCGCAGGATCCGATCGCGAGCCATGCGCTAACGCTGAGCATGCGCAAGACGAAAGCAATAGTGGCACCAAACGGTACGAGGCTTGCGTTCCCATCGTTTCGTGCCGGAAACCCCGCTGAGTTCGTCTGTCATGACGCAAAAGGTGCGTGCGCCTTTGCGGGCGACGCCATGTTTGCACTGCGGCCAGCCGTGCCTGGGCACGAACGACGAGTTCTGCTGCTGCGGCTGCGAGGCGGTCTATCACCTGCTGAGGGAAGAAGGCCTCGAGCGCTATTACGAGCTTCGCAGAGGACTCGGGACTCCGGTCGAGGTGGCCGAGCACCGGGACGAAATGTGGCTCGATGCGGTGGAGCAAAAGCTCGAGACCGAGACCGGCGTGCACCTTGATGTGCAGGGGCTTCACTGCGCGGGCTGCGTCTGGCTGATCGAGGAACTGTTCCATCGCCATTCGCCCGCCGGCGCGATCTCGATCAACTCGGCGCTCGGACGGCTCCGGCTCACGGTGGATCGAACCTTTCCCCTCCGCGCGTTTGTCGGAGAAGTCGAGGGCTTTGGCTACCGGCTGGGTCCGCCGATCAAGCGGGAGACCGGGCGGAGCGACGGGCTGCTTCTTCGCGTGGGAATCTGCGTCGCCCTCGCGGGCAACTCGATGCTCTTTGCCATCGCCACCTATCTCGGGCTCGAGGCGGGGCCGGTCTACGACCTGATGATGCAGCTTCAATATGCGTTTGCGGCAGTGAGCGTGCTCGTTGGCGGCTCGGTGTTCATTGCGGCGGCGTATCGAGGACTTCGCCGCGGCCTCCTTTCGCTCGACTTGCCGATAGCGCTCGGCATCGTCCTCGCCTTTTTTGGCTCGACGCTTTCGTATTTTGTCGGCGCCGACGCGATCTACTTCGACACCGTGGCGGTATTCATCGCACTCATGCTCGTGGGCCGCTGGCTTCAGGAGCGAGTCCTCGAACGCAACCGACGCCAGCTCCTCGAGTCCGATGGGGCCGCGTCCTTGCTCACCCGCCGCCTTGCCGCCGGACGCGTGGAGACGGTGCCGGTGACGGAAGTAAAGGAGGACGACCGGTTATTGATCGCCCCGCGGGACTTGATTCCTGTCGCATCCCGCTCGGCGGATGGTCCAGTGCTCTGTTCGCTCGACTGGATCAACGGTGAAAGCGCCCCTCGGCGCTTCTCCTCGGAAGCTCCGATCCCTGCGGGCGCGTTTCTGGCGGGCGATGCGTCGGTGACCGTCGTGGCCGGCGAGGACTTCGATCGGTCGTCCCTTGGAGCGTTGCTTCAGGGAGTCTCTCAAGACGCCGGCGCGAGTGAACCGACGTGCTTCTGGGATGTGCTTGCCCGTCGTTACGTCGTCCTCGTCCTGCTGGCTGCCAGCCTCGGGTTTGCGGGGTGGGCGCTCGCGGGTGACCTCTGGAAAGGGATGGAGGTGGCGGTCGCGGTGCTGGTGGTGACCTGTCCCTGCGCGTTCGGAATTGCTACTCCGCTCGGCTACGAGCTGGTTCAGGGCGGGCTTCGACGGATCGGCCTCTTTGTTCGCACCCGCAGGTTTCTCGACCGGCTTCTCCTCGTGCGTCGCGTCTGGTTCGACAAAACCGGGACACTGACGATGAGTGCGCTGTCGATCCGGACTTCGGCGGTCGATCGACTCGACGAGCACTTGCGGCAGGCGCTCTTCGAACTGGCGAGCCGAAGCAACCATCCGAAGAGCGTAGCCATCGCCACCGCGCTTCGCTCATATGGGCTTCGGCTTGGAAACGTGACCGTGACCGAGCACCCGGGGGCGGGGGTCGAAGCGGAGATCGGTCACTGCCGGTATCGCCTTGGATCGGCGGCGTTTACCAGCGCGTCGGGTCATGCCGGAGCCTACTTTGCCGTCCGCGGAACGACGAATCCCGACGAATGGAACACGCTGGCCGAGTTCGAGTTCGGGGAGCTTCTCCGACCGGACGCGCGACGGGAAGTCGCCGGCCTTCAGTCGCGGGGCCTCGCGGTCGGTATCCTGAGCGGGGACCTGCCCGACCGGGTAGCGAGCGTGGCAGAGGAAGTCGGCATTCCGGCTGCGGAAGCCTTTTCGAGCCTCGATCCGCAGGCGAAGGCGGCGATCATCGCGGAGGGCGAAGGCCCGAGCCTGTTCCTTGGCGACGGCGTCAACGATGCGCTGGCCGCGGATGCGGCCTGGGTGTCGGGCACACCGGCGATCGATCGACCGTTCATGGCGGCGCGGAGCGATTTCTACTTGGTGACGCCGGGTCTTTGGCCGCTCGCGCAAGCGCTGCGCGCCGCTGGAGCGCTCGCGCAGACGGTGCGCATCAACCTCACCTTTGCCGTGACCTACAACGCGGTCGCAGTCGCCATCGCGTGGGCCGGTTGGATGGAGCCATGGATGGCGGCGGTGCTCATGCCGGTCAGTTCGCTCCTGACCCTGGCGTTCACATTGCTGCGCCTCAACCCCCGGAGTCGGCTGTGGAAGTTCTAATCCTCTTGGTTTTCGTGAGTTTGGTGATGGTGACGTTCGCGGTGGGGTTCTTTGCGTGGAACCTCAAAGGGAAGAACCATCACCACCTCGATCAGCTTTCCATCCTACCGCTCGACGATCGGATCGAGCGCACCGAGGGTCCGGCCTCCTCGAACGAGGATGGCACGAGACATGAAGAGCACTCGGTCGATAGCCACCGGAAGCGACCCGCGGCGAAAAAAATGTGTCGCCGCGCCGACCGACCAGGCGCAGGGCGTCCGGTCGATCCCGTCGCTCTATAGGGCTGCGGGCTCCACTCACGACTCTCGATCCGAAACCTGCTCTGTCCGAATGGCGTCCGCTCCGTTTCCACACGCTCCGCTTCAAGACCACGAGGAAGTTTGATGAAGACTGCTCAGATTACCTACGACGACAAGATCGTTCGTTGGTTTCTATTTGCGAGTGTCGGTTGGGGGATCGTCGGCATGCTGGTCGGCGCCATCGTTGCGCTTCAGCTGGCGTTCGTGGACGCCAATGTCGGACCCTGGCTCAGCTTTGGGCGGCTCCGACCGCTCCACACCAACGCGGTGATCTTCGCGTTCGTCGGCAATATGATCTTTGCTGGCGTCTATTACTCGACCCAGCGCCTCCTCAAGCAGCGGCTCGCCTCCGATAAACTCAGCTGGTTTCACTTCTACGGCTGGCAGGCGATCATCGTCGCCGCGGCCGTCACTCTTCCCCTGGGCATCACCCAATCGAAGGAGTACGCCGAGCTCGAGTGGCCCATCGATCTGATGATCGCGGTCGTGTGGGTGGCGTTTGCCGTCAACTTCTTTTGGACCCTGAAGCGGCGAAACGAGCAGCAGCTTTATGTCGCCATCTGGTTTTACATTGCGACGATCATCGCCATCACCGTGCTTCATGTGGTGAACGCGCTGGTGGTCCCGGTGAGCCTCACCCAGAGCTACTCGGTGTTCGGCGGCGTTCAAGACGCTCTCGTCCAGTGGTGGTACGGCCACAACGCCGTCGCGTTCTTCCTCACCACTCCGATCCTCGGGATCATGTACTACTTTCTGCCGAAGGCGGCGGGACGACCGGTGTTCTCCTACCGGCTATCGATCATTCACTTCTGGGGCCTCGTCTTCATTTACATCTGGGCCGGCCCGCACCATCTTCTCTACACGGCGCTCCCGGACTGGGCGCAGACGCTCGGCATGATCTTCAGCGTGATGCTCTGGGCGCCGAGCTGGGGCGGCATGATCAACGGTCTCCTCACGCTCCGGGGCGCTTGGGACAAGCTGCGCTCCGACCCGGTGCTCAAGTTCTTCGCCGCGGGCGTCACGTTCTACGGAATGGCAACCTTCGAGGGACCGCTTCTCTCGATCAAGAGCGTGAGCGGCCTTGCCCACTACACCGACTGGATCATCGCCCACGTCCACAGCGGAGGGCTCGGCTGGAACGGGTTCATGGCGGCGGGGATGTTCTACTGGCTCGCCCCGAAGCTCTTCGGGAAGAAGCTTCACTCCACGTCGGCGGCGAACCTTCACTTCTATCTCGGAACCTTCGGAATCCTTCTCTACGTCGGCTCGATGTGGGCGTCCGGAGTGACCCAGGGCCTGATGTGGCGGGCGGAAGGCCCGGAGGGTGGCCTCCTTTATCGCGAGTTCATCGAGACGGTCGTCGTCCTCAAGCCGCTCTACTGGACCCGGCTGATCGGCGGTCTGCTGTATTTGGTGGGCTTCATCATGCTGGCGTGGAACCTCGTGGCCACCGCACGCGCCGGTGCCGCGGTCACCACCACCATCGAGGTCCCGGTGCAGGAAAACGAAGCGGCAGAGTTTCCTTGGGCCAAGATTCTCTTCGGCAAGCCCGTGATCCTCAGCGTCATCGTCTGCCTCCTCTTCGGGTCGATCGCGTTCGTCAACATGATGGCGAGCACCCTTCTGATCGTGGTCGGTGCGGTGGTCCTCATCCTGGGCGGCATGACCCTCGCCGCCGCCGGAGGCCCCGGGAAGAAGAGCTGGCACTCGATCCTCGAGGGCCGGGCGCTCCTCTTCACTGTGCTTACGGTGGTCGCGGTGCTTGCCGGCGGCATCGCGGAGATCGTGCCAATGGTCGTGAGCACGCCGGAGGACCCGGAGACTATCCACAACGTTCCTTACACCGCCCTCGAGGTGGAGGGTCGGGACGTCTACATCTCGGAAGGTTGCTACACCTGCCACTCGCAGATGATCCGACCGTTTCTCTGGGAAACGGATCGCTACGGCGCGGTGTCATCGATCGATGATTCGGTCTACGACCACCCGTTCCAGTGGGGGAGCAAGCGGACCGGGCCGGACCTCGCCCGCGAAGGGGGGAAACGCTCCAACGTCTGGCACTACAACCACATGGTCGACCCTCGGTCGATCACCGCCGGGTCGATCATGCCGAGCTATCCGCACCTCGTGGAGCAGCGGGTCGACCTCGACAGTACCGCCGACAAGATGCGGGCTCTCCGCACCGTCGGGGTGCCCTACGGGCCCGAGGAGATCGGCGACGCTTCGGCGAGTGCCCTCGCCGCCGGGGAGGACATTTCTCAGGACCTTCTCGCGGAGGCGCAGATCGAGGTGGCTCCGGATAGCGCGATGGTCGCGCTGATCGCCTACCTCCAGCGGCTCGGGCGAGTTCCGACTCCGAGCGGCGGTGAGGGAGGTTCGGTCGAAGTCAGCCAGCTCGATGTGGATGAGGAAAGGGAATAGCGATGTTGGGATGGTTCGCCTCGGATTTCTTTGCCCGGAGCCCCGTGCTGGTGTTTCCGCTCGTGGGCCTGGGTCTGTTCTTTACGGTGTTCGTCACCGTCAGTCTCCGCGCGGTGTTTACGAACAAGGCAAAGATCGAACGCCTTGCCGCCCTGCCCTTTGAGGAGCCGGGAGAGTCAGGAGAACGGTCGTGAGTCATGTCGATCGGGAAGATGCCATCCAGGGCAAGATCGTTCACGAGTACGACGGCATTGAAGAGGCAGACAACGACTTGCCGAAATGGTGGCTGTACATCTTCTACACCTCCATCGTGTTCGCCGGCTGCTACTGGTATGTCTATCACGAGCTCGGAGCGCAGCCCCTCCCGAACCAGGCCTATACCGAGGCGGTGATGGCGCGGGCGGGGACAGAAGTCACCGAAGAGCTTCTCGTCGCGATGGCCGCCGATTCGTCGGCGGTGGCGATGGGAGCCGACATCTTCGCCGCCAACTGCGTCGTTTGCCACAAC
>JBCCZL010000224.1:0-13928 GCA_039187775.1 Myxococcota bacterium
ATGAGGGCCGAGCCCACGCCCGCCGAGCCCCCGGCGGAACCTGCGCCCGCGCTGAGCGTCGTGGCCGCCGCGCCGGCGCCTCCAACCGCGGCGGATCCCGCCGCGCCACTCGCTGCCCCCGCCGCGCCACTCGATGCCCCCGCCGACGCGGCACCGGCGGATGCCGAACCTGCCGCGCTGCTCGCCGTCGTGCTCGCAGCAGCCGCGGAAGCCACGCCGGCGGTGCCTGCAGCGATCGCCGACGCGGCCGCTACGCGGGTTCGGATTCGCTTCAGCGCCGCATCGCTGGGCGCCTCTTCTCGTCCGGCGTCCACCAGCTGACGCAAAGATCGTTCAGTCCGACTCACGATGTTCCCTCGGATGCGGTTCGGCGACGCAGCGCCTGTTTGAGGCGACGACGAGCGGCCGCCAGACGAGCATAACCCGTCGCGGAAGTGATCCGGAGCGAGGCGGCCACCTCCTTCATCGGAAGCTCCTCGATTTCGTAGAGCACGAATACCTCTCGCTTCGGGGGGTCGAGCGTTTGGAGTAGCTCATCGAGAAGCGCACGGGCTTCCCGCTGTCGGGTGGCTCGCTCCTGCGGCGGACAGTTGGGGCCGTCGCTGGGATCGGGCTCGACCGGACCATCGATCACCTCTCGACGAATCCGGGCTTTTCGACGGTAGTCGGAGGCCACCCGAACGGTGATCCCGTAGACAAAGGAACGGAGCGTCCCGCGTCCTTCGAACGTATCGAGCTTCCGATGAACGATGACGAAGACCTCCTGAGCCACGTCTTCGGCATCGGCCGCCCGCACACCAAGGCGCCGCAGCGCCCGCCAGACGAACGGTCCGAACTCGCGAAAGACCTCGTCAAAAAACTCCTCCGATGGGGCAACCGCAACCGAACCCCGGACGCTCCTCTCCCGAGAGGCTCCTTCCTGCTCGTCACTCCGGGGCATCGCGTTCGCCACCAACACAGTCTAGGAGTGGGGAGGAGGCTCCGAAATTCGAAAGATATCTCGAGAAAATGGACGCTCGCTTCGCAGAACATCCGACGAACCATCAACAAGCCTCGAATTCCCTCGCAAATTACCGAACGAGGGTGCTGCTTCTCTAAAAGCGCGCTCTAAAAGCGATAGGCCACCCGGAGCCCAATCGTGCCCACCACCGGGGAGACTTCGAAGAGCCCTGCCTCGATTCCCCCATCTTGATAGACAAAGAGCGGCCGGACGACGGGGATGGCTGCTCGACCGGTGATGGCGACCGACCACCGAGCTCCAAGCTCGACCGCCGCCCGCGCGCCGAGGCCTGCATCGAGGTAGAACGCAGCCTCGTCCCGCGCGACCGAAAACCCGGTCCCTTGGCTCAAGATCGCGCCGGCCCGGATCCCAAGGCACCCGCCGAGACGAAGCGGCGTCCAGGAAATGTCATAACATCCGGTCAAGTCTCCCCCTGCGACGATGAGCTCGGCTGACGCCGCATCGCTGACGGGCTCGGTCGATGGCAGCGAAACCACCGCCGATAGAAGAACTCCCACGGAGCCCCAACGAAGCTCCGCACCGATCACTCCTTCGGCCGACACGCCGCTCGGCAAAAGGCCCACACCAAGATTGGCCCCGAGATACGCGAGGACCTCAAGGGACTCCGGAAGCTCGTCTGGCGCATTCGCCGGCTCTTCCGCCAGCTCTTCCGCAAGGTCTGCGCGCTCGACGGACCCACGGGGCGGTCCGGCAAGCCGCACCGCAAAGCTGGGCAAAGCCGGCATCTCATCCGTCACCGCGGCCGCGAGCGGATCGGACCCATCAGCGGAACCCTCGATCGCTTCACTGTCCGTCGACGCGCGGTCTTCCTCGGTGGTCGCTTCCTCGCCGTCCGACACCGCCTCCGGATCGGGCTCCGTCACGTTCGGGTCATCGGGAATCTGGGCAAAATCGATCATCAGGGCGATGGCAAGCGCCGCCGCGTTCCCTGCCTCGGTGCAATCGTCTTGCTGACTGCTGAGCGAACGGCTGCCGACCACCTGCCCGTCGGGATCCGAGACCTCGAGATCGACCTCGTAGCTCGGACCCTCCCGACGAATCGTGCCTTGAAGGAGCCGCTGGGGAATCTCCGTGAACGGATCGAATCCAAGCTGCACCACCACCGCTTGCGTCACCTGTTCCGCAGTTGGACAACTCTCCGCGCCCTCCTGCCGCTCCCACTCTAGGGCCCATCCGCCCTCCTGCGCAGACAAGGGACTCGAAGCGGCGAACACCACGACGACAGCAATGAGGCCCCCGGCACCGCAGCCCCCAGGCCTCATCTCAGACATCCCCGAAGCCGATCGGTTGGAGGAAGGGATGAGCTAGCTCGTCCGCGAGACGAGGAAATGCCGAATATTTTCGAGTCGGAGGAGATGGCGTACTCCGGCCGCACTCTCTTTCGTTTCGGCGACCATCTCGCGGACTATACCTCTCGGCCCTCGCTTCGCTTCCCGCGGTCGGCGAGAGCCGGAAGAACGAGGGATTCTCCGGGAAATTTCCGCTTCCCGGGCGCGCTCCGCCTTCGGATTTCCGCCGCCGATCCGCGAACCGCCGGTTCCACCACCGGACGCGCCGCAGGCTGCTAGATTGCTCCCGGTGGCGGAGAGGTCAGCGGTAACCCACCGGTTGGGCGTCTTGATTGAAGAAGCGGCGGAGTGCACTCGCTGCCCGACGATGGCCGGTCGAAGCCGCGTGCTCGGCGCCCGAAACGGGAGTCCCTTTGCGCGCTGCCTCGTGGTTGCCGAGGCTCCGGGTCGGCTTGGTGCATCGCTGACCGGAGTGCCGCTCCGAGGCGACCGTACTGGCGATAACTTTGACAGCCTGCTCGAAGGAGCGGGAATCGACCGGGCCGATCTCTTCATCACCAACGCGGTGCTTTGTACACCGAAGGAACGAACGCAGCGATCCCGCCCTCCATCGAAGGCGGAGGTCGCTCGCTGCACGTACTTTCTTCGAAATCTCATCTTCGTCATCGGTCCGGCGATCGTGGTCACCCTCGGTTCGACCGCGCTCGCCGCGACGGAGGCGATCGAAGGCCATGGACTTCTGCTCAAATGGAACGCCGGGTCGGTCCATCGCTGGTACGGGCGCTTTCTCCTTCCGCTCTACCACCCAGGAGCACGAGCGATGATCCAACGCTCCCTTGCCGAGCAGCAACGAGACTACGCCGAATGGGGAGCGCTTCTTCGCAGCGCAAAGGAAGCACCTCGAACCCGCGAGGCGGAGTGACCCAACTCCCGGAAGCGGTGCGGGACTTCCGAAGCCGGGGCCGCTTCGAGAATGTCGCGGGCCTCGACGTGTTCACGCTCGATGAAGGCGACCGGAGCCTCCCGCCGCTGCTCCTGCTCCATGGCTTTCCCACGAGCTCCTACGACTGGCATCGAACCCTCGACCGCCTCACCACGCACCACCGCGTGCTTTGCCTCGACTTCCCTGGGTTCGGGTTCTCCGAAAAGCCCACCGACTACTCGTACTCGTTGTTCGAACAAGCCGACGTCGTCGAGGTATGGCTCGCTCGACTCGGTGTTCCGTCGGTCCACGTGGTGGCGCACGACATGGGCACGAGCGTGGCGACTGAGCTCGTGGCGCGACGTCGCCGAAAGCTCCTGACCTTTCATCTACAGTCCCTCCTCCTGATGAATGGCAGCGTCCATATTGCGATGGCCCAACTCACCCCGTCACAGCTCCTCCTCCGTTCACCGCTCGGCCCGGTGTTCGTCCGGGCGAGCACTCCCGGGATTTTTCGAGCTCAGATCCGTCGGATTCTCGCGCGGCCGGTACCCGACCGCGAGATCGTCGCGATGTGGTCGCTTCTTTGCCATCGCCATGGACGGGAACGGATGCCACAGATCATTCGCTATCTCGAAGAGCGCCGGCGATTTCACCGCCGCTGGGTTGACGGCCTTCGCGACCTCGACGTGCCAGCCCACGTGCTTTGGGGCGTGGAAGACCCGGTCGCGGTGCCCGCGATCGGCGAACGCCTCGCCGCGGACATTCCCGGAGCCGCGCTGGAACGGCTCGCCGGAGTCGGCCACTACCCGCAGCTCGAGGCGCCTGAGGAGACCGCCGACTCGATTCTCCGGTTCCTCCGCCGCGCCGAAAACCGCTGACCCTAGCCCGCATCGCTCATCTCTTCTCGCGTCTGCGTCCCGAAGCGGGTGAGCAGTATCGCGCCGAAGCCCGCCGCGGTCACGATCACCGCGCTGACCCCGGCCACCACCGGAAGCAGCGAAGCAAAGAAGAGAAGGAGCAACCCCGCGACCAGCTGATGGATCGGCTTGTCTCGAAGTCCCGAAACGGGAAGCGCCGAACCGATGAGGAACGCGAGCGCCAGCTGGCCCACGTGAACCGCAATGTACGTCATCGCTCCGAGACCAAGCGCCGCCGGGATCCCGACGATCGTAATCATGAGCACCAGTCCGAGAATCAGACACGCAAGCAGCCCGAGGGCGCCGGTGAAGAACGACCGAAACGGCGCCTGGCGGAGCTGGCGTCGAAGCGTGCCGAACCGTTTCGGCGCCACCGCCATCAAAAAGAGTCCAACGAGGAACGGTACGGCATGCTTGGCCCCAGAGCGCACCGCCTCCTCGAACCAGCTCGTTTCCTTCTCCGCGATCACCGCTCCCGGGGTGGGTGCGGCCGGTCCAGACTCGACTCGACCCGGCGATACCACGCCGCCCTGGGCTTGCCCGCCTTCGTGAATGGTGATCTCGCCACCCATGGTGACGATCTCTCCGAGCACATTCCCCCCAGGCCGAACCTCTACGTCCCCTCCCATCGTGACCACATCGCCAACCACCTCGCCTTCCACGATGACGGATCCCCCCATCGTGACCACCTCACGTACCCGTTCACCCGCCCGCACATGAACGTCGGCACCAAAGGTGACCCGCTCACCCTGCACCTCGGGCTTATCGTCGGGCTCCGGCGGCGTGTCCCCAACCCTTGGCGGCGTCGGTGGGTCCGGAACCTCCGCCACCGATCGCTCGGGGTCGCTCGCTTCGATGGGCTCCGCAGACGACTCGGCAGCGCTTTGTGAATTGGCAGAGCTCTGGGAATTGGCAGCGCTCCGGGAATTGGCAGAGCTAGCAGAGTCTGGCGAGTTGGCAGCCGGGTTCGCGGAATCCGGCGAAGTCGCCGTCTCCGATCCTTCCCCCTGCCGAAGCACCAGCACCGACGAGGTTCGCCGCGCCACGACGGCTTCGGTACCGAGCGTTGCATCAAGAAGATCTGCAAGGGCCGCCCCGCGGAGCTGCACGCTCACGTCTTGGTCCAAAATCTCATCGGGCAGCGTGTGAACGAGTCCAAGACCCGCCTGGTCCGCCGCCTGCGCAAGCACGGTGCGAAGCGGCGCCCGCTCCACATCAATGGTCACCGTGCTCTCCTCCGCCGGCCACTCGCCTTCGAAGTCAAGGGCCGATGCCGAACTCGAGCCGAGCGCGACCAGCAGCGCGATCCCGATCGCAGTAGGCACCGCGGAGCGAGCAAGCACGCGAAGCGCGATCATCGTGAGCGCCAGCATGAGAAGGCCTAGCCAGGTCACGATCGCCCAGCCTCCGAACACGTGCGTCTCCACGAGCTGATCCACGGCTCCGGCAAACGCTTCGGCCTTCCGAAGCGAGTCGAGCAGTCCGCCGAGCGACACTCCCGTGGGCACTGACGGGAGAAGCGCAAGCACCGTCAGCACAACCGACAGCGCCCCACCGATAGCGGCGCTCCAGGTGAGCGCGCGTCGAGAGGGCCGCACTTCGTCGAGCACCACTTCGTCGAGCACCACTCCCTCGAGCACCACTGCCGGCGGCACCGCCTCGAGGGCCTTTTGAATCATCGGCTCGACATCTTCGAGGTCGAGGGCCGCCCGCCGGAACACGAGGTCCAAATCCTCCGCCGCCTCCGCTTCCGCCGCGACCCCGGCGGCGCACTCCGCGCAGGTGTCGAGGTGTTTGCGCTGCGCCGGACTCAGAAGGTCTTCGCGACCGTCCGCGGCCATCATCCACTCCTCGGGTCCGAGGTGGCTCATGCCTGAATCTCCGGCTGGAGCGAACGCGAACCGGCCGACGCGTCGAGACTCTCCCGCAGGCGCTTCCGGCCTCGGTGAAGCCACGTCATGACCGTGCCCTTGGGAACCCCCAGCGTGCTTGCGATCTCCTCGTAGCTCTGCTCATGAAAGTGAAAGAGTACCAGGACCGACCGCATGTTTTCGGGAAGAGTCGCGAGGGCCACATCCAAACGCGTCGCTTCGCCGCGAGCCACCGCGTACCCCTCCGGCGTGGGCGCCGCCGCGGGCGCCCCTTCGATCAGGGGTTCGCCATCGGCGGCGAACGTGTTTCGCTGAAGCGTCCGGCGCCGGAGCCGATCGCGGCAAGTGTTCCGCGCCACGGTGAGCGCCCACGTGCGAAAGCGGCCTCGCGCCGGATCGAATCGGCCGATCGCGCTGACGATTTTCTCGAACGCCTCCTGGGCGGCGTCAGGACCTTCCACCGGCCCGGCGACGAACCGACACAGTTCCTGGATCGCTCTTCCGTGTTGGCGAAGGAGGGTCGCGAGCGCATCCCGGTCGCCCCGCGCGGCCCGAAGCTCCGCCTCCGCGGCATCCTCCCGCGGCGCCGGGGAAATCGCGACCTTCTGAACCATTGCGTAGAGCATGCCTGTCTCAGGTGTCCCTACGAACCACAAGGCCCCCTATTTCAGGGCGGCCGAGAGAACTCGCCAAGCTACTGAACTCTATAGCGATTCCGGAGTTGAAAGACGCGGATTCGGATCGGACCCTGGCGGCGAAGGGGTTGATCCACCAGGCCTTGGGGAGACATGTGCCGAAGACCATCCTCCGGGCTCAGGGCACCATCCCCGTCGGCATCGCCGAGGAGCGCCCCGATATGGTCCCAGGATCGGGGTAGCCCCGACGCCGTCACATAATCGATCGCGAGGAAGTCGCCGGGACTCACGTCGACGTTCCACTCGAGCTCCACCGGAATCCCCGCCTCGTTCACCACCTCTCCATCGGCAGTCAGCCGATAGACGTCCCCGCGGGGGTTGGCAACCGAGCCGATTCCCGACACCGATGCATAGCCGGGTCGATGGCCATAGGCGCGAAGGGCTCCCACGAGGACGTCGGCACAGTCGGCGCCAACATAGCGATCGACCTGAGGACCGATCGAACCAAAGATGTTTGGCACCCCGAAGTAAGTGCTGAGCCAACCAAGAAAATCATCGGACGACCGAACGCTGACGCGAAACACCCGTCGGTCGAGGCCCAGCCGATCCGTCGACGATGCGCCTGGAGTTCGAAGAACCGTTCCGTCCGACAACGTAGCCTCGGCCGCAAACCAGCGAGACCCTGCCTGTTCGGCAGTCCAACGAAACTCCGCTCCGTCCGCCAGGGGCTCCTCGAAGTACTCGATCCGATCGAGCCCAAGCCAGCGGCCGTGGTTGGGACCGAACAGCACCGCATTGCTGTACTGAGCAATGCCTTCGTTGGGCGGCGGAGTGTGGCGATGCTGCATCTCGGGACGCACCGCCATCCATCGCACACTGGCGTCCGAGGGGAGCGCCCGTAGGCCGCGCTGTCCCAACGCGCGAACCCGCACCCCGAGGGTCAGCCGATCGCCGACGCGAAGTTGGCTGGCTCCCGTCACCGCCCGACCGCGCTCGAGTCGAACCACTTCAAGACGCTGGGCCCCCGCACTCGAGGGGAGGACGGCGGCAAACGCCAGCACGGAAAGGAGCGTGGGCAAGAGTCTAGTCATCGACACCCTTTCTCGATTCATCAGGACGACTCGGTTCATTGGCACCATCCATCTGACGGGGACGAGCCGAAGAAGTTTTACGGCACCACGATCCGCGCCGTTCCGAAAGAGGAGTGAGTCAGCCACTCACCAAACTCGGCGCTCCACCGCCGCAGCTACCCGAGGAGAATCGCTGGACGTCGCGTTGGTGGAACGGATCGAGACAGCTCCTTCGACGCTAGCTCCTTCGGCGATGGCTGTTCGCTTGGTCGTGGGTTCGCCTTCATGGCAAGCCACGAGAAGCCCCCCGAACACGAACCACCGCACCGGAGTTGGACAGCCAACGATCGGAAGGTTCTTCTTGCCTTCCCGCGCTCGAGTGGGAGAACCGTCGGGTCAGTTGATGATGTCGAGATTGAGCCCCGCCGCATAGGCGTAGCTCACAAATGCATCGAAGCCGTAGACCACCAGACCGACCGGCTGGTCCGCGACCACAATATGGACTCCGTCGTCCTGAAGCCCGTCCTCCACGCGAACATTGGGAAGACCGATCACGTCGGGGAACGAAAGCTGGCAGCGATAAATCACCTCTTGCGGCGGCGGGTCCCCGGGAAGACGCGGAATGCCGTCCGCAGGAGAGGTCGTGCACACCCGCGGGTCGAGGGGCTCGCCATCGAGCAGAATATTGGCGGTGGCATCTGCCGCGATCGTGACGAAGTCGAACGCATAGAGGTCGGGCGTCAGAAACACGTAATCCTGCCGCCACTGCTCCGTCGGCGGCACCGCGATGATCGCGGGGTCACCGCCCGGGTAGCGATTGTCGATGCCCACCGCCTCCTGACTCGAGAGCACCTGAAGCACCGCGATCGGTTTGTCCGCGGACATAATGAAGTCTTGGTCCGCTCGGAGAATGATCGACTGTCGCTGGCTGAACGAGAACCGATCGTCGGGCGGTGGAAGGGTCGTCGTGACGGTGGTGGTCCCCGCGGCCGTCGCCAGCACTCGGACCCACTCGGGCTCGTTCGGCTCCGGCACGCTATCGACCATCGGATTGAGGAACGCTTGGTTCAGCGCCACCGAGCGACGCGGCATGCGACCGATCACAAATCGGGTCCCGAGGGTCTGATCGGGAAAGAGCTGTTCTTCCAGATGATCGGCGCAGCACTGCCGCGTCGAATAGGTGTCGAAGCGGGGTGCGTCCGATGCTTCGCCACCGGTAAACACCGAGATCGGTTCCGACGCTTGAATGAAGGTCCCCGTGAAGTCCGAATTGAGTCGAAACGTCTCGAGATTGATGACGTCGTAGGGGCCGATCACCAAGTCGATCATGTCGTCCGGACCGAGCCCCTCCGGAATCGGACCCGCGCCGACGAGGCCGCTGACCCGAGGACCGAGCTGAATGCTCACGTTGGTCCCCTGCCGGGTGCCGACAATAGTCAGCGCCGCTCGCAGGTCCTCGTCGTCCCGCGCGGGGTTGCTCGCCGCCGAGAAGTCGGTGTCGACATCGGTGGGATCGTCGGGGTTGTGCGCGATCGTCTGAGGCCAACCGATCACCGTGTAGCGATCGTTGATGGCCGACGTCGGAAGAAGAAGGGACGCGTCGTTCGAGAACACGCCGACATTGTCGAGGGGGTTGAACTGATAGGCGATGATTGGAAGCTGGGACGTGATGCGGTACGCCTGCGATGTCACTGCGGTGTGCGTTCCATCGTTCATGCCACTGGCGTCTGGCGAGATGCGGCAAAAGCAGGGGGATGCGGTGTCCATTTGCGAGCAGAGGCACACCTCGCTCAGGGGGCAATTCCGGTTGTCGGGGAAGCACTGCTGATTGCTGCTGGACCCGTCGACCTCCCGGCGGGCAAGTCGGAGCACCTCGATGTCGCCCGGGAGGAGATTCACCCGCTCGACCTCCCGCGCGGCGACCGGTGAACCGAAGGGCGCATCGTTCACCTCAACCACGACCTCCGATGCGATGGGCCCGACATTGGAGACCACGACCGCATACTGCTGCGCCGACGCATCGCGCCCGATGGCGATCGACGCGTTATCGAGGTCCGCCGCGAAGAACTCACAGCCCTGGTAGCTCTGACGCGCCACCGCACGCTGGCAAAGGTTCACGCAGTTCCCGTCGATGCAGGCTTCGCCAGCCTCACGATCGCAGACCTCGACATCCTCCCAGGTGGTCGAATCATCGCTGCATACCTGCGCCGTATTGTTGTCCTCGCCCCCGCAGCGAATGCTCTGCGGGCGACACGTGGTGCACCAAATATCCTGGACGCACACCTGTCCTGTGAGAGCGCAGTCCACACTGACCGGCTCGAGGAACTCACCGGCACGTTGGCAAGAAAAGTAGGTGTCGCGAAGACAAGCCTGGTCATCCTGATTGAAGCAAAAGAAGCTTCCATCGACGATCGGCGTCGTCCGATCCGGACCGGCATCGACTGGGGTATTGGAGCCGTCGTCGTCGCCACAGCTGAGGAGTGCGAGAGTGGCCACGACGACAGAAGAACGGAAAAGGAAGGAAGTTCGGATCACACGGCGCCTCTACTCGAAGAAAGCCGGGCTCGCGAAAGCCAACGGCCTCGTAAGAAGGGTCGGGACGGGCGTGGGCACGTCGGCCTCGCCCATCCGATGTTCGGTGACGAAGGTCGGTACTTGGTAGCGAGAGTTCCCACTCAGAGGAACTGGGCCTGGAAAACCGCGTCGGACCACTTCGACCAGTAAATGTTGGACAGGTAAGTGTAGCTAAACTCGTCGAAATCGAAGCCCGGCACGTTGATCGCGTACACCACCCATGTGATGTCGCCACGCGCGACGTCCTCGATCTCCGGGACCATCGAGAGGTCGGGAATCGGTGCCTCCGGCGTGGTTCCCGGAGTGAAGTGGCGCCACGCGGGAAAGCCATCGCCGCCCACCATCAGCACAAGGTAGAAGTCGGGCGTCGGACCGTCGTGGGTCCATCGAAGGATCCGGTCGGCGGGGAACGGCTGGCCGAACGCCGGCGCCGTCGGCTGGGGAATGCCGAGGAAGTCGCGAATCACCACGGGGTCGTTCACGTTGCGTACGCCCGTCTCCACCACCACCGTTTCCGGCTGACCAAAGAACGTGCCCGTGTGCCATCCGGAGATGATTCGGTAGCGCCCGTCGGAGAGCGCGCCAAACAGTGCCGGCTGCGCGAAGAAGCGAAAGCCCTGGCTTGCCGTACGCCGAGTCACCTCGTCGTAGATCTGGCCGTTGACCTCGCGGACCATCACGCCCTCGCCGCCCAGGTCGATGTAAGCCTCGACGCGGAAGTTGTTGGGAGTCCCCGCCGGAAGCTGCGCCGGCAGACCCTCGAGTTCCACGTCCACCCGGTGATCGAGCGGAATGTCCATCACGACGTCCGCTCCGGTGACGGTCTGTCCCGGTCCCCCGAGTACGCTCCGAGCCACCCCGGTCACGTAGGGGATGAACTCTCCGGTTTCGATGTTCTCCAGGCCTGCGAGGGCGTAGACCGCGAGCCCCGCCGGACGAGCAAAGATCCGGTACGGATAGCCGAGCTCTGCCCCATCCACGAGCTGCTCGAGCACGCGCTGCACGCTTCCCATCTGATTGGGGTCGGGATTCGGTGCGTCGAGTCGCGCCTGCGTGGTGTACACGTACGCCACTTTCTCTTCGTTCTCCCGCGGGTCGGGAATGTTGCCCCACGGGTTCGGTCCAAGTTCACGCGGTCCGCGCCAGATGAGCTCACCGGTGATCCAGGTTCCGAAACGTCCGCGCCCCGGCGGAGGCGGGTCGCCTCCCATGCCGCAGGACGGGTCCTGAAGCGGAACGAGGAAGATCGTCACGTCACGGGCGTCGAACGCGACAAACGACGTCCGTTCGAAACAGGTCTTGGAGACGTGAATGGTCTGCGGACCAGCGAGGTCCGGCGTCGAGAACGTGATCTGACCGCGGAGATCGGTGAGCCCCTGGTTGGGCGTCGAGAGATCCTCGCCGAGAATCGTAAACGCCTCCGGGACCGGAGCGCCGGTCGCCGCGTCGATCACGTTCACGTTCACATTGCCCATGATCGGGCCGCCGCCGAGGCCGCCGCCAAGCGGGTCCACGCTGTCGAAGTAGGTGTAGCCATCTTCGACGATGATCTCCGAAGCGTCGGCGACCCGCGTGACCATGACGTCCACCGAACCCGCAGCGAATGGAGGAGTCCGGCAGGTGATCTGCGTCTCTGAGATCACTGTGGTTTCAAGGCACGGTGTACGTCCCAAGGTCACGGTATCGCCGTCCTCGAACGCCGTCCCGGTACCGGTCAACGAAATGAGCGTCCCGCCGGAGACCGCACCACGATTCGGGTCGACAAAGAACGCGTCGTAGGTGTAGCCGTTCGGCAGGGTGATCTCGTCGGCACCGACTGTCACCACGATGTCGGCGGGACCGGGTTCGCCAGCCGGGGTGACGATCTGAAGACGACGACTGTCGATCAGCTCCGTGTCGGCCGGCTGAACCAGCAGGCCTCCGATCCGAACCTCGGCGTCCTCCGTGAAACCGGTGCCTCGAAGCACCACCACCGTGCCGCCGACGGCCGCGCCGTGGTCGGGAACCGCTCGGTCGACGATGAGCGTTCCGTTGCCGACCACCGGCACCATCGCATCCGCGTCGGGTCCCGCTTCGGGTCCCGCGTCTGCAGTGGGGCCAACATCACTCAGGACAGAGATGCGGTCGTCGTCGCCGCAGCCGCCAAGCACCAGGATCGTACCCAGGAGGGCACCGACCCGACCACACCTACCCCAGCCGGCTTGCAAGCTCATGTTCGTTCTCCTCATGGTCCCAATAAGTCGAAGTCGCCCCGAATTTCGAAAGAGCTCGCCAGTCACGGAAACCGCGATGGCGGTTCACGGACTTGGCCCCGGTACTTATAAGTAGCGAGCAGCCCCTGGAAGTATCGGCCAGGTCGAACCGAAGTCAAGCTAGGCCAAGACTCATCAGTCGAGTAATTCCGCGTCAATAAGCTAACTCATGAAGCTTCAACGCATCGTCGTCAGCGACCTCCACCTCGGCTCCGGAAGCCGGATTGGAGAGCTCAATCCGTTCGAGGATTTCAACCACGACGACCGTTTTGCAGAGTTACTGTCCCATTACGACAGCGACGACGACGACACCGGCGTCGAGCTGATCATGAATGGCGACATCTTCGATCTGCTCAAGATCAAGGTGGGTGGGGTCTGGCCCACGGAGATCACTGACGAAATCGCGACCGAAAAGCTCCGCCAGTGCCTGGAGGGCCACCCCCGGTTCGTGCGCGCGCTCCGCCAGTTCGTCGAGAAGGACAATAACCAGATCACGTTCCTACCCGGCAACCACGACCTCGATATGTGGTTCAGCGGTCCTCAGGAGCTCTTCAGACGCTATGTGGCGCCAGGAGCCTCGGGAGAGCGAGTCCACTTCATCACCTCCTCGGACACCTATTATCTTCCCGAGGGCATTCAGATCCGCCACGGGCACCAGCTCGAGCGGATCCATCGGGTGGACTACACCCGAATGACCCACACCCGGCCCGACGGAGCGGAACTCTTGACCCTCCCCTGGGGCACCCTGTGGGTCCTCGAGGTGTTGAACCCGGCCAAAGAGGAGCGTGCCTATGTCGACCGCATTCAGCCGCTCGGTCGGTTCATTCTTGGCGCGCTCCTCTTTGACACACGGTTTGCGCTTCGATTCCTGGTGCGGAGCGGGCGGTATTTCCTACGGCACCGCGTTTTCAGCCTCGGCGCCTGGCGCGAACGACTCCGCGCCCTTCCCCGTCGGGTGCGAGAGGAGATCATCTCCCTCGGCACCTTCGACGATGCCGCCGTCCGCGCCCTTCGAAAGGTGCGCGGGGTTCACACGTTGATCGTGGGACACAGCCACGGCCCGCGGTACCGGGCGCTTCCGGGGAACAAGCTGCTCGTGAACACCGGGACGTGGATGAAGATGATCAACCTCGACATTCAATACCTCGGCCAGGATACCGGGCTGACCTACGCGCTCATCGAATACGACGATGACGGCAGACCCCGGACCTACCTCATGCGCTGGAACGGAAGTCGGCCCGAAACCGAAACGGTGCCCTATGCCGACTAGCCGGCTGTTGCAAAACTCCGCACGCGCCTCCAGCGCGGGACGGCACCGCTCGCACCCGCGACCGGCCTTCGGCCTGCCTCCTCAAAATAACTCGGTTATTCCTC
>JBCCZL010000225.1:0-13882 GCA_039187775.1 Myxococcota bacterium
AGCGTTGGCGTTTCTCACAGAAGATGTTGAGAGCGCCGAGGAGGCCTTGCGTGAAGCCCGTGCCTTTTGGGAAGGCGACCCCTCGGTACCTGAAACTGTCGGCATATCGCTAGCGGCCCATTACCGTTTTGAGGAAGCCATCGAATTTCTGTCACAAGCCCTGGCCCTCGACTCCCAGTCAGCTTCTATCCACTTCGAACTCGGCTCAAATCAGCTGCGTGTTGGGGATCCCCGCGCCTTAGCTGGCGAAGAACCAAACCAGAAGGAGGATCGCAAGGAGCCGGAGATTCTGGTGCCAGTACTTTCGTCGGCGAAGCGCGACGCCCAGATCGGGAGACTTGCCGTCCGGCGTGGGCTCACTCATCCCGCTCGAATAATCGGATTTCTCTCTCGGCACAAAGGGTTTGTGGGCCGAACCAGGAGGCCGACGCAACTTAGCGCCGGTCAGGCCGATAACCGGACATGAATCTTGAACACAAGTCTCCCGAAAAGAGCGCCGGCGAGGGCCGCGAGAAGCAGCTGATCTTCCTTGTCCTTGCGTGGCCGGTGTTCGCGGGTCTGATGATCGTAGCCATCCTGGTCGTTTTGGCGGCCAGTTTCGCCTCCGGTGCTTACCATTGGGCTCGAGGTTTTTCGGAGCTCGCGGACGAGAAATCGAACGCTGCCGAGCTGCCCGAGCTTCGATTGGGGGAGCCGGTGGACGGGGTCTTGAGAACGGGCGACGCCCTTCATCCCGATGATGAGTCGTTCATCGATCGATATCGGTTTCATTCGACGTCGCCGGGGTCGGTCACGGTTCGGATGGAAAGCCGGGACCTCACCCCATTCTTGATCGTGCGTGGGCCGGGCGGGTTGAGCCTTCAGCGGGACGGAGTCACAAGCTCCGAAGATCCGGCCTCAGTGGCCCTCAGCTTCGAACCGATTCCCGGCCAGGACTATGAAGTATGGGCGAACTCGCGGGTCGCCGGCGAGACGGGAAGCTATCGGCTGTTAGCCAACCCAACGAGAGCCGGGCGATGAGCGAACTGCCCGGGTTGGGAGTGCTCGACGCCGCAGTGCCGACGTGGCTGAGGGCGATGACCTGGACATGCTTCCTCTTCAACCTCTGCTCCTTCCTGTTTAGCTTTGCGGGCAGCGTGGTGTTGGTGCAGGAGGCCGATCATCTGTTCGAGGCAATCCTCTTCGCACTCATGTTTCCGACCCTCCTCCTCCCCACGGCCGTAGCCCTCGCGGCCATTGTGCGGTTTGCGAAGATCGAGATTCTTCACGTCTTTGGGATTGGGCTGACCATAGTTTATGGGCTTCCCCTCGGAGTTGGCTGCGTGGTCACGGTTCTCGTCGCGTGCGGTTCGACGTGAATCGACGGGCGCGAAGTATGGATCGGCTATGCTCAAGCGCGATGACAACGATCTCGTGCCGAACCTTGGGGGTCCTCCTCTTTGCCTTGATGTTGGTCGCGTGTTCGTCAAGCCGACGAAGCTCCCGTTCGTCGGGCGGAGATGCTCAAATGGATGCGCTTGCCGAGGGCTCGGTGCCCGATGGCGGCAACCTAGACGGGACCGTGGTCCCCGACGCCGAGGTTCCGGATCGGGATGTGGTGGTTCCCTGCGATGTTCAGACGGTCTTCGATCGAAGCTGTGCGGTGTCCGGCTGCCACGACGCGGTGACCCAGGTCGTCAATTTGGATCTTTCCAACGTGGGCTCCGGCGCGCAGTTCGTGGGACGTGAGCCGAGTCCCGACATGGGTGCCCGCGGAGGTGCGGGGCTGCTGATCGATCGCGACTTTTTCGAAGACAGCCTGTTCATCGACAAGGTGGCTTCGAATCCGCCGGTTTGCGGCAATCGTATGCCCCTCGCGGGCACGAGCCTCTCGACGGATGACCTCAACTGCATCTTTGACTGGGTGGTGGCCGCTGCTCGGCTGTAGGCTCAACCCCCGAAGCGCTCGACCACCACTCCCTGGCCGCTATCGTCGCAGCGATTGAAGAACACTCCTGCGGCTTCCAGGCATTCGCAGCTGGGTTCGGGCTGGCAGTCTGCCGGTAGGTCGTTGCACTGAAAGGAGTCTTCGATGCCGACGACATCCGAGTACTCGATCGCGCAGAACGCTCGCTCGCTCACGCAGTTCGACTCGCCACAGCTAACGCACGGAGCAGGAAACGCTTCGAGCCGAATCCACTCGCCACCGCTACACATCGCGATATTGCAGAAGCTGCACTCGTCGGTACACGGCGGACCACAAAATTGGCCTTCCTGTGTGCAAGGGGTTCCGATGGTGGGGGTGGCGCTCGGGCAGGATAGGTCGGCGTCAGCGCTTCCGTCCGCCACCGCATCGACGAATCCGTCGCGGGACCCGTCCACGGAAGCATCGGACGCTGCTCGTTGACGGCTCGTGCCACAGGCCGCCAGAGCAAATCCGGCGAGCAAAAGGAGAGGGCGATAAGAAACCAGCATGCGGACGGTGAAGGCAAACCGCGCGCCATGGGCTTCTGCGCAGTGGGAAGTACGTCGCGTCCGGCACGCCTTCGAAATCCCGCAGCTTTCGCGGAGCGATGCGTCACTGTGGCACAGGGCGCACGAGTGATATTTTGAGCCGTTTTCGAGCTCGCGTGGAACTCATTGCCATGCAGCGTGCGGGTTTCGTTCCACTGTTGGTAGTGCCTCTGCTCCTCGCGTGCCACGACTCGTCGATGGTGCTCGACCGGGATTCGGGCATGGGTTTCCTGGACGCCATGGGCGCCGATGGGATGGTGAGAGCCGACCGCAGTGTTCCTGACGGCGAGCTGGCCGACCGAGTCGTTCCCGATGGCGCCGTTCCAGACAGCGGGGTTTCCGATGCCCAGGGTTCTGACGGTGCGGGTCCCGACGGTGCGGGTCCCGACGGTGGCATGGGTTGCGATGCGCAGCGGGTGTTCAATACATCTTGTGTGACGGCGGGATGTCACAACCGTGCCACCTCCGCCGCCGGACTCGACCTGAGTGGTGCTGGCAACGGGGATCGGTTTGTTGGCCGGTCTGCGGATGCGACGAGAGGATCGTGCGGTGGGGCGGGCTACCTCATCGATCCGAACGTATTCCAGAACAGTCTGTTCATTCGAAAGCTTGAGGACAGCCCGGTTTGCGGGAATCGTATGCCGCTCGTAGGGTCAATCCCGTCGGGAGACCGGGATTGCATCATCTCGTGGGTTCGTGCGGCGTCTGCCCGCTAGTAGTGCGGGTCGAAGCGACTCTTTGCGATCGCTGCGCGGAGGTCCGAGGGCCGCTCCGTCTGCGCGAGTCCCCGCTCCCATGCGATGTCGGCGACGCGGACCGCGATTTCTAGGCTGACTTCTCGGACCATCGACAGCGGAGGATAGAGCGTTCCCGTGGCGAGTCGCTCGTCGCTGACCAGGTCGGCGACGGCGTGAGCGGCCGCGAGAAACATCTCGTCGGTGAGGATTCGACTTTGCGAGGCCAGCGCGCCAAGGCCCACCCCCGGGAACACGTACGCGTTGTTGCCCTGGCCGGGAACATGCCGTTTCCCCTCCTGCTCCACCGGACCGAAGGGGCTGCCGCTCACGAACAGCGCACGACCCTCACTCCATCGGTACGCCTCCTCGGCGGTGCACTCGGCGCGGGAGGTTGGGTTCGAAAGCGCAAAGAGCGTGGGACGCTCGTTGAGCGCGGCCATTGCCCGAACCGCTTCCTCGCTGAACGTGCCGGGAGCGCCGGTGGCCCCGATGAGAATGTGCGGCCGAATCGCCTCGATCGCGGAGACAAAGTCGAGGGACGCGTGCGAATGGGCATACGGCAGGTTGTGAGAAAGCAGATGATCGCGTCCCTTGACCACAAGGCCATGAAGGTCGACGAACCAAAGCCGCTGTCGCGCCTGTTCTTCGGTCAAACCTTCGGCGACGAGGGCGGGCACCAAGAGGTCGGCAATGCCGGTGGCCGCGGATCCCGCGCCGAGAAACATCATTCGGAGGTCGCGGAAGGGAAGCTTTGTCACGCGGGTGGAGGCGAACACGCCCGCGACCGCGACGGCGGCAGTTCCTTGAATGTCGTCGTTGAAGCAGCGGACCCGCTCCCGGTAGCGGCCGAGAAGACCGTAGGCGTTGGGTGTGAGAAAGTCTTCGAACTGGATGAGCGCCCTCGGAAACGCGTCCTGGATCGCTTCGATAAACTCGTCGACAAACGAAAGGTACGGTTCGCCTTCGATTCGCGGCTGACGCAACCCGAGATAGAGGGGGTCGTTCCGGAGAGCTTCGTTGTTCGTACCGACATCGAGGATCACCGGCATGCAGTGGTCCGGGTGAATGCCCGCGAATGCCGAGTAAAGGGCGAGCTTGCCCATGGGAATCCCGATGCCGTTGGCGCCGAGGTCGCCTAGGCCGAGGATGCGGGAACCATCGGTCACCACAATCATACGGACGTCGCGCTTGGGCCAGTTGTCGAGAAGCTTCCGAAGTTCACCTCGGTCGTGGGGCGTAAGGAACATCGCCCGTGGCTGGCGGAAGTGATGGGCAAACTCTTTGACCGCTTGTCCAACCGTCGGCGTGTAGATGATCGGAAGCATCTCGTCGATGTGGTCGAGGAGAATCCGATAGAACAGGCGCTCGTTGCGCCCCAAGAGCGCCATGAGAAAGATGTAGCGCTCGATGTCCGAGGGTTTCCTTCGAACATTTTCGAGCACCCGTTGCTCTTGGGTCTCGAGGGTGCCGACGGCAGCGGGCAAGAGACCGCGGAGGCCCAGCGCCTCGCGTTCCGCTTCGGTAAAGGCGGTCGATTTGTTGAGCGTCGGGTCGGTAAGGACCGCAAATCCACGCTTGGTCATCGCCCGATTCTGCCTGAGAACATCACGGGTGGCGCGACTTCTTCGCGAACTTCCGTGACGACAGCCAGCAGTCGTGAGGGTGATCTCGAAGTCGTACGGTGAACGCGAATTAGCGGAAACCTGCGAACCGTCCGAAAGACCGAGCACGCGGAATGAGTACAACTAGTTGTATCCCGAAAAAGGAGTGTCTCTGATGCGTCCTCTATTTACCCGCACCTTCGGTCTGACTCTCACCATGGCATGGAGCCTCACGACAGGCTGCGCCATGGAACTAACGGAGGGTGAGCCGTTCGAGGGCGAACCCGCCGCGGTAGCCGCCGCTCTTTGCACCGGTTTCCCGAATGCCGACGCGTTTCCGCTGTCACCGGTGCCGGTCCAGTCGACTCCCTGCACCAACGTGCAGGAGTTCACCGCCGTATCAAACGCCAACGTCAACTATGGGAGTTGTGGGTTCACCGCGTCCTTCGGGCAGAGCGGAGACAAGGTGTATCCGGCCCGCCACCAGCTTCACGTCGAATGGACCACCTCGCCCACAAATCCAACCGCGTGCGCGCAGGCTAGGACGGATGCTCGCGCCTTCGGGTTTCTTTGCGCGGGGGAGCACTGCAGCGAAGGTGCGTGGCAGGAGATCGGCGTGCAGACTCGAGCGGGAAGTTGGAACAGTATTTCCAACGTCTGCTACACCAGCGTGAGCCTCGTGACGCCCAAGGAGCCGTACCTCACGGTCGGCGTGTCGTTCGATACGTACTCCCGCACCCGGCTCGGCGACACTCCGGCAAGCGGTCGCGCCACGATTCGCGCATGGAACCCGAACGGCCAGTGCTTTAGGGGCGGCGCAAACTGACCGGGGAGATTGAACTCACGCCGGCTCACGACTTGTGCACTGCTTAGCTTCCCCCGATCCGTTGAGCCTCTTCGAATCGCTCCCAGCCTTCGTCGTCCCGAACAAAACGGGCGGCGATGCCGCTTGCCCACCATCGGTCGGCGACCGTCCCCGTGAGCTTCGCGCCAATGGTCTCGAGCGCGGCCCAGTACTTGTAGTCGTGAGGGTCGTTGCCGCGGCGACGCAAAAGCCCCCGAAGCCTCCGACGATAGCGCGGAAGATCGGCGGCCACTTCCCGAAGTGCGGCGCGATAGGAGGCTTCGATGTCGTCTCCGGCCGCGGCAAAGGGATCTCCAGGGCCAGGAAGGATGTCCAGCAGTGCCAGCGAACCCGGATTCTCTGTGTGGAGCGCAACCATCCAGCGGGCGGCCCGGCCGAGGATGATCGGCTGGTCGTCGGAGCTCGCTCCGTCGTAGCCGCGCCAAAGGGCTTCGAGAAGCGTGGTCTGGTGGATGCCGATGCCGCTTACACCTGGGTGGCGCAGCCGAGTTTCGGCGGTGAGCAGCGCAAGTGCTGCCCAGATTGCGGCGGGGTTAAGGCCGTCGATGGGTGTTTCGGGCGCGCTTCGGAGCGCTCGCACGATGTCTTCGGGCGACGTGGAGTCGTTCGGGTCGCCGAGATGCGCGGCCGGAGATGGGCGCGGAGTCCAGTGACTCGCATGCCGCGCCACCGAACGCACGACGAGCGGAGCATGGTCTCTGGTCCGTGCCAGCTCGAGTCCGGCCATCGCGGCCCAGATCGCGACGTGGGGATTGCTTCGTTCGGCGGTGAGCTCCAAGGTGAGCCGTCGATAGGCTCGCTCCGGGTCGACCGCGAACCAGGAAGCGGCCGCATCTCCGGCGAGTTCAGAGTTTCCGGTGATGAGAGCTTCCGACAGCCGATGATCGGGGTCCACGACCGATGCGCCCGATGATGTCACCCGCTCGGCGCGGGACCAGGCATGCGCGTGAGCAACCGTCCAAAGGGTCGGGACGGCTGGCGCTTCTTCATCGGCGATGAGGCGTCGGACGGCGGGGACGACGGCCATCGCGTGAATGTCTCGTTCGGCCCGACCCGTCACGAGAGGCATCAAGAGGGCAGCGCTCAGGACGCGGTTGGCATCGAGGCCGTCTTTCATGGCCGCCGCGGCGACGTGAATGCACTCTTCGGAAGAGCTCTGAAGGAGCGCATCCAGGAGGGATGGCGTGTCGCGGGGCGGGTGCCCGTGCCCGTCCCCACTGGACGTTCCTTCGGTTCGGGCGAGCCACGCCCCCGTGGCCGCGAGAGCGCCCGCCGCGCCGAGTCCTGCCGCCAGGGTTCGTCGCCCAACCTTCACCTCGTCAGCATATCGTTCCACGTTTGTTCATTGGAGCCCGAAGAGCTTGCGGGCTAGACCTCAGCGGTTCGTCGCTCGCTCTTCGTCGGTGTCTGTGTCGGTGACCTCATCGACGATCCGTCGAATCACGCTCGTCGCACCGGAAATGAAGAGATACACCGTGCGCTCATTCACGTCGGCGGCCTGATAGCCAAAGCTTCCATCGACGAACGAACGCGTGAGGGCGAGGCCCTGGCCCCAGCCGAAAATCGCGGTCGTGCCGACGGCAAAATCGAAGTCTTCGGTTTGGTAACCGACGCTAAGGGCAAAGCCGAGCCGGTCGATGTCGTCTCGTACATAGGTGGTTTCGGTCCCGAGTACATCCGGCGCGGTCGACGGGTCAAAGCGCACGCCGCCGCGAATCGGGAGTCGGTCAAAGAGCGTAAAGTTAAAGCCAGCCGCGATCCGAACGGTCGGCCGGTAGCGGGTTTGCCGTGGAAACAGGAGGCCCGCGTTCAGGTTCGACGTTCCCACCACCTCGATCGGATCTTCTTCGCCACCGAGCGGCCCTAGGATCGATAGATCGAGCGAGATCGACGCCAGTGGATCGTCGACCCAGGCGAAGCCGATCCGGGCTTCCCAAGGCAGAATCGAATCAGCGTCGATGCCTCGCTCGGCCGCCGTCGAAAAGGCAAGCCTGTCGGGAGGGCTCGTCCCCGTCTCGATTTGATCGATGGTTGCCGAACCGCCGATCTGAATTCCGGGAAGCTGAAGCAGTGCGCCCGCGCGCCAGTGGTCGCCGATGTCGAGGCGCGCTCCGAAGCGAAAGATCAGGTCTTCGGTGTTGATCGAGGTCCGCCAGTTCCGCGTCGTGGTCGTCTCGGCCGCGGGATCGATGGCCCGAGCGCTGGTGAATACTTCAATCTCGGAGTGGTTCACCTCGCGGGTTGCGAGGAACGCGGAGACGCCGAGCGAAAGTCGAGGGGTGAGCCGATAGCCGTACGCCGTTCCATACCATCGGTCGACTTCGGAGTGCGAAGTCTGAAGGCGGGCCACGCTCGGCCCGAGTGCGGTGGACCCCTCGAGCTGAGTCAGGAACGAGGTGTCGACGCGGTGAGGATTGAGAATCGTAGCCGCGATGGCGTGCCGCCGAAGCCCGCTCTCATCGCGCGGGCCGAAGCGAAACACCGCCGAGACAAAGAGAGGGATCGATGGGCTCGCGGAGTGGTCGAGGGTTCCGTTCCCCAGATCGGTGACGTATCCGTCTTCCACGGTGCGCGACGCGAAGCTGACCACCCAGAGGCTTCCGGACACCGAGCTTGACGGGAGCGCGGCGAGGCCCCCCGGGTTGTGAAAGATCGTCGACGCATCGTCTGCAACGGCGACAAACGCGCCGGCGAGGCCGGTTGCCCGGTCGCCCACCAAGTAGTTTTCGTACGGCCCTTCCTGTGCCGCGATCGTGCCCGGAGTGAAGAAGGAGAACAGCACTGCGACGAGGGGGAGCGCGACGGCAAGGCAAAGATTCGCGAGGGGCGCGATCATGGCGGGAGGTTAGTGGAAAACCTGGAGCACTCTAGCCATTCAGGATCTCCCACCCACGTCGATAGCGATTCTGTACCCCTCCCGTTGCGTGCTCGTCATCATCCGATGGTTTACGACGACTCACCGCTCTCACTTCCTCACCGCGCGAATCGCGTGCTGTGCTGTGGTCGCCCAAGTATGGGTCAACGGTAAGGGGGCCAACCTCTGTGTGCCCGACACCGACATCGCTGAATGGAAAGCTCCCGTGCCGAAACTGATTCATGCGACAATGAGATTTATGGCTTCATCGGCGTCACGACTTCGAGGGATATGTGTGTTTACGGCTTGCGTGGCTCTCGCCATGGGCTGCAACGGGGAGGACCCGGTAACGCCCCCGCCGGATGCCTCGATGACCGCCTGCGAAAACGACTCCGAGTGCGACGATGGGATGTTCTGCAACGGGTCGGAGCGCTGCGTGGAAACGATGGGAACGCGTTCGTGCATGGCTGGCACGGATCCCTGTAGCGCCGGGCAGAGCTGCGATGAAGCTACCGACACTGGCCTGAACTGCGACGAAGACAACGATGGATTCGAGTCGGTGGCGTGTGGCGGGACCGATTGCGACGACTCGGATCAGCGGCGGTTTCCAGGCAATCCAGAGGTCTGCGACATGCTGGGCGTGGACGAGGACTGCGATCCAACAACGTTGGGCCGTGACCGAGACAACGACGGTCACGTCGGATTGGATTGCTGCAATCTCGACCCGCAAGGTGCCCTCGTGTGTGGAGACGATTGCGATGACACTCGGGCCACCATCAACCCGACAGCGGTGGAGACCTGCAACGATGTTGACGATGACTGCAACGGGTTCATTGATGAAGGTGTGAGGGAGACCTTCTATCGCGACCTCGACGGCGATAGCTACGGCACCACCGAATCGATCATGGCTTGCGCGGCACCGTCCGGATACGCGGTGCTCCCCGGCGACTGCGACGACAACATCCGCACCATCAACCCCGCGGGAACCGAGCTGTGCGATGGGATTGCGGATGAAGACTGCGACGGCGCGGTCGACAACGGGTGCTTGTGCACCATTGGCACAAGCCGACCCTGCGGCGAGCCTGACGGAATGGGTGGCTTTGTCTCCGAGGGCTCGTGCGTGGTCGGATCTCAGATGTGTGTCGGTGGGGTTTGGGACACCTGTGTCGGTGCGACCACAGCTCGCGCCGAACTGTGCGATGGCGTCGACGATGATTGCGACGGAACCATCGAGGACATGGCGGACGGCTTCGCGTGCTCGCTGGGGTCGACCGAGGCCTGCACCACGGCCTGCGGATCGAGCGGCACCCGGACCTGCCGGAGTGACTGCCTCGGGTTCAACGCGTGTTTGACGGTGGGCGAAGGACCGGGGTTTCCCGGCACGTGCAACGGCTGCGACGACAACGATAACGGCGTCGCCGACGAAGGGTTCGAGTGTGCGGTGGGTGCGACCACCGCATGCACCACCGCGTGCGGAAGTCCCGGGGTGACGACTTGCGCGGCGGATTGCACGCCGGGCGCGTGCCTTGGGAGCGTGGAGGCGTGCAACTACTGCGACGACGACGGAGACGGCGAGTTCCTTGCGACCGAGTTCCCGCTCGCCATTTCATCGTTCACTGACGACCTTCGAAGTTGCTCGTCATCGACCTTCCGGTTCTCGGGTGGGGCGGGGTGCAACACCAGCGGAGCCGCTGGGTGTGTCGGATTTGGTTGCCTCACCACGTATCAGACGCTGCAGGTCGGAGTCGAAGGCCAGGACAACACGGTCCGGTCGGCGTTCCGCACGCTCAATCTGACCCAGGGCTACGGAGAGACCGATCTTCAGATCCGGGTAGAGGTCGAAGGAGGTGGAGCGACGCCGGGTCGAGGATGGGCGCTGGTGCTCCGGGAAACCGGGGGCAGTGACACCGGGCCGGCCAATGAGACGTCGTTCGGGCTGCCGAACGATCGGCGAGGCATCGCGATCGTGTGGCTCTACTCCAGCAATGCAGGCGCGAGCGGCACCGACGAGATTCGCTTCTTCCGCCTGGGAACGTCGTCGGTGCCTTTTTGGGACCGACCCTGCGGGCCGGGTGCATGCCAGTCTTTCCCGGTAAACGGAGGAAGCGATCACAGCGGGGGCATCACCGTGCAAACCATCCGACTTCGTTACCAACCGGACGACCCGACGGTGTCCGGAGACCAGGAGCAATACATCGTGTCGGGAGGTTTTTCGGGGTCGCCAGCCACCCGCCCAGTGACGTTCTTTGGTCCTGACATTCTCCCGCCGGGCACGGATCTCGAGTGGGGCATCGTGGCCTACAACGACGCTGGGAGCGCGACGGTCCGGGCGAGGATTTCGTCGACGACGCCGTCCCTTCCGTTCAACACCCCGCTGACGAGTCTGTCGACCAACAACCTCTGTCCGTAGCCATCTGAACGGGGTTTCGACAGGGATGTGGGCTGGACTCTCGGTCCAGACGAACCGAGCGGAGTAGATCGATCAGCCGTCGCGGCGAATGGCGTCGAGGGTTTCGCTCAGGTTGGTCGCCCACGGGGGGACCTCACCGACCTCGGCACGCAGCCGATCGAGGTCCAGCACGCTGTAGGGTGGGCGCTTGGCGCGCCTCGGAAACTCCTCGCTCGTGCACGGATGCACTTCACATCCCCGGCCGCGCGCTTCCGCGATCGCCGAGGCGAACTCGTGCCAGGTGCATTCGCCGTCATCACAGATGTGAAATGTGCCGCGCGCATTTTTATCGATCAGTTTAAGCGTGGCTTTGGCGAGCCAAGGCGCACTGGTGGGGCGTCCCCGCTGGTCGGCGACCACCTTGAGTTCATCTTTTTCGCCGGTGAGGCGCCACATCGTGCGGACAAAGTTCTTGCCCCACGGGGCGTAGAGCCAGGCGGTTCGGATCAAAAGATGCGCCCCGCCGACCTCTTCGATCGCCGCTTCGCCGGCGGCTTTGGTGCGGCCGTAGGCATTGAGCGGGGCTCGCGGGTGATCCACCGGGTACGGACGTGTTCCCAGCCCGTCAAACACGTAGTCAGTGCTGAAATGCACGAGCGTGGCCCCGATTTTCTTACAGCGCTCCGCGAGCATTCGCACCGCCGCACCATTGACCTGCAGCGCACCTTCTTCGTCGGTTTCGGCCCCATCCACGTCGGTCCACGCGGCGCAGTTGATGACAAGGGATTCCCCTTCCGGCAGCGCACGCGCAATGTGGTCTCCATCGGTGACGTCGAAGTCCGGCAGGTCGAACCCCTGCGCTTCGGGGAGCGCTTCGTGAAACGCCCGGCCGAGCATCCCGGCGGCACCGAGGATGACGGTCACGGCGCCTCGTATGTCGGAAGGCTTGCTTCAGGAACCGCGCTCAGCGGTCCATACGCCCCGTCTTTTTCGCTTAGGATCGGGTCCGCGAGCGGCCAGTCGATGCCGAGTGCAGGATCGTTCCACGCCACGCCGAGCTCGGTCTCCGGGTGGTAATAGTCCGTGCACTTGTAGACGAAGAGCGCCGAGTCGGTGAGCACGGCGAAGCCATGAGCAAAGCCCGCAGGAACGTAGACCTGATTCTTTTTCTCCGCGATCAGCTCCTGACCGACCCACTGACCGAAGGTCGGCGACCCCACCCGAACATCGACGGCGACGTCATACACCGCGCCCTCGAGGACCGAAACGAGCTTGGCCTGGTCGTGGGGATGCTGAAGATGGAGGCCTCGAAGGATGCCTTTCTTCGATCGCGAAATATTGTCCTGCACGAACTCCATGGTGAGCCCGTGTTCCGCGTAGCGCTGCTTCGAATAGGACTCGAGGAAGAACCCTCGATGGTCACCGAACACCTTGGGCTCGATGTGCAGCACCTCAGGAATGGAGAGCGGCGTGACCTTCATGAGCTTCCCTCCGCAGCAATCGTCTTGAGATATTCGCCGTAGGCGGTCTTGCCGAGCGGCTCGGCGAGCTTGAGGAGGCCCGCGGTATCGATCCAACCCTGGCGAAACGCGATTTCCTCGGGGCAGGCGACCTGAAGGCCCTGCCGCGTCTCGATGGTTTGAATGAAGTTGGCGGCTTGAAGCAGCGCTTCGGGGGTGCCGGTGTCGAGCCAGGCGATGCCGCGCCCGAGCTGCTCGAGATAAAGCGAGCCTCGCTCGAGATAGAGCCGGTTCAGGTCGGTGATCTCGAGTTCGCCCCGCGCCGACGGCTTGAGTTGCTTGGCCAGCTCGACGACCTGTGCGTCATAGAAATAGAGCCCGGCCACCGCCCAGTTGGACTTGGGGGCCTTCGGCTTCTCTTCGAGGCCCACGACCTTGCCGTCTGAATCAAATTCGGCAACGCCGTAGGCGCTCGGGTTTCGAACGTAGTAGCCAAACACCGTGGCGCCCTGATCGCGCTGAGCGACTCTCTTGAGCATGTCGGGCATGCCTTCGCCATAAAAGACGTTGTCGCCCAGCACGAGGGCACACGGATCTCCCGCGATGAACTCTTCGCCGATCAGAAAGGCCTGGGCGAGGCCATCGGGGCTCGGCTGGACGGCGTACGAAATCTTGATTCCCCAATCGTTCCCGTCTTTGAGCAGAGTCTCAAACAGCGGGCGGTCGTGCGGCGTGGTGATCACCAGCACATCCCGGATGCCCGAGAGCATGAGCATCGAGAGCGGGTAGTAGATCATCGGCTTGTCGTAGATCGGCATGAGCTGCTTGCTCACCGACCGGGTCAGCGGGTGAAGGCGAGTGCCGGAGCCTCCGGCGAGAATGATGCCTTTTTCGATCATGTTCGGTCTCGTGGCAGGGGAGGGCTAAGCGTCGCGGGTCCCGTAGTTCTTTTCGATCCAGCTTCGGTACTCGCCGGTGCGGACCTGTTCGATCCACTCGGGATTGTCGAGGTACCAGCGGACGGTCTTACGGAGGCCGGTGGCGAAAGTTTCCTTCGGCGTCCATCCGAGCTCGCGTTCGATCTTGCTCGCGTCGATGGCGTAGCGGAGGTCGTGGCCGGGGCGGTCGGTCACAAACTTCTTGAGGGCAAGGAGCTCGTCGACGTCGGCGTTGGTTTCTTCGGCCACGAGGCGGCAGAGCTCATCCACCACATCGATGTTCCGAACCTCGTTGTGTCCGCCGACATTGTAGGTTTCGCCGACCTTGCCTTCCTGGACCACTTTCCAGATCGCCTCGCAGTGGTCGGTGACATAGAGCCAGTCGCGGACGTTCAGGCCCTCCCCGTAGATCGGGAGGGGTTTTCGCTCGAGGCAGTTTCCCGAAAAACTGATCCCGGTCATGATCCTCAACTGCCTCGAGCGAAAACCCCTCCCGATCTACGGGGAGGGCCTGAACGTCCGCGACTGGCTCTATGTCACCGACC
>JBCCZL010000226.1:0-13858 GCA_039187775.1 Myxococcota bacterium
CCGCACCGAAGTCCCCGCGGCTCGATCGACCGTCCGACGGGGGAGCTCGTCATCCTGAGGCGCGGCGGTCGCTCGACCAAGTTGGGGAAAGGGTTGAACGACCTCATAGTCGGCAAAGCGATCCGTCCAGGCTGCGCACTCGGCGAGGTTGAGCGGATGCGCGATCCGGACTTCCGCGTCCTCGAAGAGCTCGAGTTCCTCATCATCGACGGTGGCGAATGTCCCATCCTCCGCCACTCGAAACCCCGCCGCCTCGCACTGCCAGACAAGGCCACGAGCAAGATGCCGGGCGAGCGGGTGGTCGAAGAAGTAACGTCGCGCGTCGGCAAGACTCCAGCTTCGTCCGAGGACCATCGCTCGTTCCGCTCGGCGCTTCTGTCGGTCGGCAATCGACTGGACGTCCTTCTTGAAGGCATCAAACCGGGCCTTGGCTTCGCGGCGAAGCGCGGGATCGCCGTCGCTCTTTCGGCCGCGGGGAAACGCCGGGACTCTCGTGTTGTCGCCATCGATCAGATACACCTGAAGTGCCGGATCCACGCTCGCTCGAAAGGTGCGGTCTCCGAACGACACGTCGAGCGTTCCGTCAACGGCAAGCCCAAGATCGGGCACGATCCGATCTTCGAGATCGTCGCGGCTGAGTCCGCGGGTTCGCGCGACCTCTTCCAGATGCTTCTCGGCTTCGCCACGAAGGGTCTGAAAACGCGTGGTCGCCGCAATATGCCCCAGGTGAAGCAGCGCGACATCGGAACCGATCGAAGCCAGTGCTTCGCATGCCCGTCGCGCCGGTGCTTGCTTGCTTCGAGCCCATCCCCTCGCCAACATCGCCAGACGCCGGGTCGTTGCCTCGAAGGGGAGCGCCACCATCGCCCGAAGCATCCAGTCGTGCTTGCCGGGACCATCCGCGGCGGCCCATAGCTCGAAGAGAGTCGCCACAAAGGACTCGAGGGATTCGGAATCGAACGCGTCGCGCAAAGACTCCTCCCCCACGAATGCGGGGTAATCAGCTGGAGCCACCGATAGGAGTTCGATCCATGCGTCCCGGTCGTCCGCGCCCAAGATGCCGCCCGCGCGAAGCCGAAGTGGCGGCAGGTCGGTGGAGCGAAGGAACGGCGGAAGCTTTGGCGGCTTCGCATCCACGACCCGCCAGTCTCGACTCAGGATTTGGGTGAGCGCGCTCTGAACCTCAGTGGAATATCGCGCCGCGACCTGCTCGATCGTGTTCCTCTGTCCGGTGCGAAGCAGAAACAAGAGGGCATCCTCCGCGTCCTTTCGATCTTTGCCCTCTCGCCCCACCGCGACCGGAACGAGGCCGAGCGTCGCGATCTCTGCGTGCTGGCGCAGCCATGCTTCGGCGGCGGGCCGCCATCGCTTCCTCGAGCGGCGGATTCGTGCCCAAACCGGCGCCGTCTTCGGGGAGATCATCGCCTCGAGCGCGGTGATCCACTCCCCCGCATCCTCGTAGTCGAGGTGGCCAAGCCGCCGCCCATGAAGGAGGCCCACAAGGGCATCCGAACCGTGTCGCTGAAGGAACCAGCCCAGGCCGAGAGCGCACCAGCCGCGCCCATCAACCCAGGCCGCAAGCCCCTCGTCCGGCGGAACGAGATAACTCGACGCGCTGCGCTGGTGATACACGTACTCCGCATCGACGGCGCCTCGCCCCGTGGCGATTTCCTTTCGCCACTCCTCGAGCGCCTTGCCCTCGAGCTTCGGATGATCTCCGAGCGGCACCTGAAGCTCGAAGCGTTCGTCGTAGGGTTCGGGGATGGTCACGTCCGGAACTACCGTGGACTTGGGCGTTCGCTTCGGTCGACGCCAGGCTCGATCGCGAAGGAGCGCGGGAACATCGGTTGGGGCTGCCTCAGGCCCCGCTTTGGCTTGTTGGCCGGCGAGTCGATCGAGCCGAACCAGGAGCTCCTTCGCCGCATCGCCGCCTCCGGAAAGAAGAGCTCGCCGATCGGGATGACGCTGAAAGAACTCGGTCGCTTGCGCGCCGAGGACCCGATGCCCGACGTACTTTGCCGCCAGCCGGACTGCCTCGTCGGTGCCGATCAGCAAGATAGCTTCGAGCACATTGCGCGGCGGCGTCTTGTGGAGCGGCCCGTAGCCCGGCTTCTTCAGAAGTCGAGGCAGCACTTCTCGAAACAGGCCAAGCGCATCCTTGCTCGGGAGCGCGACCGCGAGCTCGAGCGCGCTCTGGCTCACCGCAAACGGCCCGCCCTTCGCGTCCACGATCGCGCGAGCCGCTTCGACGTCATTGCAGGCACTGAGGAGAAAGCCGAATCGCGTCACTTGAGTCGGGGTGCCGACGCTCTTTCCGAACTCATTGGTGGTCGCCTCCGGCGATCGAAGAAGCGCCTCGGCCCAGGGTTCGTCAGGAAAAGCGAACGCGAGGCGCGACTTCACAAACGAAGTTCGCTCGTTCCAGGCTGCGCGGTCGCGAGCCAAGCGGTAGGCCGCGTCGTCGGCCGCGCAGATCGCATGCCGAAGCGGCACCCAGGACTCGATCCGATGTTCGGGTTCTCGGTCGGCGTCCTTCAGAAATACTTTGACCATCCAGTTCGGCTCGGCCGCAAGGTCATAGTCGAGACTCCGAATCTTGGCTTCGACCGCGTCCACTACGCCGCGGGCCATCACGATGGCGTCGGTCAGCGTTGCTTTGGGATCGCCGCTCGCGGCAAACCGGTCGGCCGCGCCAAGGGTGTGGAGACTCGCCGCGCGGAGGTTCTCCGCCGACGGATCGTCGATCACTGAGAGCGCCTCTCGATGAAGGGACCGAAGGGCCTTGGTAGGAGACGCGTCGACGCCAGCGCGAAGGGTCTCCAGCCGTTTCTTCGAGTAGTGGTCTCGAAAGAGCTTGGTGCAGCGTTTCGCGCTTCGAGCGGTCGGAGCGACCGCCGTTCCCCCTGCCCGCGTCGGACGCAGAGCTTTTCGTTGTTTTGGGCTGAGTCGCTCGATCACTTCGAGAGCATGCGCATTCCCTCGTCGCGCCTCAACCGGGTTGCCGACGGATGGGTCTACAACCACAGCTTCACCAGAACGATCGAAGCCCAGGCGGATCGTTGCCGATGCTGCGCCACGCGGACTACAAGAAGCTCTTCAGCTTGGCAGTTGACTCCGATGCGGACCCCTTCGATTCCAGCGAACCCGTCGGCGATCCAGTGATCGCCCAGATGCTCGGGGAGGGCGCACCGGCGATTGCCGAAAGCGTCACGCCGAGCATCAGTTGGCGACGTAGGTCGGGTCCATCGCTTCGAAGAACACTCGCCGCATCTCGTGGTGGCCGCGGTCGTTGGGGTGCAGACAGTCGCCGCCACCCGCCCACCAGAACGTGGGGTCGTCCATGTCGTAGAACTCGTTCATCATGTCGTCGAAGTAATATCCGTGGCCGCGGAAGAAGCCGAGGATGTCGACGACCGAAAACCCAAGTTCGGTTCCGAGCTCTACGTAGCGCATCGACCACACCGGCAGCGCGTCGGTCAATCGAGAAAGAGGCAGCCCGAAGAAACAACTGGGATGCTGGCCAACGCCGTCGCTCGGATCGTACACATTCGCCAGATAGATCGAGGTACCGTCGGGAAAGTTCGCCGGGTCCTGAAAGAAGCCTACGAAGCCCCGGATGTTCGCGAGTGCATCGTCAAGCGGTGCTCCCGCGGGATCGCCACCCGCGACCAAGCCGGCGACATCGTTGCCGCCGATCGTTCCCACCACTACGGTGTGACCCGCCGCGGGGAATGTCAGTTCGTTTTGAAGGCGCTGCAGCTGGCCCGCCAGGTTCGCGGTCCGAGCCCCGCTCACGGCGATGTCCACGCGCTCGACCGCCGCGCCGGTCAGCGATTCGAGGTCGGCCGCGGCATCGTCCGGATAGACGCCATCTTCGTTGGCCGCGAGTAGAAGGCTATATTCCAACCCTTGCGAAGCGCCGACCCCCGCGCTGATCGAATCGCCGAACACCACGAGGCGAGCGGCGGTTTCAGGGGCCTGGCCCGGAGCCACGTAGGACATATGGCTGCCGGGCGGGCGAACCGTGGCATCGGCGTCCGGCGTTGCGTCCGGGGCGGCATCCGGGACCGAGGCGTCGACGCTCGCATCGACAACCGCGTCCACCATGCCGTCGACCGAGCCATCCACAGAACCCGAGGCGTCGTCATCGCCACAGGCGGCCAGCGCAAATAGACCAAGGCACAGGAAGCGAGTTCGCGGCATGAGGTCAGGGTAAACTGACCCTCCACTCTGTGACAGGAAGGTGACGCGATCTCTGTGAGCGATCCCGCGTCAGGATGGGGGTACTAGGGCTTGGCCGCGAGACGCTGAACGATGTCGTCCCAAGTTGCCACTCGCTCGTCGTCCTGCCCCATCATCTCAACGATCCAGCGCCGGATGTACGCGTGGTCGAGGAGTTCTCCCCGGACTGCCACCAAGCGCTCCAGGTCACCTCGATCTTTGAGTCGATAGAATAGGAGCTTGAAGATCGCGATGGCTTCGGGGGCAAGGAAGTAACCGGACCAGCCGTCGGCACGAATCTCGACTCGCGTGCGCTCGGCCTCGGACGAAAACGGGATACTCGGTGTGAAAACGTCGATGCGCATTCCATCCCAATCCCCGACAAACATGCCGTCGCGGCGTGCCCTTGCGAGGCAAGCTTCTTCGTCCAGCTTGATTCCGAGGCCCATGAGGCAAGCAATCACCCCGGGCAGTTCGGAGTCCTCAACGAATACATTGACGTCCACGTCCTTGGTGCCGCGGGGTACGCCTGCGACGCCGAGTGCCAGGGCGCCGCCCAACGCATGCGAATAGCCCGCCTTCCGCAGTGCGTCTGCGATCGCCCGGCCCGCGTCTGCGGCGGTCCGGCGTTCACTCATCGTGTTGGGTGCGCAGGCGCTTTAGCGCCACCTGAGAGGAGAGCGGGAGCGGGTCCACGTCCGCGAGTACGCGCTCGGGAAGCCCGCTGGCATAAATCGCCCACATCGCGTCCTTTGCGCAGTCCTGCGTCTCCCGCCAGAGCTCGGCTGTCGACATCCCACGATAGCGCTCGACCTCTTGTTGGATCGAGGTCACCTCATCGACGACCCAGCCTGGCAATCGCATTCGAGACACGCAATCAGTGTAGCTCGAACGCACCGAGACGTGGCCAGGCTTGCAACTGCGGCCTTCCGGCGACCGCAGCCTCGATACATGCCCCACGAGTGGTTTGTCATGCGTTCTCGGCGTTCGAGACACGACCCGAGACGGATTCAGGGCACCCGTCGTAAAAGTGCCTCGTCCTCTGCCGTTTAAGCCGTTTGGGAGCTGACCTTGGTAGACCAGTGGACCATCCGTCGGGATGAGCTCGAGCGACGGATCCTCGCACGAGGGGACGCCAATCGGCTCCGCACCAGCCTCACGGCGATCTATGAAGCTCACGGTCCCATGCCCGACGAGATGGTGCTGGACGAAGCGCTCACCCTTCTCGAACACCTGGCCACGATCCGGTCGTACGCGATTCGTGCCCGATTTCTACGCGCCGAACTGATTCTCGACAGCGTGCGCCAACATGAGGACCCGTGATGGAAGACGACGGCAACGAAGAGTCGGCGGCGAGCCTGAGGGCTCGCGTGTCCGAGCTCGAGGCTGAGTTGGTTGACGCCCGTCTGGATCAGCTGGTGTTGCGCGCGTTGTGCGAAGCCCTTCCCCAGCGGGTGTTCTGGAAGGACCGCTCCAGCACCTATCTCGGCGGAAACACGCACGTCGCACGCGACTGCGGCTACGACTCGTACCGGGATTTTCCCGGAAAGCGAGACCATGATCACTTTCCGAAAGAGCAGGCGGACTTCTTTATCCAGTGCGACAAGGAAGTGATGGACCAGGGCGAGCCCCTTCTCGCGATCGAGGAGCCTCAGAAGCGACCCGACGGGAGCACGTCGTGGCTTCTCACCAACAAAGTGCCGCTTCGCGATGACCGCGGCGAGGTGGTGGGACTCCTGGGGACCTACATCGACGTCACCGAAGAGAAGCGAACCAACGAGCGGCTGAAGGAAGCGCTCGTCCAGGCGAAGGTCTCGGAAGCGAAGTCGGACTTCTTGACGGCGGTAAGCCACGAACTCCGTACGCCGCTGACCTTGGTGCTCGGTCCGCTCACCAGCCTTCTGGCAGAGCCCCTGCCCGCGAACGTGCGGGATCCGCTTCAGGTCATTCGGCGTAACGCCCTCCGTCTGAGACAGCTCGTGGACGATGTGCTCGACCTTCGAAAGGCGGACGAGGGCATGATGCGTCCCCACTGGGAAGACCTCGATGTCGCAGCTCACATCCGGACGCTCTTGGACGACATGGCCCCCGCCGCTCACCACCGACGCATTGCGCTCAAGGTGGAAGCCGACCAGCCGATCCACACCCGGACCGACGTCTCGATGATCGAGCGAGTCGTCCTGAACCTTGTCGGAAATGCGTTCAAGTTCACACCTCCGGAAGGTTGCGTGACGGTGATCGTCCGTCGCCACGGGAGCGATGTTCTGCTGGAGGTCAACGACACTGGACCGGGAATCCCCTCAGGACAGCTCGACCGACTGTTCGCGCGCTACGAGCAAGGTCCTGCCGAAGCCGGGGGCACGGGCCTTGGACTCGCGCTGGTTCGTCAGCTCGTGACCACGCTCGGAGGCACCGTCGAGGCATCGAGCATCGAGGGCGAGGGTGCCACCTTTACCGTCACGATTCCTATTCGTGGCGATGACCGCCCACCGATCGCTTCACCAAAGCGTCCGAATCGCCCAAGCATGGCGGAGCTTCTCAAACCCGCACCCCAAGCCGTGAGCCCCAAAAACAGTGTCCACGAAGGAATCCGGATCCTGATCATCGAAGACAACGTCGACATGCAAAACCACGTAAGAGCGGTGCTCGCTCCGCTCGGACCCACCCGGCTGTGCAGCGACGGCGCCCAAGCCCTCGACGCGATGGACGAGTTTTCGCCGGATGTCATCGTGTCGGACGTGATGATGCCAGTCCTCGATGGCCTTGAACTGACCCGCCGCCTCAAAGCCGATCCGGAGCGAGCACACATTCCGATCCTTCTGCTCACCGCTCGTGCGGGGTCGGACGCCACGTCGGAAGGCCTCAACCAGGGCGCCGACGACTATGTACGCAAACCTTTCGAGCCCCACGAACTTCAGGCTCGAGTTCGCGCGGCGGCGCGACTCCACCGAAACTATCAGTCGCTCGCGGAGGCCCATGCCGAGATCGCCCGCACCCAAGAGCGCCTTCAGCAAGCCACCGAAGAGCTCCTCGCGGTCGAGCCCCTCGCCGTTGCCGGCTACCGCCTTCGCGCATCATCCGAAGTGCTCAAACGGGTCCTCGAAAGCCGTACCCCAAACGACGACGATGAAAAGGCGCTACAAGGTCTGCTCGCCGAGGCCGAGTCCCTCGAAGGACCGCTCGACTGAACATCTCAGCGGCTCCGCCTACTCGAGCGCCGCCTCGAACGTGATTTCGATCTCGGAAGACAACGAGGCCTTGACTGAACAGTACTTGCCTTCGCTGAGCGCAACCGCGCGCTGAAACTTGTTGAGCGCTACTTCACGGTTCGCCACAAACCGCATGTGAATCTTTGTGAACGGCGACGGAACGGCGTCGGCCCGCTCGCCCTCGATGTCGATGGTCAAGCGCTCCAGGGGTTCCCTCTGCTTCTTGAGAATGAACATCACGTCCATCGCGGTACAGCTCGCCAACGAGGTAAGGAGCGCCTCCATCGGTCGCATCCCCCGATCCTCACCACCAATCTCGCGCTTCCCGTCGATCACCATCTCGCCGCCGGATCCAGCGACCGCACGAAGGGCCACCGGACCGACCTTCTCCAAACGAATTCGATGTCGCTCAGTAGACATGCTGAGACTGTACTCCGGTCCGCGACGTGGCGTGGAGAGAGGTTGATCTCACGCGAGCCCCGATGGAGAATCGGGCGATGCGGGGGATCACACTGTGCCTGGTCATCGCCGGCTGTTCCACGGCGTCACTCAACACACGCGGGACACAGGTCGAACTACTCCACGCACCACCAAGCGGTCGGTGTGAGAGCCTCGGCACAGTGACCGGCACCGGCGGTGGATATGCGGGGGCTTGGGTCTCAAACCCCCAGCTCATCGAATACGCTCAGAACGACCTCCGAAACGCAGCCGGAGAACGGGGAGCAACGCACGTTCACGCACAACCGCCAGCTCTCGGCGCAGGTCAGGGGACCACCACCACCGCCACCATCACCGGAACGGCATATGCGTGCGATGAGGGTCCGTTGGTGCAGACATCTCCTGCGAGACCGGCGCCCACCCCTCGCCCAGTTCTTTTGGCCACCGAAGAAAACGTGGCATCGGAACGGAGGTCACCGGAGCAGGAAGCTCCTCACCCATCGGCAGCGGCCCGCGACCTCGAACGTCGGATCCGAGCGCTCCTTGACGCCCATCGGGACGACATCCTCGCATGCATTGCCGAGGAGCGTACGGCGCTCCGAGTGCGAGTCGCAGCCGGCGTGATGGAAATCCGCATTCACGGTCCCATGGGCGGCAGTCCGGAGGAGGCCTGTGTGCAGTCACTCTTTGCACCGAACGTATTCGAGAACGCACTGGCCGATCACGAAGTCGTGCACGTGGTTCGCTAAGGATCTAGTCGGCAACGACGGGGAGGCGTTTGGGTTCTCGCTTGCGGGCGGGCTTGACCTCGTCGATCGCGGGAAGGTCGGCTTCGCTCCGCTGGCGCACGTAGGTCACGGCATCGAACGGTTCGAGGCGATATCCTTCGGCCGTCACGGTTGCCCTTGTCAGCACTTGTTTCGTTCCGGATTTGACCGGGCCGACGAGCTTGGTGCCGACCTCGAGCGTCGTGAGCCACTCCTCGGGGAAGGCGTCGACTGCGTAGCCAAGGCAGACTTTGTTCGGCCGAATGTGGTTCCAGCCTTGGATGTCACTCGCGTCCGCGGCCAACCACTCGACACCGTCGGCTTCGAGGTCCGCACGCACGGCTCGTCCAAGGCGCGGGTCCAGCTCCACCGCGACCACTTTGCCTTCAGCACCGACCAGCTGTCGGAGGATCGCCGATCCATAGCCGCTCCCCGCACCAAGGTCCGCCACCCGGTCTCCCACCTGCACGTCGAGGAGCGAAAACGTTCGCGCGTACGCGTGCATCGCGGAAACGGTGGCGTCACCGGTTCGATCGAGCGCGATCGGTTCGTCTCGGGCCGACGCCTTTAGCTCGTCCAGCGGGACAAAGCGTTCTCGCGGCACTTCGTCGATGGCCTGCATGATCGGGCTGTCCGCTGCGAGCTGGGCTCGCTTGGCCACCGTGGAAAGCCAGCGCTTCCGCCGCGTCCGCGCAAGGTCGCGAAGCGCCTGGTGATGCCGGCGCTCTTCTTCCGCCCGGCTTCCGAAGCCGAGATACTTCTGCCAGGCGTAGTAGCGGTCGATGTAGTGCATCCGGTGGGCGGGACCGCTGAACTTGACCTGCTCCTGGACCGCACGGAGGAAATAGTTTCGGGCCTTGCCCGAGTAAACAAAGTTGCCCTCGATCTCGGCAAGCACCGGCGCGAGGAGCTCGTTTTGCAGACGCTCCCGCTCGAGCCAGCTGAGCTCCGAAGACGGATCGACCCACTCGCTGAGAAACTCGGGGTCGCCGTCGTTCCACCACTCCGGTCGGTAAAACCGGGTACCGTAGGTCTGTTCGTAATGCGGACGGGTGCCGTCGATGGGCGAGCCCGGGTAAAGCCGAAACGGATCCACGCTGAGAAAGCCGGTGGTGCCGCGCTTGTCGAGAAAGAGCTCGCGCATGTAGGCGGCGCTTCGCTCCATGGTGCTCGGGGTCTCCCCCGGATGGCCGCAGATGATATTGGCACCCCAGGGAACGTTCCGCTCGCGCGCCCAGGCAGCCACCTCCATCATTCGCTGCAGATAGGTGTCGAGCCGACCGGCTTTTCGAATCGCCGCGAGGAGGTCTTCGTCGCCCGACTCGAGGCCGAATCCGAGTCCGCAGTTCGCGCCGTCGAACAGCTTGAGATCCTCGTCTTCGACGAGGTCCACCCGAATGAGGAGCCACAGCTTCTCCGCGGGAAGATCCATGCGGGCAAGGCCCTCGAGGAACGAACGCCGCCACGACTTCTTCATGCCAAAGAGTGCATCCGCGATGTAGAGGGTCCACCCGCGAAGATCGAGGAACTCGTGGAGGAGCATCATCTCTTCGAGCGCCCGCTCGACGGGAAGCGGTCGCCACGACACCTCACGCTTCGCTCGCTCCATGCAGAACGCGCAGTCGAACGGGCACCCCCGCGACAGATACACCTGCGCCTGCGACGCCATCCTTCGCGCCACCGGCCGATACTTCTCGAGATAGGACCAGTCGGTCGGCGGAAGCACCGAGAGATCCTCGACCGCGTCCGACCCGAGGATCTCGTTTCGGAGCGGCGCACCGCCTTTTACCGACTCGATGATCTTGATGAGCGGATACTCGCCTTCCCCGACCACGCAGACATCGAACGGTGAACCGTCGTAGACGAAGTGGTCTGGCCGGGCGCTCGCGTGGTAGCCGCCTGCCACGATCACCGCCTCCGGCCACCGCTCCCGCGCCACCTCTGCGATCGCATGGCACTTGAGATGGTCGAACGACGAATAGACGCTGAACGCGATGACGTCGTACCCATTCCCGTCCGGACCATCGAGAAGCTTGTCGAGCGCGATCTGTCCGCCGAGGGCTTCGCAGACGAGGTCGACGATGTCGACCTGCGCGCCCGTCTTTTCACGCGCCCACGTCGCCAGCATGACGAGCTGGGGCACGCCAAAATTCCCCGCAGCTGCGCCGTCGGTTCCGGGCCAAAGAAACAGAACGCGCGGCGCCGCCGAACCGGACCGAAGAGAGCGCTTCACTCGCCGAATCCTGGGCCGCGTTGGACCGAGGAGCCTCGCGATGCGTTCATCTCCCGCGAATTCCCCATCCCAGTCACGGGATCAGCCGTTCCATCGGTACGAAGTCTCCGCCCCTTCGACGCGTCTCGGCAAGCCGGTCGGACAGAGCGTCGTCGACATGTTGGGCGACAAACGGGTCGAGACCCCGTGGGTTGCCAAGCACCCAGCCCGCCGCCGCACCACAGCCCCCAAGGCACGAGCTCTTGTGAGGGCAAGGCGCGCAAAACTCCGGCGTCACATCCCGGTAGTGCATCACCTTGTCGCTCTCCACCAGGGTGGCACTGCTCTCGTCCTTCGCATTGCCAAGCGACTCCTCGTGGAGCGTGCAGTTTCGAAGCTCGCCCGAAGGACCCAGCGCAAACTCCTGCATCTCGGTGCCAATGGGACAGCCCCCGAATCGCACGTGGGGAAAGTCGGCGTGATCGACGACACAAGGAGGCACTGGCATGGTGACCTGAAGCGACATCCCCTTGTCTCGGCCCCGTGCCTCGGCCAGCTCGAGCGCGTGCAGGAGCTCACTTCGAGAACAGAGAAGATCGGCGGTGTGGGCGGTCGCAAACCCCGCGGGTGAAAAGCGCGAAAGCGCGATGTTCTTGATCCCCATCTCGTAAAACTGGTCGAGGATCGTGCCTACGTGGGCCGCGTTCTTTCGAGTGATCACGATGCAGCCCACCACGTTCACCCCGTGCCGCTGCATATTTTCGATGCCTACGAGCGTCTTATCGTAGTGATCGTGCCCGTCGCCAACGTGCTCTTCGTGGAGCTCTTTGGTGTGCCCATTGAGCGTCACCTGCACGAAGTACGGCTTGAACGGAGCGAGTCGTTCCGCGATCGCGTCGGTGACCACGCCGCCGTTCGAAATGATCTGGGCGCGTACACCGTGCTTTTCGCAAAGCCCGATCACATCGAAAAAGTCATTTCGCGCAAACGGCTCGCCCCCGGTGAGCGTCACGTGGTCAAACTCGACCTCGGTGAGCGCCCGGTCGACGAGGGACAACAGCGTCTCCGTCGGGAGCGATCCGATCGACTTTCCCCCGTCTTCACGCCAGCCGTTGTAGCAGTAACTGCACTTCTGATTGCAGAAGCTCGTGAGCTCGATGGCGAGGGCGTAGCGTTTGGGACGCGACATATCGTCTAGAGTGCGGGCCGCGCCGGCTAAACGCAAACGCGGTTCTTCCCGCTCCGCTTGGCCCGGTAGAGCGCCGCGTCGGCGGCGTCGAAGAGCCGGCCCTGGTCCTCGGCATCTTCGGGAAACCCCGCCACCCCGATCGAGATGCCCGGGTGAAGCTGAACGCCATCGTTTTCGAAGGCGTGGTCTCCAATCGCGGAAAGGATTTCCTCCGCCACCCGGCAGCCGCCTTCGCGATCAGTGCGCTTGAGCGCTGCGAGAAACTCGTCGCCACCCCAGCGGCAAGCAAAGCCGCGTCGACCGATCACCCGACCGATCACGCGCCCTGCGTCACTGATGGTGTACGCCCCAAACCGATGTCCGTGCTGGTCGTTGATGCCCTTGACGCCGTCGAGGTCCATCACGAGGAGGGCGACCGGCTGCTGGTTGAGCCGCGCCACCGCCAGAAGCTCCTTCAACTCCTGGTCGAAGCGACGCCGAAGATAAAGGCCGGTGAGATCGTCGATCGACACAAGCCGCGAGACGAACTCATCGAACGCCTGATCCGATTCGTCCTGCATTTCGAAGCGCACCACGGTGGCCCCAAACGCGAGTTTGTCCCCGTGGCGAAGCTCCGCTTCCTGCATGAGCCGACCGTTCACTCCCGTCCCGTTGGTGCTTCCTGCGTCGACGACGGTGAAGCTTCCCCCCCGGTCTTCGATCTGCGCGTGATGCCAGCTCACGCCGGCTTCGTGGAGCGTGAGTTCGGCGGTGGGATCGCGCCCGATGAGCACATTGCCCTCGATCGAAATCCGGTCGCCGACCCGCGAACCCGACAGCACCACGAGCGCCGGCCGGAACTGCGCCTTGACCGACCGCACCACCTCGTCGCGGAAGGGCTTCTCCTCATCGCCGAGGCGGAGCGTTCGGTCCGCGTGGTCCGGTCGGCTCGAGCGCTTGGTCACGCCCAAGGGTAGCATCGACTAGTTTTCCTTGGCCATTTCGGGCGAGCGAGGCTCGGCGTCGAAGCTCTATCGAAGTGCTAGACTGAAATCACGATGGCTGCTGAGGCACGAGCACTCGACCGGGACGACTCCCCGAAGGAGGACAAGATCCTGGTCCTTCACGACGCCACATGGGCGGACTACCAGCGGGTGATGGAGATCCGGGGCGACCACTCCGCTCCGCGGATCGCTTTCCTCGAAGGAGCGCTGGAGATCATGAGCCCATCCGCGTCCCACGAACGAATCAAGTCAACGATTGGCCGTCTTGTCGAGGTCTATTGCCTCGAGCGGGACATCGACTTCCAGACTCTTGGCTCCTGGACGCTTGAAGACAAAGCTGTGGCGCGCGGCGTTGAACCCGACGAGTGCTACCTCTTTGGGGGTCGAAGCGCGGACAAGCGCCCCGACCTCGCCATCGAGGTGGTTTGGACCTCCGGCGGAATTCGAAAGCTCGAGATCTATCGGAAGCTTGGCGTCAAGGAGGTCTGGTTCTGGCGACGCGGCCGGGTGTCGGTTCACCGGCTCGACGGAGAAACCTACGTCGACTCGGCAAAAAGCAGCGTCCTGCCAGGGATCGATCTCGAGGAGCTCGGGAGCTACCTCGACCAGCCCACCACCAGCGCGGCCATGCGCGCATACCGAGACGCCCTCCGCGCCCCATCATAAGCCGCTAGTACCCCCGGCCCGAAGTTCGTTCCGGGTTCTGTCGAGGAATCGACGTCGAGGTCGGCGAGCCGCTGACGAACGACGGGCAGAGCCCATTCGAGGAGAGCGAAGCGGTCCGGATTGCCAAGATCGGCATCGAGGGCCGGCGAAACCCGGAACGAACTTCGGGCCGG
>JBCCZL010000227.1:0-13834 GCA_039187775.1 Myxococcota bacterium
ACGGCGCCCTCGACTTCATCCGAGCAGACTTCGACCGACTCGAGCTCTATCTCAACCGAGGGCCCCGCGCGACGCCGCCCTACAGCTTTGGAAATGGCTCGCAGGACCCCAACCTCACTCTCGACGACACCCGAGCGCCCTATGACTTTAACGCCGAGGGAGCGGGCATCCTCGACTTCGATAACGATGGGTGGCTCGACTTCGTCTTTCAGAACGATTCGGGGATTCGCCTTTACCGCAACAGTGGCGACGGAGAGAACTTCGTCCTGGTCGCCGAGGCATCGAGCAATCTGCCGACGGGGCCGAGCATGGCAACCGGCGAAGGGGACTATCTCGCGGTGGCCGATTTCGATGTGGACGGGGACGTCGACCTGGTCGTGCGAACCGAGGATTACTCGGAGATCTTTCGGAACGCCGGCGACGGGAGCTTCGTCAATGCTGGACCCAATATCGCGGTCACCGAATCCAGTAAGGGCGGCGCCTCCTTCTGCGACTTCGACAACGATAACGACTTCGATCTCTTGCTCGTGGACGGCGCAGACAACGGCGCCGGGGTGTACTTGAACGACGGGGGTTCCTTCGGAGACCAACCCGCCTTCAGCGTTCCGGTGAGCGTCGAGGTGAACGGAACCGCCTGCGGCGACATCGATCACGATGGCGATGTCGACATCCTCCTCACCACCGAGGGAATGGACCGGCTCTATCTGAATACGCTCGAGGCGGGCCAGCTCGACTTCACCCAGATGAATATGGGGATCGACAGCTCGGACATCGGCCTCGCCACGGTCCTGGTCGACATTGACCGAGACGGCGACCTCGACGCGTGGGTCGCCCAGACCGGGACGACCGACATCGTCAATATGATGCCGGTCCCGAACCCTGCGCGAAATCGCGTCTTCCGAAACGGTCGAGACGACACGAACTACCTCATGGTCGAAGTTCTCACCGAAGTTCAAGACTGCTCCGACGGCCGAGTTCTCCGCCCCGATACCGGGGCGGTGGTGAGCGTGCGGGAGGCGGGAGGCCAGTCGTATGGCGTTCGGGAGATCAGTGGCGGCGGGGGCCTCGGATCGCAAACGTCTCCGCTGGTCCACTTTGGCCTTCCCCGCGGACCGATGGGAAACTACGAAGCGACGGTTCGGTTCCTCCGCGCGGGCACGATGGTCACCCTGCCGGTCGTCCCGGCGTCGCTCGGCCCGTACCAAGTGCTCCGAGTCGAGGACACGGATCCCGACGGCGATGGAGTCCTGACCGTGCGGGAGATGATGGACTTTGCGGACCCGGATCCAGATGGCGATGGCCTTCCCGCCTGGCTCGATACCGACGCCGATGGCGACGGGACCTTGGATGCCGCGGAAGCCGGCGATGGCGATCCGTGCACTCCTCCTGTCGACGTGGACGGCAATGGAGTCGCGGACTACGCCGAAGGGGCGGTTCAGCCCATGATGGACGCGGGAGTGCCCGATGCCTCCATCGATGGGGCCGTCGATGGATCGCTTGACGCAAGCAGCGATGGTTCGGTGATGCCTCGCGTGGACGCCGGCGCCGGACCGATGCTCCTCGGGGCGCGGGGCTCCGGATTGATCTCCTGCGCCGCCGGGGGAGGTCCGGTCAAACCATCGGGCGGGGTTTTCGGGGTCGTGGTGCTGGCGATCGCCCTCGGAAGGATCAGCTTCCGATCACCGAGACGGTGACTCTGCGTCGATGGGGTCGGGCGCGGTGCTCCCATAGATAAATTCCCTGCCATGTACCGAGATCGGCCCGCGCCTCGACCACGGGAATGCCGAGGGAGCTCGCGGTGAGCGCCGACCTCACGTGAGCCGGCATGTCATCGGGACCTTCGGCGGTGTGGCGATAGAGCGGATCCCCATCGGGAACCAGTCGTTCAAAAAACGCATCGAGATCACGGCGCACCTGGGGATCGGCATTCTCGTTGATGAGCAACGACGCGCTCGTGTGATGAATGAACACCGTGCAGAGGCCAGCCTTCACTCCCGCATCGCGAACTGCCGCTTGAACCTCGTCGGTGATCTCGTAGGTGCCGCGGCCACCGGTGTGGACCTGAACTTCGGCTTGATGAAGCTTCATCGCCGCGCTTCCTCGCCCGCCGAATCGACCACCCGCATCCAGAGCGCGGTCTGGTCTCCCTCGTAGACCAACGTCTCCCCTTGGCGAAAGGTAAGAAGATAGCGCCCGAGAATCTTGAGGTCGCCCCGTCGCAGCTTGGTGCAGCGGAGTTCGATGTCGATCGGCTCGCCGGGTTCCGCGAGCGCCTTGAACCGGGCCTTGTGAATCGCGCCCCCGTAGCCGATCCATCCGTCGCGATGGCGAATGTCCAACACGTAGTAGGCGTGCACGAAGCCCACCATCCCGGTCATGTGGACCATGAGCCCACCGGAAACGTGGCGCGGGTGGCGAACGGGGTGAACGCGCTGCTCTCGGGTCAGCGGAAGCTCGGCGTGGGTCGGCATTCGGGCCACCACACGACTGTTCTCCCGATCGATTTCGAGGACCTCGTCCAAAAGCAGACCTCCCGGTCCGTAGGGACAGTCGGCGACAAAGTCGGGGTCGAGGGGCATGGCGGGCGAAGGATGCGCCAAATCCCCGCACCGTCAACTCTTAGGGATTGGGGCCCGCGGCGAAGTTCTGGAGAACCTCGGGTGCGGTCAGCGCACGGCAATAGATCGCCACCAGATGATAGGTGCCGAGGAACGGACGACTGGTGCTTCCAAACTCGTTGCCGAGGGCCAACCCGTAGGTGGCATCCCAGGTGCTGAAGTCTCCGTCGCGCGCTTGAAGGCCCACCACCATCCCATCGCCATAAAGCGTTCCGGCACCGAGGGACGTCCGCGTGTAGACGAGGTGGGTGACCGCGGCGGACGCGGTCCCCGACGCGGTCAGGAGCTCCGGAAGTGCGTTCAAACTGGAGACGGTGGAGCGAAGCCGAAAGATCCAGCGGTCCGGGCGCTGCCCGAGGGTGAAGTTTCGAAGTACGGTGGACGCCGAGTTCGTCACGATGCGCGCCGGACCGTCCTGCATGAGATCGGAGGTGAGGATCCACGCTTCCACGGTGATCTCATCCGAGGCAATGCACGCGGTGGTCACCTTCGAGGCCGGCCCCCCCGACTCGATTCGCGTGGCGGTGCCGATCGTGAGGGTTCCCGCGCCCCAGGTCACGTTGGGCGGATCGACGATCGCAAGGTCAAGCGGTGTTCCGACGCCCGAAGTGTCGCCGACGGTCGATCCTATGCCCTCGTCGAATTCGTAGAGCACGACAAGATCCGCGGTCACCCGTCCGACCGCTGCATCGCCGGCATCCCCATCACCGACGGCATCGCTGGCATCGGCATCGACCGGGTTGGCGTCGCTCGCATCGGCGTCGAGCCGCGAGTCCGCGGGCGCGTCGAGCGGACGATCGATGCTCGTATCCGCGATCATCGCATCGGGCACCGCGGCATCGAGGCCGGCGTCATCCCTCGGCAGTCGGGGCGGCGATCCCGGCCACACCGGAAGTGCGACTCGCTCCACCGACTCACAGCCCGCTTCTCCACAGGTCTCGCCCGCGGGACAGGCGGTAGGAAGGCAAGAGCGAACGAGGTCGAGCCGAAGGAGGAGACTCTCCTCGCTCCGAAACGATACCTCGGCCTTTCGAGACAGCACCTCTTCGCCCCCCATCACTCCGGACGCGGTCACCGCGATCGGTCCAAGTGGCCCGCCGCGATAGACCAGGCCGGTGACCACCGGAAGGTCGACGTCGGACCCGATCGCGGCGCGCGCTTCCTGACGCTCGGGACCGAGACCCTCGACCTCGATCCGAACTTCGTTGATCTCGTCCCCCGCGGCGAGGTCTGAATCGACCACCACCACGATCTCGGTCAGCGGATCCGTTGAGCAGCCCAGCTGGGCCAGCACCGCACAGCCCCACAGGGCGGTGCGTGTCACGGCATCACCATTCCTTCGAGAAACGGTGGGTTGGTGTTTCCCGCGATCGGGTCCGCGGTGCTGGAGCCGAGCACGAGCGCGAGCACCACCGCAACGCCCGCCGCCGCGATCACCCCGAGTCCCGTCCAGAACCACCACGTCTCGGTCACCGGCGTCCCCGACGACGTCGGGGTCGGATCCGGGGGCGGCGGCTCCCGGACCTCCTCCACTGGGGGTGCCTCCACTTCGAGCGTCAACTCTGCCGAACCCCCAGCCTCGATCTCCACCGTTTCGCTCTCGACGGGCTCACCGGCGACGAACGCTTCCACCAGCGACGTTCCCGGATCGGCGGGAACCGCCACCCCCCATACCGCTTCCGGAAGCAGGTTGTCGTCTAGGTAGATCTCCACATCCTCAGCGGTGGTTCGAACATTCACGATGAGCGACGCGAGGTTGCCCTCGACCTCTTCGCTCATCAGGGTGGTGGCAAGCTCGCGTACATTGTCCGGGGTTTCGGAGCTGTCGATCAATCCCTGGAGGAGCTCCGAAGCCTCCACCAGCTCGCCGAGGGGGATGAGTGCCGACGCCAAGTTCACGGCGATGCCGGGGGAAGGTCGAAGTTCGTAGGCGCGGGAAAACCGGTCTACCGCCTCCTCCCAACGCTCGGCTTCTCCAAACTCGATCCCTTCCTCGAACAGTCGACGGGCCATCGCCCGCTGTGAGGTGTCCTCAAGATCTTGAGCGGACGCGGCGGCACCCGCGTCCGCGAGCGAACCCGACGCGAGAACGACGCATGCAAGCGGGAAGAGCCGCAGCGAGAACCTTGAGCATCGCGGGAAGGGAGGCATCGCGTGTCCAGCCGATCTCCTTTTAGGCCACTAAAACGGGCTCGTCACGAACCGGGAACGCATCATGGTTCCCGAGGCTTCCTCGCGGCGGCGATTCCGTCGCTCTCTCGCCGCCGCACGTTCGCGCTCCGCCTCGGCTCGTTCCGCTTCGGTCACTGTCTCTCGTTCGAGAGCTCTTTCCGGAGCCGCTGCCTCGGGCGTTGCTTCTTCGGGAGCCGCGACCTCTTCCGGCGCCTCGGACGGGCTTTCGTCGCTTTGGCTCTCCACGACGAGCTCACGCGCTTCCGCCACCACCGGCCCCGTCGCCTCGACGGGGGTCGGTTCGGGCTCGGACGCTGGAGTCGTCCCGCTCGTCTCGGTCGCCAGATCGGTATCTGAAGGCCCGCTCGCCAGGATCACCGCGAGCCCCGCCACCACGAGGACAACGACCGCCGCGGCCACCATGGCGAGCATCTTCGTCGAACGTCCCCCCGGCGCCGGCACGGGGAGCGTGCTTACTCCGGGCGCCGGCGGCAGTGACTCGATGCCGATCACGCCGACCGCCGCGTCCGCGCTCCGATCGAGTTCGGGCGTGCCTCGCTGATCGCCGTAGAAGGTGTGCATGAGCCGGGCGATTCGAGCCGCGTTCACCACCTGTCGTTCTTCGGTCAGAAACGCGAGCAGGTCTTCCTGGAGCGCGGCGGCCGAGAGGTATCGCTTGTGGGGATCCTTCGCCATGCAGCGCCGGACGATCGCGTCGAGCCGAGGCGGAACCCGAGGGTTGCTTTCGCTCGGCGGGGGGAGCTCCTTCTCCACGATGGCGCGCAGCGTTTCAAATTGCGACGTCTGACGGTACGCACGGCGCCCGGTAAGAAGTTCGTAGAGCACGACTCCAGCGGAAAACACATCGGAGCGACCGTCGAGGGACCTGCCCTGCGCCTGCTCCGGCGACATGTACGCGAACTTTCCTTTGATGGTGCCCGACTGGGTCACTGAGGAGTCCTCTTTGGCGACCCCAAAATCGACGAGCTTCACCACGCCGTCATAGCGAACCATCACGTTCGCCGGGGACACGTCCCGGTGCACGATCCCAAGCGGCTTGCCCCTTCGGTCCCGGGCGCGGTGAGCGAAGTCCAGGGCTTCGGCAACTTGGGCCATGACCTTCACGACGATCGGGATCGGCAGAACCGCGTTTTCCGCTTGGGCCCGCTTGTAGAGGTCGCGAAGGGTCACGCCGTGAATCCACTCCATCGCGATGTAGTGGCGTCCCCCCGCCTTCCCGACCTCGTACACGTGGCAGATGTTTGGGTGCGAGAGCCGCATGACAACCCGCGCTTCACGCTCGAAGAGGTCCGCAAGCTGGGGGTCATCGCCTAGGGACGTCCGCACGAACTTGATGACCAACAGCCGGTCGGTGTCCGCTTCGCCGTGCTGGGTGGCAAGGAAGATCTCCGCCATTCCCCCGATCGCGACACGACCGAGAATCTCGAACCGCCCGACTCGCCCGATCGGCGGGGGGAGGGAGGGCGCGAGCGATGGCACCGGAGAGACGCGTGCTTCGTCCTCCGCGGCGTCGTCTTCCCACTCGAGCTCGATTTCAGGAATCGGGGAGACCCCAATCGGTACCCGGGGACTCGGTGGAATCCGCACCGCGAGCGGGTCGCCCGCTTGGTGAGAAACGGGGGGCGGCGGTACCGACGAGTTTCGCAAGCCTTGCCCCATTACTCCATCATACCCCAACCCTGGGAAGCGAGCTCACGTTGGACTGGAGACCTGTCCGAGAAAGTAAGACAGGTAACCGAATGTACGCACACGCTTCCTTAGACTTCGATCCGGGCCACATCTTTTGACTGAAAACGGTGCCCCGCTAAGGTCTTGAATCGGTGAACAAACAGCGCATTCGAGCTGCGGCCGTGGAGGCGCTGGCACAAGAGATCGCGCGCCTTCAGGCCGCAGCCCATGAAACTCGGCGCGGCGCAGTGCACGAAGAGAGTCGTGCGGAAAACGACAAGGACACCCGCGGCCTCGAAGCGTCGTACCTTGCCCGCGGTCAGGCGCTGCGCGTCGAGGAGACCGTCGAAGCACAAACGAAGCTTCGATTCATGGCGCTGCCCACCTACGACGAAGAGAGTCGTATCGGTCTCGGTGCGCTCGTGGAAGTCGAGGTGCAGGACGACCGCCAATGGCTGTTCTTGGCGGTGGCGGGAGGCGGGCTGGAGCTCACCGTCGACGCCCAGCAGATCCGCCTCGTAACACCCGCGTCACCCCTCGGACGAGCCCTCGTCGGCAAGGAGGCAGGCGACGAATTTACCCTCACGATCGGCGGCCGAGCCCGGGACTACGAGATCCTCGAAATCTACTGAGCGGCTGACCCCGCAAGCAGCTTGCTCCGAACTTCCATCAGGGCAAACCCCAAAAGGTTGAGGCCGCGCCAGCGGCTCGGATCCTTGGCTGCGGGATTGGCCGCACCGAGACCGATTCCCCAAATCCGATCCCGCGGAGCGGCCTCCACGAGTACACGACGCCCGGTGTGGCGGAGGAAGTCGCCGAGCCGCGAGTTCTGGGAGAACTTCTCGACATTGCCCGCCACCACGATATCGAAGCGATGTTCCTCCCAGCGCGCTCCATCAAACCCGCGAACCTTCCGCCCGAGGGCTTTCGCGGCACCTGGCTCCTCCGCCGCAAGAATCTTCGTCCGCATCTCGTCGTCGTCGAAGAGCTCGGCCTTCTTGACCATCATCCAGTGCTCGGCGGTCACGTAGCGCTCTCCGTTTACGACGAAGCTCGCGTCGAACCACTGGCTGAGGCAGCTCGCGTCGGGTCGACCTCGTGACTTTTGGCGGTGGCCGTAGAACAAGAAGAAGTCGAACGTCTCCCCTGCGGCGATGGCCTTCCGAAGCCCCTCCCGATCCATGGCGAGACTCTACCCCATCTGGGTCAAGGTGCACGTGCGCAGCGGCATCCGGCAGAACCTCTATGCAGATCCCGCCGGGCCAAGCATCCCGGATCGGGCCTCGTCGAGCGTGCCTGCGTGAGCTACTGCCAGGGGCCCACTGTCAGGTTCCAGTACGGCGTATGGCTTCGTGGCGTCCAGTCCCAGTAGGGGCCGCGGTCGTAACAGCGCTCCCGGTCTTGGGGGGAGCAGTAAATGCGAACGTGGAAGTGATCCGTGTGGGGTCGGGCGCCACCCCCCGGCTGCCGGAGTACATAGAGCGCCCGGTGCTGGAGGTCTCGGGAGACCCCGGCGGACGCCGCATGATCGAGGAGCCGCTGACGGAGTCCGTTCGACACGAAGATGTGCTGCACGGGCACCTCCGGATCGGTGAGGAGCGCCTCGATGAGCGCCCAGTTCGCTTCGTCGTGAAAGAACACCGGCCGTTCTTCAAAGGCGCCCTCGCCGTTTCGGCGCACCGAGACAAACGCCGGCAGTTCGAGGGCCGCGCCCTCCGCGTCGCGGAGATAGAACCCAAGGTCCACATCTCGGCCCGACTGATGCGAACGATGCCCGAGAATGAGCCCCCCCTCGGGCGCGGAGACTTCCCCCAAGGGAAGGCGGAGACCGGGAAAGCGCTCGCTGACCGTTGCCGCCACGCGCACGACCAGATCCGCCATCTCCCGGGTTCCGAAGAACCGACGGTGGGGTCGGTAGTGCTCGACCCAATAGAGACGCGTGCTCTCCTCGATCAACACCCCCTCGCGAAGCCGTCCACGCCACGCGTATCCGAACGACTGGCCCTCACGATCGAGTGGCTCGCACATCGGAGCGGCGGTCGACGTGGCACTCAGGCAGATGCCCTCTGGCGGCACCGCGAACGAAGCCGTGGGCCAGAGGACGACGCACAACCATGGGAGGGCTCGCCGCACGGGGGCTCAGGCTGAAGCGGATCGAAAGGGAACGCAAATGTTCGGCGACTCGGGTCCGTCACGACCGGATTATTCGTCTCCGAAGCCAGCCGTAAAGCCAAAGATCACCCCGTGGCTGGGCACTCCGAGTGCGGTGTTTCGATAAGCCGCACGCGCGCGAAAGTGACGACCGACAGCAACATCGAGGCCCGCCTCGAACCCCGCTTCAAACGCTCCGGCAATGGCCGTCTCCGAACCGATGGCGCCAAGGCCGCGGTCCCGAACCTCGACGTCGAGAAAGTAGCCTCCGACTCCGATCCGCCCATGCAGATAGGGCACAAAAGGTCCGACCCGATGGTAGAGCCCCGCTCCCAATTCTGCGCGGAGGAAGAACAGCGATTCGGGTCGGACCGCCACGCCATCGATCTCTCCCACCGGCCGAAAGGCGCCGTTGAGCGCCGCACCGCCCAAGCTGATTCGGATTTCGGGAACCCGAAGCCACTCCGTGGCCTCGAATGCGGTTCCGATCGAGACGCCACCGATCGTGGCGTTGTCGAGCGCTTGGTGTTCGCTTCCCAGCCGAAGACCATCGAGAATGGCGACCTCCGGATCGTCCAACTCGAAGTCGAGGCCCACAAGGTCGGCGCTTTCGACGAATCCCCAGAGGCCTGACCAGCCGAGGAGGCGCGGCTCCTCAACCTCCTCCGTGACCGTCACATGGATGTGCGAGTGGGGTGGTCGATCCGGATCGACGACTTCCACGATCACCGGACCGGGGACCACCACTGGCGAGGGCGGCACTTCCACCACGACCGTCGGAGGATGGCCGTTTGGAGGATGGCCGTTTGGCCTTCGAACGCCAAGCACCCGGGCGGCGGGCACATCATCCCCATCGGTCACCGTTTCGACGACCACGTCCTGAGCGTCTGCGATCGAGGAAATCAGCGACAGAATGCCGAGGGTGAGCGCCGCGACCGCATAGGCGCGGGCCCGCACGGAGCTCGGAGACGGGACTTTCGCGACCTCCGTTTCGGACTCGGTATCAGTGGACGCTCGCCCCACCGGGGTTCGCGCAAAATCAGGAAGCGAGGAAGAGCCAGGACGAAAGCAGCGCATATCGGTCTCCTGCCCGTACATCGCGCACCCTCGGTGGGGCTTACACGTGCGCGGGCCGAAACCGAAATGGCCTGCGGCACGTCGAGCCTGGTGGCTCGATGAACGACATCTCAAGGGGTGAGCTCATGCCCCCTCGCGAAAGCCGGCGGGTTTCACCCCATCTGGGTGCTTACCGGAGAAACCATAGGGCGACCGCCAACACGATGACCAGGCCCACCACGCCCCACCAGTACTTTGGCGTTTCGGGAGGCGCGGCTCCTCGGTCGACGGACAAACGGGCCAGTGTCTGCGGATCCGACCGACGCCGGGGCACCGAGGGCGGAACCTCCGCGCGGCGAATCGGAAACCGCTCGGCCACCACCTCGGCCACAGCGCTTCGGGCATCCTCCCCGACATGCGGCTGGAGAGCCGCGGCATAGTCCGCGGCGGACTCGAGTCGCAAGGCCGGATCTCGCGCCAGACATTGCTCGAGCAGCGCCCGAACGGGCGCGGGCAGTCCGGGAACTTCGAACAGCGGCGGCTTTTGATACCGACGAATCGCATGAATGGTGTCGGCGGGGGCCCCCCGAACAAAGAGCGGTTCTCCCGACAGCATTTCGAGGAGCGTCGCCGAAAGCCCAAAGAGATCGGTCGACGGCGCCTCCTTCCCCTCGAGCTGCTCCGGCGCCAGATACCCAAGCTTCGCTTTCACCACGCCGGGCGAGGTGTGGTGGAGCTGCGTGTCGGCCTTTGCGATCCCAAAGTCGACGAGCTTCACCCCGCCATCGAGGCCCACCAGCACGTTGTCCGGCGACACATCGCGATGGATCACTCCGAGCGGTGACAATCCATCGTCGACGACGGTGTGTGCGTAGTGAAGTGCCTCCGCCACGCGGTACCCGATCGCAGTGACCACGGGCACGGGAAGTGGTCCCCCGGTGGCGAGCGCAGTCAGGGTGACCCCATCGAACCACTCCATCGCGAGATAGAACGTTCCACGCGAGCGGCCCACATCGTAGACCCGGCAGATCCCCGGGTGATCGAGCCGCTTCGCGAGCCGCGCCTCATCGAGGAACATGTCGATGAAGGTTTCCTCCTGAGCGGCCGAACCCCGAAGCACTTTGACCGCGGCCAGCCCTCCCCCGAACTCGGAGGGACCGTGGGCGAGAAACACTTCGGACGTGGCACCCTCACCCACCTTCCGGATGAGCTCGAAGGCGCCACAGACCCTAGGGGTCACCCTTCGGTTTCCGGTTCCGGTTCCGGCTCCGGATCGGGCATGGGAGACAGACACGGCTGAGGCTCGGGCTCGACCGGAGGCTCCGCATACTCCAGGCACACGAGAGGCTCGGCCTCGTCGACTCGGTCGTCCTGGTCGGGGTCCACTTCTACGCTAAGGCACGGCTGAGGCTCTGGCTGCTGATCTCCGCAGCCGCTGAGGGTGCTCACCGAGGCAAATGCGACAGCGATGAACTTGCGCCGACGGGCAAGGATCGCTTCCCTATCTTCCTCATCACCCACGGTGGCGATTCTAGCCGCGGGGTCCCAGAAAGAGAAGAAGCTGGACAGCATCACTCAGATCGCGCTCGGCGCTACCATCGGCGAAGCGGGTTTTCGGAAACGGCTTGGCGGCCGAGGCACCATCTGGGGAGGCTTCTGCGGCCTCGCGCCGGACCTCGATATCCTCTGGAGCAGCGGCGACCAGTGGTTTTCGATCGTCAACCATCGCGGAGTGACTCACTCCCTCCTCGTCATCCCCTTTGCGGCGTTCGCCTTCGGTTACCTCGGAAGGTGGTTCGGCAAAAAGAAAGGAAGCTACCTGGACTGGGTCCACCTTTCGTTTTGGGCGCTCATCACGCACCCGCTGCTCGATCTGTGCACGAGCTACGGGACGATGCTCTTCGCGCCGGTCAGCGACCAACGCTTCGCCATCGACGCCGTTTCGATCATCGACCCGATCTACTCGCTCATCCTGTTTCTCGTGGTCGCGCTGGCAATTCGTCGTTCGCGACGCGAGTTCGCGCAACGCGCGGCGGTCGTGGGGTTGGTGGTCACGACCCTCTATCTCGGCGCGGGTTATCTCTGGTCCAACACCGCACGAGACATCGCCCATGACCAGCTGATCGCTCAGGGCATCGAGCCGACCAAGATCCGCGCCCTCCCCACCTTCTTCAACAATCGGCTCTTTCGAATCTGTGCGCGAGACCGCGATGGCACCCTCTTCATTGGCTACTACTCGCTGGTCGCCCCGCGGCCGATCGAGTTTGTCGAACTCTCGCCGGTCGAAACTGAAGCCGTGCACCATGCGCGAGCCACCGAGCGAGGCCAGATCTTCGACTGGTTTTCCGATGACCTTACGAGTGTCACTATCGACGATAACGGTCGGCTGGTGTTGGCCGCGCAGATCTACGGGCTTTATCTCGACCGGACGGATCGCGGTCCCTTTCGGGTGGCGGCCGAACCGGAGGGGGACGGTTTCGGGCCCCTCGAGTGGATTCCCCGCGACGAGAACACCGAGGGACTCGGAGATGAGGTCGACGCGTTTTGGGAACTTCTCACCACGGGATCCGTCCGCGCGTGGCGGACCCCGGAATCGGTCAGCGAACCAGCGGACCGCTGAGCACGCCCTGAGCGATGAGGACGAGGGCGGCCACGCCGAAGGCTCGCGGCCGCGAGATTCGAAGGGCCGCGGCGAGGCCGATACCCACGAGCCCGAAGGTGAGAAGCAGGAGAACCGGGCCCGCCACCCGAGCGACTTTTCCGAGGCCCGGAAAGCCGAACGCGAGGTAGGCGAGCGTCTCCGGAAGCACCAGGCACAGCAACAGCGGGACCGCCTGGGCCGGGGCGAGCACCGCCCGGACCGCGCCGCGCGAGCCATCGCCGCCGAGCCATCGTCCGACGCGAAGCGAAAGCTCGGCCCCCACGAGCCACAACCCCACGAGCCACGGGCCGATCATCAGCGCTTCGAAGAAGTAGTAGTGGCCTCGGTCGATCGGCAGAAGGACCCGGCTCGGTGCCTCGCCCCCGAGGGCGAGCATGAGATACAGCCCTGCCCAGCCGAGCCCCCCCGCAAGCACGACGAAGAATGCGCGGCGCTGGTCCGCGCGCTCCGCGAGGCGGGCAAACGTATCGTGAAGTCTCTTCGCCACCCGGCTACACGCCCTCTGCGTCCGGGGCCCACACGTGTTTATGAAGTTGAAGCTGAAACCGCACGGGCAGCTGATCGTCGAGGATCCAGCGCACGAGCGCCGGAGGGTCGAGTTCACCGAACACCGGGCTGAGGAGCACGGTGCCCGCCCGCTTGGCAAGATCCTTGTCACGAATCAGGTCGCGCGCCCACTCGTAGTCGGCCCGATCGGCGAGGACGAACTTCACTTCGTCGGTCGGGGTGAGGGCGTCGACGTTCGACCAGCGGTTCCGCGCGGACTCGCCGCTTCCCGGCGCCTTGAAGTCGACGATGCGGTGCACCCTCGGGTCCACGGGCGCAATGTCCCGTTCCCCGCTGGTCTCGAGGAGCACGGTCCGACCCGCGTCGCAGAGGGCGCGGAGGAGCGGGAGCGCCCCGGGCTGAAGCAGCGGCTCGCCACCGGTCAGTTCGACGAGCGGGGTCTCGTAAGACAGTGCTTCCGCCACCACCTCGCTCACCCTCCGCCGGGTGCCTCCGGTAAACGCCTGAGGCGTGTCGCACCAGCGGCAGCGAAGGTTGCACCCGCTCAGCCGGACAAATACGCAGGGCAGCCCGGCGAACGACGATTCCCCCTGGATCGAGGCATAGACCTCGTGGACTACCACGGTCTCCGGAGGGCGCGGATCGGCCGGATGCTGGGGAAGAGACACCACGGCGGACCTATAGTCCCAAAACCACCAGCTTTCGAACGGGGCCGGAAAAAATCTTGGCCCCGTCCGCCACCCATCGGACTTTTTCGTAACAGAAGTCGGGGCCGCAACGTACTCCCGTCGGCTCCCCGAAAGACGACCATGAAACAACGCGCGCCATCGATTCACATCGCCCCCGCGTGGGCCCTTCCCGAGCATCACGCCACCCCCGAGGCAGCCTACCGCGGCCGGCGCCGCTTCCTCCGAGCCGCGGGCCTCGGAGCGATCGGGGCGACCACCTTTGGCGCGCTCGGGTGCGGGGGCTGCGGCGG
>JBCCZL010000228.1:0-13825 GCA_039187775.1 Myxococcota bacterium
CGCGGGGCCCCATCCCGGCGCTCGCCCACGCCCAACCCAAGACGTCCAAACAGGACGAACTGCATCACTTGTGAAAGCAGATCGGCCATCAGCCAAAACGCCCTCGACCACCCCAAGACCCGAACTCGGCCAAGCGACGCACAGCGCAGGGCGAGCGTGCGTTATCCAGAAGGGACCACCCACCAAGCAAACCAAGAAGAGCCCGACCGCAACGCACAGCGAGCCCAAAGAGACCGAGTCGGCAACGCCGACAAGAAAGAACTCCGAGACGACCACCACGACACTCGAGCCCGCAGCACCCACCCCACCGCGATGCACGGAACCCCCACCGCAAGCACTCGCAGCCACCCTCCGCCGAAAGAGACGACCCGCGGCAGCATGCCGCGCAAGGGGCGGCGAACGCCGACCCTCCCGCCTTGCGCCGTCAATTCCCCAAGTCTTGGCCTGCGGAGCCAGCGTGCCTCCGCGCTGGGCGCTCGGACGGGGCGACCCGGAGCGCGCTTATGGTCCGGCAACGAAGCGCTTCATGCCACCTCCGAGAGCCAAGTCCGGGCGCGCGGAGGGGCGTCCCGTTCGGGCGCACAGCGCGCTTTATCGCGCCTATCAAGCGGAACGAACAGACCAAACAATCCGCAATCCACACATGCCTGAATGTGCCATTTAGAGCCGAATCGAGCCAATCATTCGAATCCTCGGCTTGAAAACAAAGAACAATTTGGCGGCACGCCCATTGCGAAATCCAAGGCGCTCAGCACACCCGCTGAGCTGCTTGGAGGTGTTTTGTGACCCGTGTTCTATTCCTCGCCACCACGATCGCAGCCGCGACACTCGCTCTGTCCGTGCCGAGTTCCGCCGCCGCCTGCGGCGGCTTCTTCTGCAATGCGAACCAGCCAGTGAACCAGGCCGCGGAGCGCATCATCTTTTCGAAAGGCGCCGATGGCACCGTGACCGCCATCATCCAGATCCAATACTCCGGCCCTTCCGAGAGCTTTGCGTGGATGCTCCCCGTCGACGGGAACCCCGACGTCGCGGTCTCCTCCGACCTCGCGTTTCAGCGCCTCCAGACGGCGACCAACCCACAATACAACCTCAACACCACCGTCGAAGGGACCTGCCGGTCCCTCTCGTCCGCCCCGCCTTCCTCCTTTGGAGGCGGAGGCTGGGACGCTTCGGGGCCATCTTCGGACGCCTCGGCCGACGCAGGATCTCCGGTCACCGTGGTCAATCAAGGTTCGGTGGGCCCCTTCGACTTCGTGGTGATCGCGGTTGACCCGGAGCAGGAAGACCGAGCGACCACCGCGATCGAGTGGCTAACCGACAACAACTACGACGTCAATGACTTCGCCGCCGACCGGCTTCGGCCGTACCTCGACGGCGGGATGAATCTTCTCGCCTTCCGGCTCACCAAGGGCAACGACGCAGGGTCGATTCGTCCCGTCCGCCTCACCTTCGGAAGCGGCGCCCCGAGCATTCCGATCCGACCGACCGCGGTCGCCGCCGAAAACGACATGGGCGTAATGGTCTGGGTGCTCGGGGAGCACCGGGCGGTGCCTTCCAACTACCTCAGCCTCGAGCTCAACGACGCCCTCATCAACTGGTTCAACTCGAATTCCAACTACAACGATGTGGTGACCCGCGCCGCCAATGAGGCAGGCGGACAGGGCTTCGTGACCGAACTCGCGGGGGAGGCCGCGCCGCTGGCATCCACGATCTTCCAAGACTTCGAACGTGGCGATTGGGACCGGCTCGCCGGCACATCCTGGACGAACCAAGAGGGGCAGCTCTTAGACCAGGCTGGATTTATTTTCGGTGCCTTCGACGGCGCGCGTGACGCAATCCTTCAGCACCTTCCTCTTCCCGACGGCGTGACTTCGGATCAGCTCATCCAGTGCATTCGTTGTTACTACCCGGAGTCGGAGGCCGACATCGAGGGCTTCGACCCCGAAGCGTTCATCGCGACCTTTGAGGAGCTCGTGATCGAACCGATGGATGCCACTCGGAAGATCTTCGAAGACCATCCATACGTGACCCGGCTGTACACCACGATGAGCGCTGACGAGATGACGAAGGATCCGATCTTCGACTTCAATCCAGACCTCGGTGAACTCTCCAACGTCCACACCGCGGACCGAGTGATCGAATGCGCCCCGACCGTGCGCCAGACCAGCGCGCCGTGGCGAACCACCCTTCCGAACGGCCAGGTGATCCGTGGCACCGGAAACCAGTGGCCGACGTTTACGAACGACGAAATGCCGGCCAACGCAAGGATCTCTCGCGTCGGGACGAGCGGCGACGGTGAAACCGTCACCGACAATGTCGCTGCGATCGGTACTACGCTCACCGGATACAACGCCACGATCCCCCCACCGACTCCGGCGAACAGTAACTGTAGCGTCGGAAGACTCTCGGGTTCGGGCATCGGAGTAACCGCGAGCCTCGCCCTCCTGGTGGTTCTGTTCCTTCGGCGTCGGCGGTGATGATGAGGCCCTCTCCGCTTTGCGTTGTCATCTCGCTCGCGGGATGCCTCGCGCTCATCGGCTGCGCGACGGATCCTGAGCCCGCCTCCACCACGGAAGCTTCCCTCGAGCTCGGCACTGGCTCATGGCGCTTTGAGCCGCTCGATGATGGCGATACCGTGGAGCTGGTTCGGGGCGCCCAGGGTGGCTGGCATGTCTACGTGAGTGTGCGAATGAGTGTTCCAGAAGCATCGCCGACGTTTGACCTCGACGACGCAATGCTCGTCATCGAAAGCCAGCGGGCGGACGACACCGAGGCGCCGCGGGAGCTTCGAACCCGCGCGATCTTCGACCCCCAAGATCCGGAAGGCCGTCGTTCGCTGGTGGGTTGGGCCTATATCCTTGCGGAGCCGGGATGTTTGGTCGGCGAGATGCTTCGACTGCGCGTCAGCGTTGAGAGCGGAGCCGACGTGCTCAGCGCGGAGCGCTACGTTGTGGTGGGCGGCGGCGACGACCCGCCAGCCACCTGCGAACCCCGCTGAACGCGCGCCGCCACCGCGGCGACGGCAAGCGCGAGCACGAACCCAAACGCAAGGTACCACCAGGCGATGCTCACGCCGAAGGCGGTGTCGGCCACCACCGACACCGCCGCGATCCCAAACAACGCTGCGATGGTGTAGTGGAGAAAAGCACCGGCGCGAGCTCGGCGACCATGGAGCACGCTCCGGACCGCAGCGAGGCTACACGCGAGTGTCCAGAGGAGACCTTGCCCGGTTCCCCCGACGACTCCACCCACGATAAGGAGTCCCCACAGCAGCGGCGTCGCAAAGCGCTCGAGCCGAAAGCTCCGAGGGGCACGCCGACCGTCGCCGAAGCGCTCGTAGAGGTAGTCGACGATGTCGGCCGATTCCTTCATCCAGCGCGACATTTTCGCCTTGTCCTCATTCTCGATGTCACCCTCGTTGTCGATGAGGAGGGCGGGAACCTGAGTGCCTCCCGTCTCCTCCACAAGAACGCTCCGGTGCTCGGCTTCGAGCGTGTTCCGCCAGGGCACTGCGAGGCCGAGGTCGTCGAGGGCACGCTGCACCCGAGCGCAGTAGGGGCAAGAAGAAAACCCGTAGAGCGTCAGGTCAGGCGGGGTCTTCGCGTTCATCACCCTACAGTATGCGCTAAAGGCCGGTGGGTTACCCGGCGAAACCGGAACGCCTGATAGCCGTCACACTCGTCGATCCAGGGGCCGATTCGAAGGCCGCCGTCTGGATCGGGCGCAATGTCCCCTACCGGTTGCGGCTCAAGGCGAAAGTCCCGGTGCGCCGCACCGAACGCGTCCACCACTTCCTCGCCCTCCGCGCGAAGCGGAGAGCACACGGCGTAAACGAGCACTCCACCGGGTCGAACTAGACCGGCTGCGGTCGCGAGGATCTTCTTTTGCAGGGCCGCGCTCTTCTGAACCGTGCCTTCGCTCGTCCGAAGCAAGAGCTCGGGCCGCCGGTGCAGCGTACCGACGCCGCTACAAGGCGCATCGACGAGCACGCGATCGAACCGATCCTCGAGGCCCGCGAGGCCAACCGTCAGATCGGCGGCCCGGGTTTCGACCAAATCGTGGCCCAGGCGACGAAGCATCGTGTCGAGGCGCTCCAGTTTGCTCTCGTGGAGTTCGAGGGCCACCACCGCACCGTCGGGGCCATCTCCCTTCGACTTGACGGCGTCCGCGAGCAATGCGGTTTTTCCCCCACGTCCCGCACAGGCATCGGCCACTCGCTCTCCCGGCACCGCGCCAAGGCTGAGACCAACAAGCTGCGCTCCCTGCTCCTGGACCACGAAATCGCCGACCTCAAAGCCCGGAAGCTCCGACGGGTCGCCCGCTCGCCGAACGCGAATTGCCACTGGACTGGCCGCTCCCCCCACGAACTCCGCATCGGGAAGCGCTTCGGCGAGCCGTTCGAGGATCGCGCTTCGGTCCTTTCGACAGCGGAGGCCGATCGGAGGCGGTAACGGGCGCGCTTCCACGAATATTCGGGCCCGATCTTCACCGAGAGATGCGCGAAGTTCTTCGCTCAACCACTCCGGAAGCTCGATCCGAGTTGGCGACATCGGATGCTCCGGGCGATGTTTGCCGACCTTGCGCAGAACCGCGTTCACGAACCCGGCGAGGGCCTTGCTTCGCTTTCGTTTGACCGCCGCCACCGCGTGGTCGACGGCGGCAAAAGGCGGAGCCCGAAGATGGCGGAGCTGATACGCACCGGTGCGCAACGCCGCGAGAGCAAAAGCATCGACTTGCCCTATCTCACTCCGGAGGTGCGGCGCGATCGCATCGTCGAGAGAAGGGAGCACCCGAAGCGCGCCGTAGACGATCTCGGTCGCGAGCGCTGCATCGCGCCGGTCGAGCCCCTCGCGACGAATCTCTGCTTGCAGCGCCGCGGCAGCAAACGCCGATTGGTGCGCCACGCGAAAGAGCGCATGGAGCGCCGCAGTTCGGGCGTCACCCATAGAAGGCTTCATCCATGCAAGGCTTTGTCCGTGAGCGCCACCGATTGGAGGCATCCCCAGCCATCGGAGGCGTCAACCATCGGATGCGAACGTCTCGCTAATGTCTGGCCATTGCCGCTCGATATCGTTCTTGAAGGCGAGCACCGTCAGCAGGAGGAGCGCCACCAACCCGACGAGCGCCGCGGCCTGCCGCACCTTGACGCTGAGCTTTCGGCGGGTGACTGCCTCGATGAGAAAAATCATCAGGTGCCCCCCGTCGAGGAGCGGAATCGGGAGCAGATTGATGAGCCCCAAGTTGATCGAGACAAACGCCATCACCGCGAGGTAGTCCCGGGTGCTCTCTCGGCCCGCCTGTCCCGCCACCTCGAAAACCGTGAGGGGGCCACCGATCGTTCCCACACTCAGCTTGCCCTGGAGCAGCCGCACCACCGCGGTAACGGTGACCTCGACGAGCTCCCACGTCGACGCAAACGCCTTCGATGCGGCGTGCACAACCACGTGGGGATTGTCGATCGGGGCCTCGCGGACCGTGGGCACCCAGTTCCGCATTCCCACCGCGTACCGGTCGTAGGGCTGACCGTGTTGATTGACTCCGCGCTCATGGCGAAGGCGAAACGTTCCATTCTTTATCTCGCCACCGCGACGCCAGCGGAGCCGGTGTTCCTGATCTTGGCCGCGCTGAAGGGCGTCGATGAACTGCGTCCACATCTTCACCGGCTCTCCGTTGAGGCTGAGAATCCGGTCGCCCGGAAGAAGGCCCATTCGGTGCTCCGGCGAGCGAGCAAACACGTGGCTCACGTAGAGATCGGCGGGCTCGAGGCCGGCGCGCGCGGTCGCCGGTCCGTCGCCGACGTCGGGCGTGAGGGTCGCAACGTGCGGTTCGTAGACATCGAGCTCCACAAACCCCCCGAGCGCGTTCTCGACGCGCCGGGGCCGAAGATAGGTCAGCGGGACCAGCGTTCCCCGATTTCCTTCGAGCGCGCGCTCGAGGTCCACCCAGCGGTCGATGTTCTTTCCACCGACCGCCACGACAACATCGAAGGGGCGCATGCGCGCAGACGCGGCGGGACTCGTCGGCGACGTCACCCCCACCACCGGCGCAGGATGGAGCGGACTGATTCCGACCCGGCCGACCTCGTCCACCAAGTCGAGCTCATACGGCTCTCGGGGCACCAAGGTCGGCACCGGGGTGATCGAAATCCCTTCGGTCTCCCCTTGCCGCTCCACGACAAAGCTCAGGGAACGGCCCGGGTTCGCGGCTACGATAGACGTCACCTCGTCGAAGGAGTCGACGGTTTCTCCGTCGATCGAGAGAATCCGATCTCCGGGCTCGAGCCGACCGTCCGCCGGCCGATCGGGAAATACGATCCCCACGACCGGCGGCTGGACCAGGCCGTCTCCAAGAAAGACGATAAAGAACAACAGAAGCGGAAATATGAGGTTGGTCGCGGGCCCCGCACTCACGATCACCACTCGCTTCCAGAGCGGCAGATGGTTAAACGCGCGCCCGTCGTCTTCCTCCCGGATCACATCGCTCGGATGCTCGCCAAGCATCTTGACGTAGCCCCCGAACGGCAGCGCTGCGATCACATATTCGGTCTCTCCACGACGGAAGCCGGCGATCCGCGGCCCAAAGCCGAGGCTGAAGCGCAGCACCTTCACTCCGAAGACCTTGGCCCACGTGAAGTGGCCCAACTCGTGAACGAAGATGAGCACCCCGACCAGGACGATCGCGTAGAGAAGATCGGAGAGAAAGCCCATGGAAAATCTGCTACTGCCTACTCACCGGTCTTCCAGGCGGACCGGCCTTGGCTCATCGCTCCTGAGTCCCCCCATGACCGCTAATCGCGAGTATGAAGAGCTCGTCCAGAACGTCGAGGCCTTTCGGTCCGAAACCGAGGCGCGACGCGCCGACGCGATCCAGTGTCGACGAGGCTGCTCCGAGTGTTGCCGTGTCGAGCTCACCGTCTGCCGCGTCGAGGCGGACGCGATTGAAACCTACCTTCGGCACCATCCGGTGGAGCTCGAGATCTCCGCCGACCGATGCGCGTTTCTTCGCGGGGACGGCGCCTGCGCGATCTATCCGGCCCGTCCGCTGGTGTGTCGTACGCAGGGCCTGCCTCTCTCCTATCCGGAAGCCGTCATCCCCCCCGACGCGGTCCTTGCCCGCGGACAAGACCGAGAGATCACGTGGTGCCCACTGAACTTTCGAGTGAATCAACCCGAGGCTGCCGACGTCCTCGATGCAGACCGGGTGAACACCATCCTCGCGGTGGTGAACCGACGCCACTCCGACGGCAAAACCACGCCTTCGAACACGCGAACCGCGCTCCGGAGTCTCGCCGTAACCCATCAAAAAGATTGGTCGAACGCAGACGAACCGAGCAATCCTGACGCAGTGTGACATTCCGGCACGACAAGTCTCGAAAGGCACCTGTCGTCGTGGTAGCGTCGGCGCGACCATGAGCAGCAGCCCCACCCCCGAGAGTCCGAAGCATGCGAAGGCCGAAACCCACCTTGCCGACGGAACCCGGGTCACGCTGACGGTTGAAGGACGCCGCGCCGACGACCGCGTCGCCAAGCAGGGAGTGGACGCCGCCGCGGTCCAGGTCGCGCAGGCCATGGAGCTGACGCCCCGGGAGGCCGAGGAAGGCAAGACCGCGTTTTATGGAATCGTCGGCGCGAGTCCGCCGATGCGAGAGCTGGCGCGCCTCCTCGATCGGATCAAGGGCAGCAACGCGACGATCCTGATCACCGGCGAAAACGGCACGGGCAAAGAGCTCGTCGCCAAGGCGGTCCACGAACAGTCGAGCCGGTCGGGAAAGCGCTTCGTCGCCACCAACTGCAGCGCGTTTAACGACAACCTTCTCGAGAGTGAGCTCTTCGGCCATCGGCGCGGGTCGTTCACCGGCGCAGTAAGCGACAAACCCGGTCTCTTCGAAGTGGCCGACGGCGGCACGTTCTTCCTCGACGAAGTGGGCGACATGTCACCGGCGCTTCAGGTGAAGCTCCTCCGAGTGCTTCAGGAAAGCGTGTTCATGCCGGTCGGCGGGACCGAGCCGAAGAAGGTCGATGTTCGGATCATCGCCGCCACGAACCGCGATCTTGCCGCGATGAAGAAGAGCGGCGAGTTCCGAGAGGATCTCTACTATCGGCTTCACGTGGTCGCGCTCCGGGTGCCCGCGCTCCGAGATCGAAAGGGCGATATTCCCCTCCTCGCCGAACACTTCATGGCCCGCCTCGCCAAGCGCGATGGGCGCGAGAAGGTGCTCAGTCAGCGGGCACTCGAAAAGCTCATGACGCATGACTGGCCCGGCAATGTGCGAGAACTCGAAAATGAGATCGAGCGGCTCTGGGTTCTGTCCGGAGACGAAGCGGTGATCGACGAGGAGCATCTCACGCCGGTTATTCGAAACGGCGGTAAGCAAATCGTGAACGCTCGAGAGAGTACCGAGAATGTGGCCGTGCCAAGCGGTACGCTCCCCGATGCGGTCGAGTCTCTCGAGCGGAAGATGATCCTTCAGGGCTTGCGCCGAGCCAAAGGGAACAAGACCCGCGCCGCCGAGGAACTCGGAATCAGCCGCCGGAACTTGATCCGAAAGGTACAGGCGTATGGGCTGGACGAACTTTGGAATCGGGGCGGACCATGAGCTCGGTCATCCTCGTCGCCGACGATGACCCATTCAACCTGAGGCTGCTTCAAGAGCTCTGCGAAGCCGCGGGATACAAGGTGCGCTCCGCGGCCGACGGAGGTGAGCTTCTCGTGGTGGTCGCCCGCGAACGGCCCGACCTGGTGCTCCTCGATCTCGATATGCCGGTGCGAAGTGGCTTCGACGTTCTTCGCATCATGAAAGGCGACCGGGATCTTATGGATATCCCGGTCATCGTCGTCACCGCGACGGGAGATGTGGAAGCTCGGGAAAAGGGCATCGAGCTCGGCGCGGAAGACTATGTGACGAAACCCTTCCGGGTATTCGAGATCCAGCAGCGGATTCGAAACGCGCTCCGCCTCAAGAACGCGGAGACGCAGATTCGCACCTCGCAAAGCCCGGACGTCATCGATCCGCTCACCAAGGCGGGAACCAGTCAGCAGCTCCTGATCAGCGCCGACTACGAATACACGCGGGCGAGTCGCTATGACCACCCGCTCACCTGCGTCGTCGTGCAGGTCGCGAACATGAGCGGCCTATCGGAGTCGATGGGACAGGAAGGCGTGGATGGCGTCCTCGTTCAGCTCGCGGCAGGCCTTCGATCGTGCATTCGCGGGGTGGACCACATGTTCCGCTCCGACCTCGGCGAGTTCACCCTCCTTCTGCCGGAAACCGACCGAAAGGGGGCCGACGTCGTGCTGGAACGAATCCGGCACCGGCACAAAAGCGCCGAGCTCTGGGCCGCCAATATCGATCCGGTTCCCCAGCTCCGCCTCGGGGCGGCCGCGTTGTACACGGACCAGGCTCGCGACGGCAATGACCTTCTCTCGACCGCCCTCGCGAACTGCCGGCGTGCTCCGCTCGAGTGACGGTCAGGAGTTCGATGGTTCGGATTTTCCATCACCGCTTCGGCAAGATCTGCCTGCCTAAACACAGAGTATTCGTTGTGAGATCCTCTCGGCTTTGCCGACCTGCCATAGCCCAGCATGTCGAAGCCGACTACCTCGAACCGATCGCTCATCTGTGCGGCCACTCGACGCTTGGGGCGTAGACGTTAGTTGGATTGCTCGCTGTCGGGAGGGGCGCCGATCGGCGCGGGCGAGTCGTCCGCGGCGAGAAGCTTCAGCACGAGGATCACGAGGCCAGCGGTGAACGCACCCGCGAGCACGCCACCGATGATCAACATCGCTCGAGGCGCACGCTTCGTCGGGAGACGGTACTCGCCGCTCATTTCCGCGGGGGCAGCCCTCCGCATCGGCTTTTGGGGTCGGGTGGCCGCCGGGTCTGGGGCGGCTGCTTGCGGGGCGGCTGCTTGCGGGGTGGCTGCTTGCGAGGTGGCTGCTTGCGGGGTGGCTGCTTGTGGGGCAGCTGCGTCCGGGGTCTCTGTGCCGAGCGCATCTCCGGCCTTCGACCGCTCCGGTGAAGTCTCGAGCGAAGGCCCCTCCGGAAGCACGGGCACCGCCTCCATCTCTTGCCGAGGTCGCCGCACCGGCGCTTTTTTATCGTGGAGCTCGCTGAAGGTCCCCGGACGCATCGCCGCCTTGGGGTCCTCCGCCGCTGGTGGCGGCGCCGGCGCCGGCAGAACTTCGGCTGCGTTCATGCTTCCAAGGGGCGCGGTCGCCATCCCTTCGCGCGCGGCCATGTGGGAAGTCCGCGGCGTGGGGGGCGAGGCGGCATCGATGTAGGCCTCGGCAAGATCGCCGGCCGTCGCATAGCGGGCTTCCCTCGCGCGAGCCATCGCTCGCGCCACCACCGCTTCCACCTCCGGCAACACATCGGGAACGAACGAACGGAGCGGATTTACCTTGCCGTTGAGGATCGCCACGATGAGATCGGTCGGGGTCGTGGCAACGAACGGAGGGTGGCCCGAGATCGCCTCGTAGAGCAGAACGCCCATCGCGTACACATCGGTACGCCCGTCGATGTCGCGTTCGGCGGCGAGCTGTTCCGGCGCCATGTAACGAGGCGTGCCCAACACCTCGCCGGTTTGGGTCAGGCGTTCGCTTCCGTAGACCTTGGAGATCCCGAAGTCGAGGAGCTTCACCTGCATCCCGTGTTCGGTGTCCTGAAGAAAGAGATTATCGGGCTTGAGGTCGCGATGAATGATCCGTTGCTCGTGAGCCGCCGCCAGACCCGCGCACGCGCCAGCCACGATCGGGCAGAGTGACTTGGGGTCGAGCATCTTCTCTCGCCGCATCCGCTCGCCCAAGGTCTCCCCTCTGAGGAGCTCCATCGCAATAAAAATGCGGCCGTCCTCGAGCTTTCCGAACGTCTCGAGGCGCACGATCGCGGGGTTGTTCAGCTCTTTCAGAACCTCGCCCTCACGCTTCAGTCGTTCCACCGCCTCGGTGTTGTTCGCAATCTCCGGGCGAAGCAGTTTCAGGGCGACTTCGGCGCCTCCGGCCTGATCGACCGCCTGGTACACCTCCGCCATTCCCCCGGTACCGAGCGAGCCCTGCACGAGGTAGCGTCCGGCAACGACCTCGCCCACATCCAGCGAGTCTCGCGCAGCGGCAGGCGGCATCAGCTGATCAGTGCGGCAATCACAGCCCGCTCGTAAGGGTCACCACTTTCACCAGCCACACCGTCAACGACGAGGCGGCGAGGAGCATCGCCCACTTGTCGGCCTTCAGTCGGTCGAGGGTCTCGAGAACGGGCAGGGCTCGGATCATTCCGATGAACGCCGTCACCATGCAGGCGGTGGACACCAAGAACAGCATGACGCCGAACGGATTGGCGGCCGTCGCCGAAAGAAACTCGCCCCGGACCATGTGAGAGAAGCAGGTGGTGAGACCGCAGCCTGGACACGGAAGGCCGGTCATCACGAGGAACCCACAGGGCGGAAGCCCCAGCTGGGTGTGGGTGCCGTGTCCCTCGAGGCTCGGGGTCAGCGTAGCCGCGGTGTAGAAGACCGCCGCTGGCGGCGCGAAAAGAAAGAGCCACACGACCCGAGAGAGCCACGTCCCGCGGACGGGGACATCTTTCGATTCGGCCGTGACGGCCGGGATCGTTGCTGCGTCGGCCACGGTGGGGTCAGTCAGCCATGGGAGCCCTCAGCCGTCAAGGCCGCAGGCTTTGACCTCGGAAGGGAGCGGAGCGTCGTCAAGCAGCTTGGGGCCAGCGGATTGGGCCTCGGCCTTTCGCACCACCCTACCCGCGACGGAATCATCGAGTCGTTCGATGGGAGACCGCACACGATTTGGCGAAGTGCGGCGAATACCGAACCCGTCCGCTACCGCTCGGGCACGGCCGATGGGTCCCCGATGACCAGTCCCGCAAGCACCTCTGACGCGTCGAGCACTTCCTCGGGCGCGTGGAGCTCGAGGTGGAGATGGGCCGCCGAGCGCTGCATGCCGGTGCGACCCACCGTACCCACCAGCGCCCCGCGCCGGACTTCGTCCCCGGCCGAAAGGTTCACTGTTTCGAGGTGCATGTAGCAGGACCGAAGTGGCTCCTCCGGTTCGCGAAAGTGGCGAATGCACACAAACCGGCCACCGTTGCCGAGCTCGTCGCGCGGCACCTGGTCGTACTGATGGGGACGCATCTGGCGATGCACGTGGCGACCGGGAAGGTCCACTCCCGCAAACACCACCGTTCCCGCTGCGATCGCCCGGATCGGCTCGCCAGGGAGCGACTCGAGGTCGATTCCGCGGTGCCGCCGCGAACCGCCGTCCCGCGAACTCCCAAGGCCACTGCTCACCACCCGGGGCCCACCGTCGAGCGGCGAACCGAAGGTCACACCCATCCGCTCCACCGGCGGCAAGGCTTCGATGGCCCCGTAGTAATAAAGGAGCCGACGACGAGCGACGAACACATAGTCTTCATCTCGCTGACTGAGCACCCGGTCGCCCCACACAAAGTGGGACACGTGATGGCGGTGCGGCACCTGGTGGTGGAACGCGGCGTGGATCGACTCATCCTGCTCCTCGTAAATCGAGAGCAGGGCGGCAGCGAAGTAGAGGTTCTCCTCGGCGCGTCGAATCCGAGGGCCGGCGAAGGGAAACCGGTCGAGCAACCGCGTCTTGTCTTCCCACCGCTCCCCGTGTTTGATCCGATAGGTGTACACGCCACTTCGCACAAAGTCGGCGTGCATGTCGCGGCGGATTTGGGTCAGCCCCAGTTCGCCAAACTCCCCGACTTCGCCGGGGCGGCAACCACCGCTCGTTCGGTGGTAGACCAAGCCGGCGAGAAGAAACGGGTCCTGGTCAAACTCCTCGGCATAGCGGAGGGTCCAGGTCGCGTAGCGGAGCGGGCGCCCCGGCGGCATCCAGCCGCAGAGCTCATTGAGCGCGCCGGCAAACCGCTCCGGATCCACTTCCTCGGGGCTGGCCGGCTCCTCGGGCCAATCTTCGGGTTGGACCCGAGCGTTCGCGAGGAGGTTTGGACGAAGGCCGCGGGTGCGGCGGGCAAGCCACGGCGGCGGGTCCGCCTGAACCAGCGGAGCGACGAGCAGGAAGCAGAGGATGAGGAGCGCCTTTTGCTTCATCGGTAAGAAAACCATCGGCGAAGCGCCCGCGCCGGTCAACTTCGAGGCGTAGCCGATCCGGCCAGGTCTCCACATGGGCGCGGAGCGGTTTTTCGCGCATGCTGGGGCAGTGCCCCGCCTCCCGTGGATTTCTGCGATCGGCGCCGCCCTGGCCGCTCTCGGGCTCTGCGCAGCCCTGATCGGTGCCGCCGAGCGCTCGCCAACCCCGCCAGAAGAGCCCGTCGAGACCACACTATCTGGCGACCCCGATCCGAACGAAGTCACCCTGGCGGGTTCGGGAAGCAACCTTCCCCTCACTCGGGTCCTTGCCCGGCACTTCCGACAGTCCCGCCCGGACATTCGCGTGCGAGTACACCCCAGCATCGGGAGTGCGGGCGGCATCGCGGCCGTCAAAGATGGCGCGGTGGACATTGGGCTCGTGTCGCGGGCACCGACGCCAGAAGAAGCGGAGGGCCTCGAGCTGATTCTCTATGCCCGAGTGGCGGTGGCGGTCGCCGCCCACCCCACCGGGGCCGACGCGAGCCTGACCCCCGACGCGCTCTTTTCGATCTTCGACGGGAGCAAAACCACGTGGGGCTCCGGCGAACCGATTCGGCTGCTCCTCCGTGAGCCGGGCGATTCGGCGCACCATGCCTTCGGCGAGCGGCTCACCGGGTTTACCGAGCTACACGAGGAGGCCTGGCGAAGTCAGCGCTTTCCGGTGCTCCTCACCGATCAGGCGATGGCCCAAGCGCTCCTGAGCA